>JAHDYJ010000068.1 GCA_023383795.1 Burkholderiales bacterium | reverse complement strand
GTCGTAGGCGCCGCCGTAGGCCTTGCGCGTGATCACCGTGACCTTGGGCACGGTCGCCTCGGCGTAGGCGTAGAGCAGCTTCGCGCCGTGCTTGATGATGCCGCCGTACTCCTGCGAAGTGCCGGGCAGGAAGCCGGGCACGTCGACGAAGGTGACGATCGGGATGTTGAACGCGTCGCAGAAGCGCACGAAGCGGGCGGCCTTGATCGACGACTTGATGTCCAGGCAGCCCGCCAGCACCAGCGGCTGGTTGGCGACGATGCCGATCGGCTGCCCTTCCATCCGCCCGAAGCCGATCACGATGTTCTTCGCGTGGTCGGGCTGCAGCTCGAAGAAGTCGTACTCGTCGACGACCTTGAAGACGAGCTCCTTGATGTCGTAGGGCTTGTTCGGGTTGTCGGGCACCAGCGTGTCGAGCGCGCCGCCGAGCTCCTCGGCGGTGACCTCCTCGTGCGTCACCGTCTTCACCACCTCGGGCCCGGTGACGAACATGTAGGAGGAGTCCTTCACCATCAGGATGAAGTCGGTCATCGCCGGCGAGTACACGGCGCCGCCCGCGCACGGCCCCATGATCAGCGAGACCTGCGGGATCACGCCGGAGGCGAGCACGTTCCCCTGGAACACCTCGGCGTAGCCGCCCAGCGAGGCAACGCCTTCCTGGATGCGCGCGCCGCCCGAGTCGTTCAGCCCGATCACCGGCGCGCCGACGCGCATCGCGTGGTCCATCACCTTGCAGATCTTCTCGGCGTGCGGCTCGGAGAGCGAGCCGCCGAACACGGTGAAGTCCTGGCTGAAGACGAACACCAGCCGGCCGTTGATGGTGCCGTAGCCGGTCACCACGCCGTCGCCGGGCACCTTCTGGTCGGCCATGCCGAAGTCGGTGCACCGGTGCTCGACGAACATGTCCCATTCCTCGAAGCTGCCGGTGTCGAGCAGGAGCTCGATGCGCTCGCGCGCGGTGAGCTTGCCCTTCGCGTGCTGTGCCTCGATGCGGCTCGCGCCGCCGCCGAGACGCGCCGCGGCGCGCTTCTCGGCAAGCTGCTCGATGATCTCGTGCATGGCCCTCCCCCTAACAGGCTCTCAGGAAATGCCGCCCGCGAGGGCCTCGTTCAACCCGGATCGCGGTCGTACGAACGAGGGGCGCAGGAGCGCAGGAGGACGCCCGCTCACACCCTCCCGCCCCTTGCATGTCCCCTCCTGCGCGGAGGCGGAGTCCTGCGCCGGCGTGCCGACGGAAACCCGGTTCGCTTGCATCGCGATCAGACGGTCGTGGTGCGCACCGCGCGGATCGCGGCGAGCACCTTGCGCGCGGCCTCGGGAATCGGCGTGCCCGGCCCGAAGACGCCCTTCACGCCGGCGCGCCGCAGGAAGTCGTAGTCCTGCGCCGGCACCACGCCGCCCACGAACACGGCGATGTCGCCCGCGCCCTGCGCCTTCAGCGCCTCGATCAGCGCCGGGACGAGTGTCTTGTGCCCGGCCGCGAGCGTCGAGACGCCGACCGCATGCACGTCGTTCTCGAGCGCCTGGCGCGCGGCCTCCTCCGGGGTCTGGAAGAGCGGCCCGATGTCGACGTCGAATCCGAGGTCGGCGAACGCGGTCGCGACGATCTTGGCGCCGCGGTCGTGGCCGTCCTGGCCGAGCTTGGCGACCAGCACGCGCGGTCGCCGGCCTTCCTCGTCGCCGAACCGCCGCACCTCGGCCTGCAGCGCCGCCCACTCGGCGTCGTCGGCGTACGCCGCGCCGTACACGCCGGACACGCTCTGCGCGTCGGCCTTGAAGCGTCCCCAGACCCGCTCCAGGGCGTCGGAGACCTCGCCGACCGTCGCGCGTGCGCGCATCGCCTCGATCGCGAGCGCGAGCAGGTTTCCGCGCCCGCTCGCGGCGGCCCGGCCAAGCGCTTCGAGCGCGGACCGCACGGCCGCCGCGTCGCGCGTCGAGCGCAGCCTTGCGAGGCGGGCGATCTGCGCATCGCGCACGGCCGTGTTGTCGATCTCGCGCACCTCGACCGGCGTCTCCTGCGCGTTGCGGTACTTGTTCACGCCGACGATCACGTCCTCGCCGCGGTCGATGCGCGCCTGCTTCTCGGCGGCGCACTGCTCGATCCGCAGCTTCGCCCAGCCGGACTCGACCGCCTTGGTCATGCCGCCCATGCCGTCGACCTCCTCGATGATCCGCCAGGCCGCTTCGGCGAGTTCCTGGGTCAGGCGCTCCATCATGTAGGAGCCCGCCCATGGGTCGACCACGTCGCAGATGTGGGTCTCCTCCTGGATCACGAGCTGCGTGTTGCGGGCGATGCGCGCCGAGAAGTCCGAGGGCAGCGCGATCGCCTCGTCGAACGAGTTGGTGTGCAGCGACTGCGTCCCGCCGAACACGCCGGCCATCGCCTCGATCGCCGTGCGCACGATGTTGTTGTACGGATCCTGCTCGGTCAGCGACCAGCCCGAGGTCTGGCAGTGCGTGCGCAGCATCAGCGAGCGGGGGCTCTTCGGCGCGAACTCCCGCATGATCCGCCACCACAGCAGGCGCGCGGCGCGCAGCTTCGCGACCTCGAGATAGAAGTTCATGCCGAGGCAGAAGAAGAACGACAGCCGGCCGGCGAACGCGTCGACGTCCATGCCGCGCGCGATCGCGGTCTTCACGTACTCCTTGCCGTCGGCGAGCGTGAAGGCGAGCTCGAGCGCCTGGGTCGCGCCGGCCTCCTGCAGGTGGTAGCCCGAGATCGAGATCGAGTTGAACTTCGGCATGTGCCCGGCGGTGTACTCGATGATGTCGGCGACGATGCGCATCGAGGGCGCCGGCGGGTAGATGTAGGTGTTGCGGACCATGAACTCCTTCAGGATGTCGTTCTGGATGGTCCCCGAGAGATCGGCCTGCCGGACGCCCTGCTCCTCGGCGGCGACGATGTAGCCCGCGAGCACCGGCAGCACCGCGCCGTTCATCGTCATCGAGACCGAGACCCGGTCGAGCGGGATGCCGTCGAAGAGGATCTTCATGTCCTCGACCGAGTCGATGGCCACGCCCGCCTTGCCGACGTCGCCCGTCACGCGCGGGTGATCGGAGTCGTACCCGCGATGGGTGGCGAGATCGAACGCCACCGAAACGCCCTGCCCGCCGCCGGCGAGCGTCTCGCGGAAGAACGCATTCGAGTCTTCGGCGGTCGAGAAGCCGGCGTACTGCCGGATCGTCCAGGGACGGCCGACGTACATGGTGGCCTGCGGACCACGCACGAACGGCGCGAAACCGGGCAGCGTGTCGCTGTAGGGCAGGCCCTCGACGTCGCGGCGCGTATAGAGCGCCTTCACCGCGAGTCCTTCCGGCGTGCGCCAGACGAGCTCGCCCGCATTGCCGCCGGGCGCGGACTTCGCCGCCGCCTTCTCCCACTCAGGCAGGTCCGCTGAGGTGCGAATCTTCGGGGTATCGGACATGACGCGTTCCTCCGGAGTCGGGCGCGCGACCGGCGTCGCAACGCGCTGACCCTTGACAATTCCCTGGCCGGATAATACTGTACTCATAATTATGAATGCAAGAGGCTCCCGCGCGGCGCTTGCCCCGGCCGCCACGATCGCTCCTTCGGCGCTCTACGTCGAGGTCGCGAAGCGGCTGCGCGAGCGCATCTTCGCGCACGAGTTCGCCCCCGGAGAGTGGCTCGACGAGCAGGCGCTCGCGGCGCAGTACGGCATCAGCCGCACCCCGCTGCGCGAGGCGCTCAAGGTGCTCGCGGCCGAGGGCATGGTCACGCTCAAGCCGCGGCGCGGATGCTACGTGACCGAAGTCGCCGATCGCGACCTGGACGAGATCTTCCCGGTGCTCGCCCTCCTCGAGGGCCGCTGCGCCCACGAGGCGACGCTGAAGGCGACCACGGCCGACCTGCGCCGGCTCGAGGCGCTGCACGACGCGCTCGAGACGCACGCGTCGAAGGGCAACCGCGACCGGTTCTTCGAGGCCAACCAGGATTTCCACCGCGCCGTCATGGAGCTCGCGGGCAACCGCTGGCTCGCGCAGGTGATCCAGGACCTGCGCAAGGTGCTGCGCCTCGCGCGGCACCACTCGCTCCTCGCCCGCGGCCGCGTGCAGCAGTCGCTCGCCGAGCATCGGGCCATCCTCGCCGCGATGCGCGCGCGCGACGCCGAGCGCGCCGGCGAGCTCATGCACCTGCACCTCACCCAGGGACGCGCCGCGATCGCCGAGGTGCGCGCGGCGGAACCGGCGGCCGCGGACGCCGGCTGACGCCGCGGCCCGCGCGGGCCGACCAGCGTAAGCGGCTTCGGATCACCGCTCCGTCCCGGCGCGGGCCGTCAAGACGCGCTCACGCTGGCCTCGTCGGTCCGCGCGAGACCCTTGCTGTCCTCCCAGCGCAGCACGAGCCTGTCGCCGGCCTTTGCGCCCTTCACCTTGAAGCCGATCAGCGGATTCGCCGAGACGGAGCGGCCGAATTCTGCCTCGAGGACCGTCCGGCCGTTGAGTCGCGCGCTGACGCTCCGGATGAAGTGCTCCGGGATCGGCTGCCCCGAGCCGCTCTTGCGCAATCCGTTCTCCATCGGATGCGTCATGAGCACGCGGACGCTCGCCACTTCGCCGGCCGCGATGGCGCGGATCCGGATCGGCTGCGGCGCCTGGGAGCCGTCGAGCGCCGCCGAAGCGTCGCCGCCGCTCGCGTCGCCGCAGCCCCCGACCGTCACGTTCACCTGCTTGACGGCGACGTACTGCCGGCCGCCGGCGTTCGCCACCACGCGGACCGGAGAGCTCTCGCCCACGCGTACGCGAATGCTGGCGTACGCGAGGGCACCCCGCGACACGTCGAACCTGGCGATGTAGGGCCACGGATTCCGGTCGACGAACAGCGCCAGGGTCTCGGTGCCGGCGATGGTGCTGACGATCTCGATCGGCACGAACGCCCCGCTGTCGACGGTTTCCGGTGCCTGGATCAGGATGTCCCGGGTCGCGGCCGGGCGCTCGACGCCGAGGGCATCAAGCGCATCGCTCAGTCGCTTCGCGTCGAACGCCCGGTGGTTCCAGGCGGCGAGCACCTCTGTCGGCCGGAGCACCCCGGCCACCAGCCCGGCCGCGAGCGCGGCGGTCTTCCCCATGCGCTGCAGCACATCACGGCGTTGCGCGTTCATGTCTCGGTCTCCTCGTCGGTGCGGCCCGCTGGCCGTGACGCGAGATGTAGGCGACCGCGCCCGGCCTGTCCTGACGGACCGGCGACGCTTTGGCGAAGGCTCGCCTACGGCGCATAATTCAACGCCTCACCAAAGGGCACGGGACGTCGGGATGGCCAGTGATCTCGCCTGGATCGGCCGTCGGGGCCACGGCGGTCTGCGGGTCGGGCCGTGGACGATCGACCGGATGCTCAATCGGGTGCGCCGAGGGAACGAGTGCGTCCGGCTCGAGCCCAAGGCGATGGAGCTGCTCGCCTACCTCGCCGAGCGGCCGGGTGAGGTCGTGACCCGCGACGCCCTCCTCGCCGCGGTCTGGCCGGGCGTCGTGGTCGGGGACGATGCCCTGACCCAGGCCGTCATCAAGCTGCGCCGGGCGCTCGGCGATACCGCCGACGAGCCCGCTTTCATCGAGACGATCCCCAAGCGCGGCTACCGGCTGATTGCGCCTGTGGCCATCGTTCCGGGCGCGCAGGCGCCCGTCGCCGCGGAGGCCGCTGCGGCCGGCGCACGGCCGCCGGCGCGTCGCCGCCGCGCGCCGTGGATCGCAAGCCTGACGGCACTCGTTGCGGCCGGCGCGATCGCGCTCGCCTGGCTCGTCGCCGGGGCGTACCGGCGCGACGCGGCGCTGCCCGACGTCCTCTCGACCCTGCCGGCCGACTTGTCGCAGCTCGCCGCTCAGCCGGCGATCGTCGTCACCCCGCTCGAAGTCATCGGCGACGATCCGCGGCTCGCGGTGCTCGCGCGCGGTCTTGCCACCGACCTGACCACCGACCTGTCGAACGCGCCTGGGCTTACCGTTCTGCGCGAGCCGGGCCGGTCCCGAATCGAGGCGGGACGCGCGGCCGCGGCGGCTTTCCCCGCCCGGTACGTCGTCTCCGGCAGCGTGCAGGGAGACGCGGAGCGACTGCGGGTGAACATGCGGCTCGCCGACGCCCAGTCCGGCCGCCAACTCTGGTCGGAGCGCTTCGAGCGGCCGGCGGGCGACGTGTTCGCGATGCAGGACGATCTCGTGACGCGGATCCTCGCCGTCCTGCCGGTCCGCGTGAACGAGGCCGACCGCTGGCGCGCCGCGCGTCGCTACACCCGCAATCTGGAGGCCTACGAGCTCTTCCATCGCGCTCAACTCGCGTTCGGCGCGCGCGAGAAGGGGCAGAATGCGGCGGCAAGCGAGCTCTACTGGCGCGCTATCGGTCTCGATCCGGCGTTTGCCCGGGCCTACGCGGGCGTGGCGATGACGCACGCGATGTCCTTTCGGCATCAGTGGGCGAGCGACGGACGACGGGCGCTGGCGAAGGCGCAGGAGCTGGCGGAGTCTGCGCACCGGATGGCGCCGGAGAGCGTGGAGACTCTCTGGGTGCTCGCGTACGTGCAATGGCATCGCCGCGAATACCCGGCCGCGCTGCAGCTGCTCAAGGAGGCCCTACGGTTGAACCCCTCGTACGGCGATGCGTACGGGCTGATGGGAGACATCTATACCGACCTCGGGCGTCCGGCCGACGGCATCACGCTCCTGCGCGCGGGGATGCGTCTCACGCCCAACCCCGGGGCGACCTACCACCTGTTGCTAGGACGGGCGTACTACTTCCTCGGCGATTTGGAGCAAGCGCGCGTGAACCTGCTCGAGGCGATAAACAGGAACCCTGCCCACGTGGAGGCGCACCTGTTCATGGCGGTGGTCGCGGCCCGCAGCGGCGATCGCGAGACCGCCCTGTGGCACACCGACGAGATCCGTGCGTTACGGCCGGATTTCGCGGCCCGCGAGTGGCTGGGCATCTATCCGCTGTCCGGCGGCGCCGAGCGGGACGCGTTGCGGCGGGAGCTGGAACTGCTGGGGTTCTAGCCCGGCACCAGCCGTTCGCGCTGCCGCGGGCGCGCACGGAGCGAACCCAGTCTCGCGGAGCGCGCCGGCGCGCTGCTGCGCCGTCGCCCGCGCGCAGGAGCGTGCCGCGATCGCGAGGGCTCGCATGCACGAGTCCGCACCGGCCGCCGGCGGCCGCCGATCGCACGGCCGACGCCGGCCTACCCGGCGGGCGATGCCTTTCCGATCGCGGCAAGGAAATGATCCACGCCGGCCTGGGCGCAGACGACGTCCTGCTCGGCGGTCCCCGAAGAGACGCCGATGCCGCCGACGATATCGCCGTCGACGACGACCGGCAGGCCGCCACCGATGATGCTGAAGCGGCCGCCGTTCGTGACGTGGATGCCGAAGGTCGGCTTCCCGGGCTGGCAAAGCTCGTTGTAGACGTGCGTCGGCCGCTTGGCCCCGGCGCCGGTGAACGCCTTGTCGATCGCGATCGAGATCGACGTCACCTTGCCGCCGTCCATGCGCTTGAACGCGATCAGATTCCCGGATTCATCGGCGACTGCGATGCATTGCGGGACGCCGATCTCGACCGACTTGCGCTCGGCGCCGTCGATCAGGATCAGCGCGTCCTCGACGGAGAGTCGCTTGATCGTCAGCATGGCTGGGCCTTTCAGTCGAAGAGGCTGGTCTTCCTCAGCTGCTCGGCGAGCGCCGCCGTCTCGTCGCCCGTCAGCGGCTGGTAGGGCGGATACGGATCGCCGAGCGGGCACCCTGCGATCTCCATCGCCGCCTTCATCACCGGGGCGAGGCCCTTCGCCATCCATTTGGCCGGGAACAGCGCGAAGTCGAGCTGCACCGCCGCCGCCCGCGCCCGGTCGCCGGCGTTGAACGCATCGAGGATCCGGCGCGCGATCTTCGCGCCCGGCGGCGGCATCGTCGCGCCCGATCCGCCGAGCTCGAGCGTGATCAGCAGCATCTGCATCGTCGTGAAGTACCGCGCGTGTCCGGCGCGGTCGATCTCCACGATCAGCCGCCCGACGCGCGACAGGTCGCGCGAGCTCTCCTTGACGTACTTCACCCGGTCCATCTTCGCCAGCTCGACGGTCCAATCCGGTGGCACGTCGGCCCCCGGGCCGGGGTTCAGGTAGAGCAGGATCGGCAGGGCGGTCTCGCGCGCGATCGCTTCGTAGTAGGCCACGAGATCCTTGAGCGAAGGCGGCCCGCCGAACGGCCGCAGCGGCGCGAGCACCTGTATGGCCATCGCGCCGAGATCCGCCGCGAGCCCGGCGAGCTCGATCGTGGTCCTGAACGACGGATGCGATACGCCGACGATCGTCGGGCAGCGCCCGTCGACCAGCTCGACGGTGCGCCGGATGAGCTCCTTGCGCTGCTCGTGCGACAGGTAGTGGTACTCCTGAGTCTCGACGCCGGCAGCCGACACCGCGGACGCGCGGCAGTCCTTCACGACGTAGTCGATGCAGCGCCTGAGCGCAGCGTCGTCGACCGCGAGGTCTCGGGTGAACGGAGTGAGCGGCGGGACGATCAGCCCCGGGATCTCCATGTCTGTCTCCTCCTGCTTCCGGCGCCGCCGCGACGAGAGGCCCGGCGGCGGAGCGCGCAGGACATCAGCGCGCTCGCGCGCTCGACGCGAAGCCCGAGCGCCGCGCAGCGCGGGCGGGTTTGCCCCTACCGCAAGCTTGCGTTGATGCTCTCGAGCGCCGCCGCGCCAGGCACGAGCTCGGCGTCGCCGAGCGCGTTCAGGGGCTGCTCGACGGTGTTCAGGCTCTCGTGCAGGTCGCCCGCCTGCGGATCGACGTACAGCAGGCCGGTCACCACCTCGCCGGCCGCCTGCCGCTCGGCGAGGTAGGTCATCGCCTTGATCCGGTCGGACGGATCGTAGTCCTCGGCGAGCTTGCGCAGCATCAGGGTCGAGCCGTCGTGCTGCACGACCTCGCGCACCGTGCCGGGCGCGTAGTCGGCGGTGATCGGCGTGCGCTCGACCATGAAGTCGAGCCGGTTCACCGCCTCGTTGTGGCTGCGCACGTAGTCGAAGCTCTTGGTCGAGCCCTCGTGGTTGTTGAACGCCACGCACGGGCTGATCACGTCGATGAACGCCGCGCCGCGGTGCAGGATCGCCGCCTTCAGGAGCGGCACGAGCTGCGCCTTGTCGCCGGAGAAGCTGCGCGCGACGAAGCTCGCCCCGAGCTGCAGCGCCATGCCCACGAGATCGATCGCCGCGTCGGTGTTCACCGCGCCGCGCTTGGACTTCGAGCCCTTGTCCGCGGTGGCGGAGAACTGTCCCTTGGTGAGGCCGTAGACGCCGTTGTTCATCACGACGTACACCATGTTCACGGCACGCCGGATCGCGTGCGCGAACTGGCCGAGCCCGATCGAGGCCGAGTCGCCGTCGCCGGAGACACCCATGTAGATCAGCTCGCGGTTGGCGAGGTTGGCGCCGGTCAGCACCGACGGCATGCGGCCGTGCACGCTGTTGAAGCCGTGCGAGTTGCCGAGGAAGTAGGTCGGCGTCTTCGACGAGCAGCCGATGCCGGAGAGCTTGGCGATGCGGTGCGGCGGCAGGTCGAGCTCGAAGCAGGCCTGCACGATCGCGGCGCTGATCGAATCGTGGCCGCAGCCGGCGCACAGCGTCGAGACCGTGCCCTCGTAGTCGCGCCGCGTGTAGCCGAGCTTGTTCGCCGGCAGCCGCGGGTGGTGCAGTTTAGGCTTCGCGAGATAGGTCATGGGGCGGGTGACGGGTGACGGGTGACGGGTGGCGGGTGACGGGTGGCGGGTGACGGGCGCTGCGGCCGGAATCTCACGACGGGCGGCTTGCGATTCGCGCCCTCACCGCGCGACACGCTTCTTGAGCGGGACCGGGTTCAGCACGCCGACCTTCTCCGCGATCTCGCGCGTGATGAAGCGGGCGGTGATCGGCGTGCCGTCGTAGTTCAGCACCGAGATCAGCTTGGTCGGGTCGACGCCGCACTCGTTCACCAGCATCATGCGGAGCTGGCCGTCGCGGTTCTGCTCGACCACGAACACCTGGCCGTGGTCGGCGATGAACTCGCTCACGTCGTCGTGGAACGGGAACGCGCGCACGCGCAGCGTGTCGAGGTGGATGCCCTCCGCACGCAGCGCCTCGAGCGCCTCGCCCATCGGCGCGCTGCTCGAGCCGAAGTAGATCACGCCGAACTGCGTCTTGCGCCCGGCGTCGGCGCGCACCGGCCGCGGCACGATCTCCTTCGCGGTCTCGAATTTCTGCAGCAGGCGCTGCATGTTGTCGACGTAGACCGGGCCCTCCTCGCTGTAGCGCGCGTAGCGGTCCTTGGTGGTGCCGCGCGTGAAGTAGGCGCCGCGCGCCGGGTGCGTGCCCGGATAGGTCCGGTACGGGATGCCGTCGCCGTCGACGTCGAGGTAGCGCCCGAATTCCTTTCCGGCCTCGAGCGCCTCGCGCGTCATCACCTTGCCGCGGTCCATGCGGCGCGAGTCGTCCCAGCTCAGCGGCTCGCACAGCCAGTCGTTCATGCCGATGTCGAGGTCGAGCATCACGAAGACCGGCGTCTGCAGCCGGTCGGCGAGATCGAACGCGGTCGCGCCCATCTCGAAGCACTCGTGCGGGTCCTCCGGAAACAGCAGCACGTGCTTGGTGTCGCCGTGCGACGCGTACGCGCACGACAGCAGGTCGGACTGCTGGGTGCGCGTCGGCATGCCGGTGGAAGGCCCGCCGCGCTGCACGTCGAACACGACCGCGGGGATCTCGGCGAAGTACGCGAGGCCGAGGAACTCCTGCATCAGCGAGATGCCGGGCCCGGAGGTGCAGGTGAACGCGCGCGCGCCGTTCCAGCCGGCCCCGATCACGAGCCCGATCGAGGCGAGCTCGTCTTCGGCCTGGACGATCGCGTGGCGCGCCCTGCCGCTCTGCGGGTCGGTCCGCAGCTTCCTGCAGTGGCGCATGAAGGCCTCGGCGAGCGAGGTCGACGGCGTGATCGGGTACCACGCGCACACCGTCGCGCCGCCGTACACCGCGCCGAGCGCCGCCGCGCTGTTGCCCTCGATGAAGATGCGGTCCTTGACCTTGTCGGCGCGCTGCAGCCTGAGGCCCATCGGCGCCCCGCGCAGGTTCGCCTCCGCCCACTCGCGGCCGAGCAGGAAGGCCTTGACGTTCGGCACGATCAGCTTCTCTTTCGAGCGGAACTCCTCGCCGATCAGCTTCTCGACCTCGATCGGGTCGATGCCGAGCAGCGCCGAGAGCGCGCCGACGTAGATGATGTTCTTGAAGAGCTGCTTCTGGCGCGCATCGGTGTAGGCCTTGTTGCAGATCTCGGTGATCGGCATGCCGATCACGTTGACGTCGTCGCGGAACTTCGAGGCCGGCAGCGGCCGCGACGAGTCGTAGAACAGGTAGCCGCCGGGGTCGATCGAGGCGACGTCCTTGTCCCAGGTCTGCGGGTTCATCGCGACCATCAGGTCGACGCCGCCGCGCCGGCCGAGCCAGCCCGCCTCGCACACGCGCACCTCGTACCAGGTCGGCAGGCCCTGGATGTTCGACGGGAAGATGTTGCGGCACGCGACCGGGATGCCCATGCGCATGATCGCGCGCGCGAACAGCCCGTTCGCCGACGCCGAGCCCGAGCCGTTGACGTTGGCGAACTTGACTACGAAGTCGTTAACGCTGGCGATCGCTTTCGGCTGCGGCATGCCGGCCCCGCGTGAGTCATGTCGATCAGGAATTTCTGCATGTCCCAGGCGCCCGTCGGGCAGCGCTCCGCGCACAGCCCGCAGTGCAGGCAGACGTCCTCGTCCTTCACCATCACCCGCCCGGTCTTCAGCGCGCCCGAGACGTAGAGGTCCTGGGTCGGATTGAGCGCCGGCGCGATCAGGCGCTGGCGCAGCTCGTCCTCCTCGCCGTTCGCGGTGAAGTTGATGCAGTCCATCGGGCAGATGTCGACGCAGGCGTCGCACTCGATGCACAGCTTCGTCACGAACACGGTCTGCACGTCGCAGTTCAGGCAGCGCTGCGCCTCGAGGTACGCGCGCTTGCGGTCGAATCCGAGCTCGACCTCGACCTTGATGTCCTTCAGCGCCACGCGCTTCTCGGCGTGGTGCACCTTGTAGCGCTTCTCGGTGGAGATCTCGTTGTCGTAGCTCCACTCGTGAATGCCCATCTTCTGGCTGACGAGGTTCACCATCGGCGGCGGCCGCTCGCCGACGTCCTCGCCGTTGCAGAGCTTGTCGATCGAGATCGCGGCGTCGTGGCCGTGCGCGACCGCCCAGATGATGTTCTTCGGCCCGAACGCCGCGTCGCCGCCGAAGAACACCTTCGGGTGGGTCGACTGGAACGTCTGCTCGTCGAGCACCGGCAGGCCCCACTTGTCGAACTGGACGCCGGCGTCGCGCTCGATCCACGGGAACGCGTTCTCCTGGCCGATCGCGACCAGCACGTCGTCGCACTCGAAGTGCTGGTCCGGCTCGCCGGTCGGCACCAGCTTGCGACGGCCCTTGGCGTCGAACTCGGCGCGCACCTTCTCGAACCACGCGCCGGTCAGCTTGCCGTCGTGGTGGCTGAACGACTTCGGCACCAGGTAGTTCAGGATCGGGATGTCCTCGGCGATGGCGTCTTCCTTCTCCCACGGCGAGGCCTTCATCTCCTCGAAGCCGGAGCGGACGATCACCTTGACGTCCTCGCCGCCGAGGCGGCGCGCGGTGCGGCAGCAGTCCATCGCCGTGTTGCCGCCGCCGAGCACGATGACGCGCTTGCCGATCGACGAGACGTGCCCGAACGACACGCTCGAGAGCCAGTCGATGCCGATGTGAATGCGCGCCGCGGCCTCCTGGCGTCCGGGCACGTCGAGGTCCTTGCCGCGCGGCGCGCCGCAGCCGACGAAGACCGCGTCGTAGCCCTCGGCGAGCACCGCCTTCAGCGATTCGATCCGCTGGCCGAAGCGCGTCTCCACGCCCATGTCGAGGATGTAGCCGACCTCCTCGTCGATCACCGACTCGGGCAGCCGGAACCGCGGGATCTGCGTGCGGATCATGCCGCCGGCGAACGGATCCTGGTCGTAGAGGACGACGTGGTAGCCGAGCGGCATGAGGTCGCGGGCGACCGTGAGCGAGGCCGGCCCGGCGCCGATGCACGCGACGCGCTTGCCGTTCTTCTTCGCCGGGATCGCCGGCAGCCGCGCCCGGATGTCGTCCTTGAAGTCCGCGGCGACCCGCTTCAGCCGGCAAATCGCGACCGCCTCCTTCTCGACGCGCACGCGCCGGCACGCCGGCTCGCACGGGCGGTCGCAGGTGCGACCGAGGATCCCCGGGAACACGTTCGAGCGCCAGTTGACCATGTACGAGTCGGTGTACCGCCCCGCGGCGATCAGGCGGATGTACTCGGGAACCGGGGTGTGCGACGGACAGGCCCACTGACAGTCGACCACCTTGTGGAAGTAGTCGGGGTTCCTGATGTCGGTGGGCTGCACCGCGCGTGTCTCCTCGTTCTTCTTCTGCCGGCTATCCGCGGCGCGCGGAGAGCGCGCGCCGCGGCTCGGGGTCGTCCGTTGCGTTCAAGGCTGGTCCGGGCGCTGCGTGATCCGGCAGAAAGCGTGATCGCTCGAAAAGCCCCTTTAGTGTACCACCCCCCAACCGCTTGATGCCCCGACGAACCGGGCGCCGTGGCAAGGATCACGCGGCCGGCTGACGCCCGCCTGACGCTCCGGCGCCGTGCCGCGGCGACTCGGCGCCCCGCGGCCCGCCCTGTGTGACTCAAGTCCCTGAGCGCTTGAGGGGATCCCGACTACGCTCCATCTCCGAGGCAATCGAATTCAACCCACGGAGGTCACGTCCTCATGTCAGTCGAACACGCAACCCAGGCCGATTTCGGCGCGAAGGTGCTGCAGTCGCCGACGCCGGTGCTGGTGGACTTCTGGGCCGCATGGTGCGGCCCGTGCCGCGCGGTGGCGCCGGCGCTCGAGGCGCTGGCCGCCGAGCAGTCCGGCAAGCTCAAGGTCGTCAAGGTGAACGTCGACGAGGAACGCCAGCTCGCCTCGCAGTTCCAGATCCGCTCGATCCCGACGCTGATGCTGTTCCGCGGCGGCAAGCCGGTCGACGTCGCGATGGGCGCGCTGGCGAAGGCGATGCTCGAGCAGTTCGTCAGCCCCCATCTTCAGTGATCCCAGACAGGAGCCCCGCACATGAACAGTGAACGCATCATCCGCATCTTCGCCGGCGCGGTCGTCCTCGCCTCGGTCGCGCTCGCGCACTTCCACAGCCCGTACTGGCTGTGGCTCACCGCGTTCGCCGGGTTCAACCTGCTGCAGAGCGGGTTCACCGGCTTCTGCCCGCCCGAGGTCGTGCTGCGCAAGCTGGGCGTCCGGAGCACGGGCAGCGCGTGCGCTCAGGCGGCGGCAGAGCCGCGCCGCTGATCCTTACGCGGCGGGAGCGCCGCGCCGACACGGGGCTCGCCCTGGGCTTGCCCCTTTTTCTTCACCGCGGGCGCATGGGCATTCGAATCTCGGGCTCTAGAGACCCAGCATCCGCCCGATGCGGGTGATGTACTCGCTCGCCTTGACCGCGTCCTCGAGCAGCTCGTCGCCGGCCCGGTGCAGGAGCGCGCGAATCCGGTCGAGACCGGCCTCCACGCCCGGCTCGGCGCGCTCCGGCGACTGCAGCGCGGCGCGCAGCCGCTCGACCTCGCCGCGCAGCGTCTCGACGCCGCCCGTGCCGGCGCGCACCTGATCGAGATCGCGCTCCAGCGCCTCGACCAGCCGCGACACCTCTCCGAGATCGACTTCCCTGGACGTGCCCTCGCCCGGCCGGGCCGGCTTGTCCTCGCTGTCGGTGGTCATGCGTGCGTGCTCTCTCTGCGGGAATCACGGCGCGAAGCAGCGCGCCACGTGCGTCGATTCTAGCGTCCCTTGGCGCCGCCCGTGCCGCGGAACCGGTTTCCCGGGCGCCGGGCGAATGCTGCACAATGCGGCCGGGGACCACTCCGGCCGGAGAGGAGCGCCATGAGAGCGAATCGACCCATCCGTCTCGCGCGGCTCTTGCGGGCCGCCGCGATCAGTGCGCTCGCGCTCGGCATCGCCGCCTGCGGCGACGCACCGTCGGGCGGCGAGGTCGCCAAGCCGGCGACCCCGCCGGTCGCGCAGCCGGCCGCCAAGCCGCCCGAGTCCCCACCCGCCCCGCCGGTGCAGGCGACGCCACCCGGCGGCGGCAGGGACACGGCGGCGGCCGACCCGTGCGCCGACGCCACGCTCGCCGAGCGCATCAAGTCCACCCTCGACACCGACGCCTCGTTCGGCGCGCTCGCGGTCGACGTGACCGCCGCGGCCGGCGCGGTGACGCTCTTCGGCTCGGCCGACACCGAGGCCAGCCGCGCGAAGGCCGCGCAGGTCGCCTCCGGCATGCCGTGCGTGAAGTCGGTGCAGAACCGGATCGTGATCGTCCGCGGGTCGTGACTCGCCGCCGCGCGCGTGCGCGCGGTGAGATCAGCGGTCCGCGGCCGGCTCGAGCGGACCGAGCAGGATCTCGATGCGGCGATTGCGCCGCCGCCCGTCGTCGCTGTCGTTCGACGCCCGCGGCCGGTACTCCGACACCGCGGTCGCCGACAGGCGCGCCGGCGCGATGCCGGCCTCGTCCTGCAGGAACCGGGCGACGTTGGTCGCGCGCGCGGCGGAAAGCTCCCAGTTGGTCGGGAAGCGCTTGGCGAGCGCGCCCTTGATCGGGACGTTGTCGGTGTGGCCCTGCACCTCGATGCGCCGGTGCTCGACCTTCTTCAGGATCGCGCCGACCCGCCGCAGCACCTCCAGGCCCGCGGTCTTGATCTCGGCCTCGCCCGAGTCGAACAGGATCTCGTCGACCAGCTCGACGCGCAGCCGATCGCGGATGCGCTGCACCTGCACCTGGCGGTCGGCGATCTCCTTCTTGAGGCCGTCGACCAGCTCGTCCTGCGTCTCGCGCAGCGCGGCGAGCTCCCTCTCCTTCGCCGCGACCTGCTGCTTGAGCTCGCCGCTCGCCCGCTGCAGCTCGCCGCGCACCGACTCGAGATCCGCGACGCGCGTCTGCAGCTCGGCGAGCTCGCGCTCCTTCGCGGCGAGCTGCTCGCGCAAGCCCCCCGCCTCGGTGCGCACCCCGTCGCGCTCGGCCGCGATGTTCGCGGCCCGCTTCTCGAGCAGCGCGATCTCGCGCTCCTGGTTCGCGACCTGCCCGCGCAGCGCCTCGAGCGCGACCTCCTGCGGCTGGAAGTAGGCGACGTACAGCGCCACGCCCGCCGCGGCGAGCGCGATCGCGATCACCGCCCAGATCCTGGCCATCTTGCACCCCCCTGGATTTTCGGCCGACCCGATGCAATGATGCACCCGGCCGCCGCCGGGCGCGCGGTCGGATTGCGCGGATCGCCGGCCGGGCGCGCCGGCAGCGCTCGAGAGAGGCGTCGAGGGAGGCACGCATGAAAGTCACTGCTGCCGTCATGCCGGAGCGGTCGGGCCGCTGGGCGCTGGAGACCCTGGAGCTCGCCGATCCGGGCCCGCACGAGGTCGTCGTGCGCACCGTCGCGAGCGGCATCTGCCAGACCGACGTCCACGCGCGCGACGGCTACTTTCCGCTCGAGTGGCCGGCGGTGTACGGGCACGAGGGCGCCGGCGTCGTCGAGCGCGTGGGGTCGGCGGTCAGCGGCGTCGCGCCGGGCGATCACGTCATCATGGCCAACCCGTCGTGCGGCGAGTGCCCGAACTGCCGCCAGGGCCTCGAGACCTACTGCTACAACTCGCAGCGGATCAAGCAGAGCGGGCGCCGCCTCGACGGCTCCTCGGCGCTCACTCGCGGCGCGACGCCGATCGCCGCCTCGTTCTTCCAGCAGTCGTCGTTCGCGACGCACTCGCTCGCGAGCGAGCGCAACGTGATCAAGGTGCCGGCGGATGCGCCGCTCGACGTGCTGGCGGCGTTTCCGTGCGGCGTCAACACCGGCGCGGGCGCGGTGTTCAACATCCTGCGGCCGCAGCCGGGCGATGCGTTCGCGGTATTCGGCGTCGGCTCGGTCGGCATGGCCGGCCTGATGGCGGCGAAGCTGCGCGGCTGCGATCCCGTCATCGCGGTCGACGTGTTCGACGGCCGGCTCGCGCTTGCGCGCGAGCTCGGCGCGACGCACGCGGTGAGCGCCGCCGGCGGCGATGCCGCCGCCGAGGTGCGCCGGATCGCCGCCGGCCGCGGCGTGAAGTTCAGCCTCGAGGCGGCCGGCACGCCCGAGGCGCTGCGCGCCGCCGTGGACGCGCTCGCGCCGCTCGGCACCTGCTGCCTGGTCGGCAGCGCGCGCCCGGGCGTCACCGCGGCGCTCGAGATGCGCACGATCCAGTACGGGCGCGCCGTGCGCGGGTGCATCCAGGGCGACAGCGACGTGAAGACGTTCCTGCCTCACCTGGTCGAGCTCTTCCGCAGCGGCAGGCTGCCGGTCGACCGGCTCGTGCGCCACTACGACTTCGCGGCGATCAACGAGGCGGTCGCCGACATGCTGGCCGGCCGCACCATCAAGCCGGTGCTCCGGATCGGCACGGCCTGAGCCTCAGCCGCCCTCCTCGCCGGCCTGCGCAAGCAACGCGGCGTTGCCGCCGAGCGCGGCGGTGTTGACGGTGAGCGTCCGCTCGATCGCGAGCCGCCGCAGGTAGTTCGGTCCGCCCGCCTTCGGGCCGGTGCCCGAGAGGCCCTCGCCGCCGAACGGCTGCACGCCGACCACGGCGCCGATCATGTTGCGGTTCACGTAGGTGTTGCCGACGCGCAGGCGCGCGCGCACCCGCTCGACGAGGCGCTCGATCCGGCTGTGCACGCCGAGCGTGAGCCCGTAGCCGGTCGCGGCGACCGCGTCGAGGGTCCGCTCGAGCTCGCTCGCGCGCCAGCGCACCACGTGCAGCACCGGACCGAAGACCTCGCGTTGCGGCAGGTCGTCGAGGCCGATCTCGACCGCGATCGGCGCGACGAAGCTCCCGTGCTGGGCCGCCGCCGGGAGCGGCGCCGCCATGATCACGCGGCCGCGCGCGCGCAGGCCCGCGACGTGCCCGGCGAGCGCCGCCTGCGCCTGCGCGTCGATGACCGGGCCGACGTCGGTCCCCGGCAGCCCCGGGTCGCCGATCGCGAGCTCGGCCATCGCGCCGGCGAGCATGTCGACGATGCGCGGCGCGGCGTCGTCCTGCACGGCGAGCACCCGCAGCGCCGAGCAGCGCTGGCCCGCGCTCTGGAACGCC
The DNA here is from genome assembly GCA_023383795.1 of Burkholderiales bacterium. Taxonomy (GTDB): domain Bacteria; phylum Pseudomonadota; class Gammaproteobacteria; order Burkholderiales; family SG8-39; genus JAABRB01. The sequence continues at coordinate 5,102 of JAHDYJ010000068.1, read as the reverse complement.
GACGCGAGCGCGTCGCCGACGACCTGCTCCGCCAGAGCCGAGGAATCCACGACCATCGCGTTCAGCCCGCCGGTCTCGGCCACCAGCGGAACGATCGGTCCCTCGCGCGCCGCGAGCGCGCGGTTGATCGCGACCGCGGTCTCGTACGAACCGGTGAAGAGGACGCCGGCCACCAACGGGTGGCGCACGAGCGGGGCCCCGACCGCCTCGCCGGTTCCGGCGAGAAGCTGCAGCGCCTCGCGGGCGACGCCGGCCTCGTGCATCAGCGCGACGGCGCGCGCCGCCGCGAGCGGGGTCTGATCCGCCGGTTTCGCCACCACCGCGTTGCCCGCGGCGAGCGCGGCGCTCACCTGCCCGCAGAAGATGGCGAGGGGGAAATTCCACGGGCTGATGCACGCGAGCACGCCGCGGCCGCCGAGCTCGAGCCGGTTCGACTCGCCCGTCGGGCCCGGCAACGGCGCGGGCGCGAAGTCGGCGCGCGCCCGGCGGGCGTAGTACCGGCAGAAGTCCGCCGCCTCGCGCACCTCGGCCACCGCGTCGGGCAGGGTCTTGCCCGCCTCGCGAACGCAGAGCGAGACGAGCTCGTCCATGTGCGCCTCGAGCAGCGCGGCGGTGCGCTCGAGCGCATCGGCGCGCGCGCCGACCGGCAGCGCGTCCCAGGCGCGCCACGCGCCCGCGGCCGCGCGCACGGTGGCATCCACGTCGGCGGCGGACGCCTCGCGCACCGACCCGACGCGGCGCCGGCGGTCGGCGGGCTCGGTCACGCTGCGCCGCGCCTCCTCGGCGCCGCTCGCCGCGCGCGCGGCGTCCACGCGATCCTGACGCACGCGCTGCGCCAGCCGGTCGAGCACCGCCTGGTCGGCGAGGTCGAGACCGCGCGCGCTCGGCCGATCCGGCAGCACGTTGCGCGGCAGCGGGATGCGCGGGTGCGGCGCGTACGGCACGGGCAGCGCCGCCAGCGGGTCGGCGACCAGCCGCTCGAGCGGCACCGCAGGATCGCCGACCTGGTGCACGAACGAGCTGTTGGCGCCGTTCTCGAGCAGGCGCCGCACGAGATAGGGCAAGAGGTCGCGGTGGCTGCCGACCGGCGCGTAGACGCGGCACGGCACGAGCGCGTCCGCCCCGTGCGCCTCCGCTCGCAGCGCCTCGTAGAGCGCGTCGCCCATGCCGTGCAGCTTCTGGAACTCGAAATCGCGCCGCCCGCGCGCGCACTCGAGCACCAGCGCCGTCGTGTGGCTGTTGTGCGTGGCGAACTGCGCGAACAGCCGCGGGCCGGCGTCGAGCAGCACCTGCGCGCACGCCGCGTACGAGAGGTCGGTCGCGCTCTTGCGGGTGAACACCGGATAGTCGTCCAGGCCCAGCACCTGCGCGTGCTTGATCTCGGTGTCCCAGTAGGCGCCCTTCACGAGGCGCACCATGATGCGGCGGCCGGCGTCGCGGGCGAGCGCGGCGAGCCATTCGCACACGGCGACCGCGCGCCGCTGGTAGGCCTGCACGGCGAGGCCGAGCCCGTCCCAGCCGGCGAGCGACGCGTCGCGCGCGAGCCGCTCGAAGAGCTCGAGCGACAGCACCAGGCGGTCGGCCTCCTCCGCGTCGATCGTGATCGGGATCCCCGCCTGCGCGGCGCGCCGCGCGAGGCTCGCGAGCCGCGGGCCGAGCTCGTCGTGCACACGCTCACGCTTGGCCGCCTCGTAGCGCGGATGCAGCGCCGAGAGCTTGATCGAGACGCCCGGCCGCGCGGCGAGCGGCGCCTCCGGCCGCGCGCTCCGCCCGACCGTGTCGATCGCCTGTTCGTACGCGACGAGATAGCGGTCGGCGTCGCGCGCGGTGCGCGCCGCCTCGCCCAGCATGTCGTACGAGAAGCGGTAGCCGGCCGCCTCGCGCTCCGCCGCGCGCGCGACGGCCGCCCCGATCGTCTCACCGACGATGAACTGCTCGGCCATGATCCGCATCGCCTGGCGGATCGCCCCGCGCACGAAAGGCTCTCCGGCACGCGCGACGAGCCGCCGCACGACATCGGCCGCTTCGCCGCTGCGCGCGTCGTGCCAGGCGGACAGCTTGCCGGTGAGCATCAGCCCCCAGACCGCCGCGTTCGCAAGGAAGCCGCCTTCGCCGTCCGCCTCCCACCGCACGCCGCCCAGGCGGTCACGGATCAGGGCGTCGGCGGTCTCGGCGTCGGGAATCCTGAGCAGCGCTTCTGCGAGGCACATCAGCACGATGCCCTCGGGCGTCGACAGGCCGAACCTGCGCAGGAACGCCTCGGCGCCCGCCGACTCCGCCGCCTGCCGGCGGATCTCGCGCGCGAGCGCAAGCGCATGCGCTCCGATCCGCGCCCGCGCGTCGGCGTCGAGCCGGACGCGCCCGGCGAGCGCCGCGACGGCGGCCCCCTCCGCCATCCGGCAGGCCGGCCCGATGTCCGCCCAGAGTTCGGCCGCCGTACGCGGATTGCCCATCGAGTGCCTCTTCGCGCGGAAGTTGCGCGTGAATCTTAGCCCGGGTTGCTCACGGCGGGCCCGCTGCGCGCCGCACGGCGGCGCGCGCCGCAACGCGTGCGGCTACGGCCCCGCCTCGACGGCGATCTTGCGCCTCAGCTCGCGGTAGCGATCCGCCACGGCGCCGCCGAACAGCGGATCCGGCGCGCCTGCGTGCGCGTCCGCCACCGCCTTCCAGTCGCCGTCGTCGAGCAGCCGTGCCGCGCGCGGCAGGATGTCCCGCTCCTCGGTCTGGATGTGCTGGCGGTAGTACACGAGGAACGTCGCGCACGCCGCCTCGAGCTCCGCGCGCCCGACGAACGAGCCGTCGGCGAGGACGCCCTCGAGCAGCTCGCGCAGCCGCTCGCCGGCGGCGGCGATCACCCGGTGCTCCTGGTGCAATCGCGTCACCAGCGGCGCGAGCGCGGGGTCGCGGTCGACGAGCCGCGCGAACGCCACGTCCTCGCGCGGATGGTGCGCCAGGTCCGGGAAGTGCCGCAGGTAGGTGACGACGTCGAGCAGGAGCTCGTAGTCGGGCCGCTCGCCGGAATGGAACACCGCGAGCTCGCGCTCGACGAGGTCCAGCAGCCGCGCGAAATTCCGGTGCTCGGCGTGCCAGACGGCGACCGGCTCGGGGGCCGCGGGAGCGGCGGGCATGGCGACGGGATCGGTCATGACGGGCGGTCTCTGTGGCTGCGGCGACGCATCGGCGAAGTGCGCGCGTCGCCTCGACGACCGCAGTCTACCGCGGCCCGAGGCGCGCCCCCGCCCGCCGCCGGCCGAGCCTCTCATGTGGTTCCCGATCAACCACTTGCGGCGGCCTGCGGAACGCAACCGGCGCCGGCCGAGTCTCACGAAACGGCAGGGCGAGCGGACGTCGGCAGGACCGGGGCGGTTCCCGGCAGCGGGCAGGGATCGGCTGCCGCGCGACTATTCCGCCGCGCCACGCCACGTGATACCGTTTCCGCTCCACTCGAGGCCGGGCGGAGCGATTGCGCCGGCTGGGCGCGGCAGGTGAACCGGATGAGCATCAATTGAAGAAGCGCGCGCCGCTCTACAGCAGCTCCACCCGCGCGCGGCCGGACGGCCCCGCAACCGAACCCCCGGCGTCCGAGACGGGCGCCCCCGCCTCAGCGGCGCCGGTCGCCGAGTCCGGGCCGGCGTCGCCGCCCGGCGTCGCCCTGCGGCGGCGCCTCTCGCGCGGCCGCGCGCTCCTCCTCGCGGCTGGCGGCGCCGCGATCCTGCTGCTCGCATTCGCCCAGGTGACGCGCACGACTGCCCCGCGCGAGATCACCCAGCAGGACATCGACGCGGCGGTGCTGCGCACGCTCGAGACGCAACCGCTGCCGTCGCGCACCGCGAAGGCCTACGAGGTGATCCGTCCCTCGGTGGTGCGCGTGCGCGGCCTCACTTCCAAGAAGCCGGACGACGAGGCGAAGGCGGACGGCAAGCCGAAGCCCGACGACAAGCGCGGCGACCGCAAGGACCCGAAGGAGCCGCGCGCCGAACGGCGTCCGAACAAAGGCGCCGACAAGGGCGCGAGCAGGGCCCCGGCCGAATCCGACGAGATCGAGCAGGGCGTCGGCTCGGGGGTCGTGATCGTCGACAAGGGCATCATCCTCACCAACCTGCACGTCGTCGCCGGGGCCGAGCGCGTGAAGGTCGTGTTCGCCGACGGCATGGAGTCGGACGCCGACGTGATCGGCCTGCGCCCGGAGCACGATCTCGCCGTGCTGCAGGCGCGGACCGTGCCGGACGACCTCGTTCCCGCGACGATGCGCTCGACGCACGACCTCGCGCCCGGCGACGAGGTGGTCGCCGTCGGCTTCCCGTTCGGGATCGGCCCGTCGGTCTCCTCCGGCGTGGTGTCCGGCCTGCGCCGCGAGTTCCGCTCCGAGGAAGGCAAGCGCGTCCTGACCAACCTGATCCAGTTCGATGCCGCGGCCAATCCCGGCAGCTCCGGCGGGCCGCTGGTGACGCTCGACGGCGCGGTCGTCGGGATCGTGACCGCGATCCTGAACCCGACCGAGCAGCGCGTGTTCATCGGCATCGGTTTCGCGGTGCCGATCGAGAACGCCGCCTCGGCCGCCGGCATGCCACCGTTCTGACGCGGTCGCGGGCGGCATGGCGCCGGACTCGGCTTTGCAGGAAGGCATGCGCCGCACGGGCAGGCCCCGCGCGCTCGGCCTTGCCGCCGCATGCACGGCCGACTGACCTCCCACAACCCCACTGAGCTCATCCGACATGGACAATATCGAAGCCGGCCGCGCCGAATCCGCTCCGCTGATGGAGCGCATCCTCTACGAGGTGAAGAAGGTCGTGGTCGGCCAGGACCACTTCCTCGAGCGCGTGCTCGTCGCGATCCTCGCGCAGGGCCACCTGCTGGTCGAGGGCGTCCCGGGCCTCGCCAAGACGCTCACCGTGAAGACGCTCGCGCGCACGGTGCGCGGTGCGTTCAAGCGCATCCAGTTCACGCCCGACCTCGTGCCCGCGGATCTCGTGGGGACGCGCATCTACAACCAGAAGACCGGCGACTTCGCCACCTCGCTCGGCCCGGTGTTCACCAACCTGCTGCTCGCCGACGAGATCAACCGCGCGCCGGCCAAGGTGCAGAGCGCGCTGCTCGAGGTG
>JAHDYJ010000067.1 GCA_023383795.1 Burkholderiales bacterium | reverse complement strand
TTCACCGTTCACCGTTCACCGTTCACCGTTCACCGTTCACCGTTCACCGTTCACCATTTCCTCACGCTCCGGCGACCGCCAATTTCGCCGTCCCCGCCAGCGGCAAGCTCACCGGCTCGTTCCGCTCGGCGGAGAGGTCGGCCGCGGTGTAGACCTCCATCACCACCCGCGCCTGCTCGGCGGTCACCAGCACCGGGCGGTCGAACGCCACGGCTTCCAGGAAATGCAGCGTCTCGGGCGCCATCGGGCCGGCGTAGGTGTGCTCGACCGGCTCGCCGGGCATGCTGGACATCGGCAGCACCATGCCGCCCTGCATCGTGTTCAGCACCACGTCGCGGTGGCTGTTGTCGACGATCAGCGCACCCTCGGTGCCGATCATCTCGATCCAGGTGCTCGAGAAGTTGGGGTAGCCCGGCGGCAGGCTCCAGCCGCCGCCGACCACGAACGAGAGACCCGAGTCCATCGTCACCGTGATCCACTGCGTGTCGGGGATCGGCGCGCCGGTGGCAGCGCGCATCGCGCCGTAGTTCACCTGCGAATACACGCGCACCGGCTTCGCCGGCTCGAGACACCACAGCACGAAGTCGAGGTCGTGGGTGGACTCCATCGCCGCCGGCGAGAGCTTGGTGCGGCCGGAGATCTTCTTGCCGAGGTTGCGCGTGATGTGCCGGCTCACCAGCGCGCTCACCGGGCTGCCGATGGTGCCGTCGCGCAGGCTCTTGCGCACGTATGCGAACTTCGGGTTGAAGCGCTGCGAGTAGCCGATCGTGAACTTGAGCCTGCCGCGCCGCGCGAGCCCGATCAGCTCGTCGGCCTCGGCCAGCGTCTGCGCGATCGGCTTCTCGAGGAAGACGTGCTTGCCCGCGGCGAGCGCGTCGCGCGCCATCGGGTAGTGCAGCGACTCGGGCGTCGCCGACACGATCACCGCGTCGATCGTCGCGTCGTCGAGCAGCCTGCGGTAGTCGTCGGTCGTGGACTTCGGGCTCGTGGCCCGCGCCACCTCGGCGAGGCGCTCGGGCCGGATCTCGGCGAGGTGCAGGTCGCCCACGAGCGGCGAGGCCGCGCAGGCCTCGGCGCGGATGCCGCCGCACCAGCCAGTGCCGACGATCGCGACGTTGACGGGCTTCATGGGTTCCTCCGGTCGGTCGGTGGATCGGGAGTCAGGTGCCGGCGCGCACGCCCGGCACGCCGAGCGAGGCGGCCAGCGCGTCCAGTCGCGCGAGGAGCGCCGGATGCAGCGGCACGCCGTCGCGCTCGCGCTCGACGCGGATCGCGTGGCTGCGCTCGCCCGGGACGCGCACGCGGTCGAAGCCCGGCAGCGTCGGCGAGGCGTGCAGGTCGCGGATGACGCGGTCGACGCTGCGCTTGAACGTGGTCACGTCGCCGAACGCCGCGAGCGAGATCGCGACGACGAGCTGCCCGGTGTTGGTCGGCGTCGCCTGGTCGGCGTTGAAGTCGACCGTGTCGCGCCCGACGCGCGCGCCGTTCAGCACGCCGGCGAGCAGGCTGAAGGCGAGCGCGAGGCCATAGCCCTTCGGCCCGCCGATCGGCACGAGCGAGCCCTCGGCCGAGCGGTTCGGGTCGGTGATCGGCCGGCCGTGGCGGTCGATCATCCAGCCCTCGGGCATCGTCTCGCCGCGGCTCGCCGCGCCCTTCACCTTGCCGTAGGCCGCGACCGAGGTCGCCATGTCGAGCACGAATGCCGGCTCCTCGAGCGCCGGCACCGCCACCGCGATCGGGTTGGTGCTGAGCAGGAGCTCGGTGCCGCCCCACGGCGCCATGTGGTTCGCGTTGCCGACCGCGATGTACAGGCCGATCATGTCGCACTCGAGCGGCATCGACGCGTACAGCGACGCCGGTCCGGCGTGGTTGCTGTTCCTCACGCCGACCCATGCGACGCCGCTCGACGCCGCCTTGGCGATCGCGAGCTCGGTCGCGTAGTGCATCACGAGGTGCCCCATCGCGTTGTCGCCGTCGACGAGCGCCATGCCGGCCGACTCGCGCAGGACGCGGATCGCGGGCCGCAGGTTGATGCCGCCGGCGCGGATTCGCTCGACGTACTGCGGCAGCCGGAACACGCCGTGGTTGTCGGCGCCGACCAGGTCGCCGCGGGTCATCAGCCGCGCGACGAGCGCGGCGTCCGCCGCGCCGAGTCCGGCCGCGCCGAGCGCGCGGGCAACGAACGCTTCCAGCGCGGCCGCCGGAACGCGGACCGGCCCGGCGTGCGCCCGTTGACCGCTCATGACGACGCGACGCTCGCCGCGCCGTCGAGCGCGTCGAGCACCTCCGGGGCGAGCGCCGCGCGCGCCTCGTCAGCCACCGGCGCGAGCGCGGCGGCGAACGCGGCGCGCTCCGCGGCGCCGAGCCGGACGATCGCGCAGCCCGCGGCCTCCAGCGCCGCGAGCGCGGCCCGGTCCTCGGCTGCCGCGAGGCGGCGCTGCTCGATGACGGCCTCGGCCGCCGCCGCGCGCACGGCATCGCGCACCTCGCCCGGCCAGCGCCCGAGCGCCTCGCCGTTGCAGAGGAAGGCCGCCGCGCCCCAGAAATGCCCCGACAGCGTGACGTGGCGGTGGTGCTCGTGGATGCCGAAGTTCACGATGTTCGTGAGCGGGTTGTCCTGCGCGTCGACCGCGCCCGTGCTCACCGCCGGCACGAGCGCGGCCGCGTCGAGCGCGACCGGCGCCATCCCGAGCGCGCGGAACACCCGCGCGTGCTGCTCGCTCGCGAGCGTCCGGATGCGCAGGCCGCGGCAGTCGGCCGGCGTGCGGATCGGCCGCACGCGGTTCGAGAGGTGGCGAAAGCCGTTGTCGAACCAGCCGAGCACCGCGTAGCCGCGCGCCCGCGCGAGACCCTCGGCGAGGCGCGCGCCGAGCGCGCCGTCGAGCGCGGCGTAGGCCTGCTCGCGCCGCGCGATCGCGAACGGCAGGTCGAGCACGGCGAGCTCGGGGACGGCGGCGGCGAGATAGCTCGCGGAGAAGTAGCAGAGCTCGATGCGCCCAGTGCGCACCCACTCGAGCAGGTCCGCGGCGTCGTGGCCGGACGCGACGACGTTGCCGTCGAGCTCGAAGCGCGCGGCGCCGCCGACGCGCGCCGCGAGCGCGCGGCCGAACGCCTCGGCCGCGCGGTTGTGGATCGAGGCGCTCGGCTGGTAGCCGCCGCAGCGGATGAGTATCGGCTGCACCACCGCTACTTCGTCAGCTGCTCGACGAGCTTCTTGTAGGCCTCCTTCTGCTGCGCGCGGAGCTTCTCGTAGTCCGGCCCGCTCATGAGCTCGGTGTTCTCGCCGAGCTGCTTCATCAGGCTGAGGTAGGTCTTGTCCTTGTTCAGCTTGACGAGCGCGTCCCACAGGACCATCTTGCGCTCCTCGGGCACGCCGCGCGGCGCCAGCACGACGCGCGTCATCTGGCCGATGTTGGAGGTGAAGCCGAGCTCCTTGAAGGTCGGTACGCCCGGGTACGGGCTCTTGTCGCCCGCGGTGGCGAGCACCCGGATCTTGTCGCCCTGCGCGCTGATCACCGACGGGAACGCGCCGGTGAAGTCGATGTCGCCCGCGAGCAGCGCCTGCATCACCGGCCCGCCGCCCTTGTGCGCGATGAAGGTCGCCTCGACGCCCGCCTCGCCGAGAAGCTGCGCCCCCGGCACCATAAAGGCGCCCCAGTTGCCGCTGTGGCCGAACTTGAGCTTGCCCGGGTTCTTGCGGCCCCACTCGAACATCTCCTGCAGCGTCTTGAAGCGGCTGTCGGCGCGCACGACGATGGCGGCCGGCGCGTAGTTGATCTGCGCGATCGCCTCGAGCGCCTTGGTCGGGTCGTAGGGCAGCTTCTCGACGTGCTGCTGCAGCTGGTCGATGTAGTTGTGCGTGAAGATCAGCGTGTAGCCGTCCGGGGCCGCCTTGGCCGCCGCTGCCGTGCCGATCTGGCCGCCGGCGCCCGGCATCAGCTTCACCACCATCGGCTGGCCGAGGTAGGTCGGGATCACGCTCGTGAAGACGCGCGCGTTCAGGTCGTGCGAGCCGCCCGCGCCGAGCGGGATGATCAGCGTGATCGGCTTCTCCGGATAGTCCGCCGCGCGCGCGAGCGGCAGCGCCAGAAGGCACGCCAGCGCGAGGCCGAAGAGCTGCCTTGCCGTCGATCGGGTTCTCATGGCTTTCTCCTCCTCCAGGGTCCGGTCGGGGTGACCGGGTTCGAGCCGCGTCGCCGGAGGCCGCGCCCGCGGCGCGCGGCCCCGACGGTCATGTTAGAAGCGCGCCCGCGCCGCGGCAAATTCGGCGGGCGGGTAAGTCCATGCCGTATTCTCATACCGTTCGCCGCCGGGGTGCCGGTGCTCAATGCTCGTGCGCCGGCGCCGCGGCCGCGCGGGCGGCCTGCTCCCGGCGCAGCCGCAGCGCCCGGCGCCACAGGAGGTAGGTGACGACCGGCGTCGCGAGCAGCGTCGCCGAGGCGATCGGCCGGTCGACGAACACGAACCCCAGGAAGTCGCCCTGCGCGAGGCTCAACGTCTGGCCGAGCGAATACTCGAGCACCGGTCCGAGAATGAAGCCCATCACCATCGGCGAGACGTCGAAGCGGAGCTTCTTCGCGACGTAGCCGAACACGCCGAAGAACACCATCAGCAGGAGATCGAACGGGCTTGACTGGTAGACGTACGCGCCGGTCAGCGCGAACACCACCGTGAGCGGCAGCAGCAGCGATTTGCGGATCGTCACCAGCTTGGCGAAGAACGGGATCGTGAGGTAGCCGAGCACGAGGAACATCGCGTTGGCGAGCACCATCGCGACCAGGATCGCGAAGACGAGCGCGCCCTGGTCCTGGAAGAGCTGCGGGCCGGGGCGCAGCCCGTGGGCGATGAAGGCGCCGAGCAGGATGGCGGTGACGTTGTCGCCGGGGATGCCGAGCGTGAGCAGCGGCACCATGGTCGGGCCGTTCACGGCGTTGTTGGCGGCCTCGGCGGCGGCGACGCCCTCGAGCTCGCCCTTGCCGAAGCGCTCGGGGTGCGGCGAGGCGTTCTTCGCCGCGGTGTAGCCGACCATCGCCGCGACCACCTGCCCCATGCCGGGAATCGCGCCGATCGCCGCGCCGATTCCGGTCGAGCGGAGAATCGTGCGGAAGCACCGCCTGAACTCGGCGAGCGTCAGCCGATCGCCCTGCCGGCCGGCCACGTGGCCGGCGAGGAACGCCGCACCCTTCCGCTCGATCGCCTCGAACACTTCGGGCAGCGCGAACACGCCGATCAGCATCGGCAGCAGCGGGATGCCCGAGCGCAGGTCGAAGAGGCCGAAGGTGAAGCGCGACACGCCGCCGAGCGGATCCTGCCCGACCAGGCCGAAGAAGAGCCCGATCACCAGCATGATCAGGCCCTTCACGAAGACGCCCGTGGCGCTCGCGGTGATCACGACCAGGCTCAACAGGATGATCGCGCCGAGCTCCGGCGGGCCGAACTTGAGCGCGACGAGCGCGATCGGCGCGATGAAGAGCATCGTGATGACGTCGCTCGCGGTGTCGCCGAACACCGAGGCGTAGAGCGCCATCTCCATCGCCTTGCGCGACTGGCCCTTCTTGGTGAGCGCGGGGCCGTCGAAGGTGGTCGCGACCGACGCGCCGGTGCCCGGGATCGACACCAGGATCGCCGGGATGCTGCCGCCGAAGATGCCGCCCTTGGTGACGCCGATCAGGAACGGGATGCCGACCAGCGGGTCGAGGAAGAACGAGATCGGCAGCAGGATGGCGAGCGCCATCGTGGTCGTGAACCCGGGCAGCGCGCCGACCAGGATGCCGAGCAGCAGGCCGGCGGACATCATGAAGAACGTGTCCAGCCGCAGCGCGAGCCCGACGCCCTGCACGAAGAAATCCCACACGGCCGGCGTCCTCGCTAGCCCGGATTTCTCGCAGGGGATCGAGACCGCGCGCACGCCGGCGCCCGATCGGCCCGGCGCACGGCGTGACTACGAAGCAGGCTCATCCCTCTGTCCATGCATGACTTGCCGCGATGCTCGGGGCGGCTCCGTGAGAGATCCGGGCTACAGGAACGGGAACTCGGGCAGCGACACGTGCAGGAGCCGCGTGAAGCCGAGGTAGATCGCGGCCGGCACCAGCGCGCCGATCGCGACGGTGAGCGCGTGGTTGCGGTTGCCGTAGAACGCGGCCAGCCCCATCACCAGGATCGCGCCGGTCGCGACGAAGCCCAGGTGCGGCAGCGCGATCGCGTACGCGATCAGGGCCGCGATCGTCACGCCGACGTTGACGAACCCGCGCGGCTCGACGGTGCGGAAGAGGTTGAGCTCGTGCAGCCGGCCGGCGAGCAGGAAGTAGGCGACTGCGAGCGCGAGCAGCGCCCAGAGGATCGCCTCGGGGAAGAGCGCCGGGTCGAGCCCGCTCAGCACGCGCCCGAGCAGCGCCTTGGGCCGCGCGACGTGCTGCGGCAGCGTCGCGAGCAGCGCCGCGGCGACGACGCCGATGACGAGCGCCGCGACGTGGTTGAAGCTCCACTTCCGCCACGACGTGCCGCCGGCCTTGCCTCGCGTCAGCCGATCGCGCGGCTTCTCCACGTGCGGTCTCCTCCTCGATTCGCCGGCAACGGCGGTCCGGCGCGCGCCGGCGGACCCTCTGGCGGGGCGCTCGGGCGGCCAGGCGGATCTTATACGCCGATTGCATAATGAGAGAAAATTCGGCCGGCGGATAACTCTATGATGGCCGCGCATAGGGATGCCGCGCCGGGAAGAGGGGGCAGGATGAAGCTGAGGCAGCTCGAGGCGATGCGCGCGGTGGTGGCGCGCGGCACGACCACCCACGCGGCCGAGGCGCTCGGCCTGACCCAGTCGGCGGTGAGCCGCCTCATCATGCAGCTCGAGGCGGAGCTCGGCGTGAGCCTGTTCGAGCGGCGCCACGGCCGGCTGCTGCTCACGCCCGAGGGCCAGCACGTCTACGACGTCGCGCAGCGCGTCCTGAACGGCGTCGACCAGCTCGGTGCCACCGCGCGCGACGTGCGCACGCTGCGGTCGGGGGCGCTGCGCATCATCTCGATGCCGGCGCTCGCCTTCGGCCTGCTGCCCGACACGATCCGCCGCGTCACGCGGCGCTACGCCCAGGTCAAGATCTCGATCGACGTCGGCGGCCGCGCCGAGCTGGAGGAGGGCATCGCCAAGGGCCGGTTCGACCTCGGGCTCGCGACGCTGCCGGTGGGCCAGGAGGCGATCGACATCGAGCCGCTCTGCGCGATCGACGCCGTGTGCGTGCTGCCGCCGGGCGACGCCCTCGCCGGGCGGGCGGAGATCGCGGTCGAGGATCTCGCCGGCGTGCCGTTCATCTCGATCGACCCGCGCACGATGCTGCGCTTCCGCACCGACGAGCTCTTCGGGCGCGCCGGGGTCAGGCGCAAGCTCGCGATCGAGGCGCAGTCCTCGATGATGGCCTGCGCGCTGGTCACGCGCGGCCTGGGCGTGTCGATCGTGCACCCGTTCATCGCGGCGACCTTCGGCGACCAGCTCGTCGCGCGGCCGTTCCGCCCGGCGCTGCGGCTCGAGTACGGGCTGCTGTTCCCGTCGGGGCAGCGGCGCTCGCTGCTCTCCGAGGTGTTCGTCGACTGGCTGCGCGAGGACGTCGGCGGGATGGCCGTCCCGTCTTCGCCCGCCGCGCCCGCGCCTGCCGCCCGGGCGCCGGCGCGCGCCGGCGCGGCGGCGGCGTTGCAGGCGCGCTGACCATGGCTCCGCCGGAGGAGCGGCTGCCGGTCGGCTTCGTCGGGCTCGGCGTGCTCGGCTCGGCGATCGTGCCGCACCTGCTCGCGGATGGGTATCCGGTCGTCGGCCACGACACCGCGCCGGAGAAGATCGACGCCCTCGCCGGCCTGGGGCTCGCCCGCGCCGCGTCGCCGCGGGAGGCGGCGGAGCGAAGCGAGCTCGTCGTCACCTGCCTGCCGTCGGTCGCGGCGCTCGACGACGTCGTGTCCGGGCCGGCCGGCATCGACAAGGCGGCGCACGGCGGCGCCGTCGTGCTGGAGATCAGCACGCTCCCGGTGCGCGACAAGGCGCGCGCGCGCGAGGCGCTCGCCGCGACCGGCCGCGTCATGCTCGACTGCCCGGTGAGCGGCAACCGGATCCAGGCGCAGCGCAGGCAGCTCACCGCGTTCGCGAGCGGCGACCGCGCGGCGTGCGACCGCGTCGCGCCGGTGCTCGCCGCGTTCACCCGCAAGCATCACTACGTCGGCGAGTTCGGCTGCGGGATGAAGATGAAGCTCGTCGGCAACATCCTGAACCTGGTGCACAACGCGGTGGCCGCCGAGGTCATGGCGCTCGGCATGAAGTCGGGCCTCGACCCCGGGCTCATCCACGAGGTGATCAGCGGATCGGCGTCGAGCTCGGCGATGTTCGAGGTGCGCGGCGCGATGATGGCGCGCAACGACTACCGCCACGAGGGCATGAACTTCTCGATCCCGCTGAAGGACGCGCGGATCATCGCCGAGCACGCCGCCGAGCTCGCCTGCCCGATTCCGATCTACCAGGCGGCGCTGCAGCTCTACTACGCGGCGGTCGCGCAGGGCCATCACGACGAGGATGCCGCCGCGGTCTGCGCGGCGGCCGAGCGGGCGGCGAACGTGCGCCGGACGGAGCCGGAACGATGAGGCCGGCGCGGTCGCGATCGCCCGGCGCGCCGGACATCGCGGACTTCGGCGAGAACGCCTTCCGCTCGCGCGCGCGCCTGCGCGACGGCGTGCTGACCATCGCCCAGCGCGGCTGGCTCTTCGGGCTCGTGTTCCTCGTCATCGCCGCGGTGCCGGCCGCGTTCGCGGTCCTCGATCCGCCGCGCTCGATCGTGCTCGTGCGCGTGCTGTATGCGGCGGCCGGCGCCTTCGCCCTGATCGCGCTGCTCTACGCGCTCTACACGCAGGAAGTGTCCTTCGACTTCAACGTCCGCCGCTACCGCGTGCACCGCGGCTTCGCCGGCATGCGGCGCGTCGCCGCCGGCGGCTTCGACGACATCGTCGCGGTGCATCTCAAGGAGGTGCGGATGACCACCGAGCAGGCCAACGCGAAGCGCACCTTGCGGTTCTGGGACATCGGGATCGAATGCCGCCGGGACAGCCCGACCTTCGACCTCTGGCGGGCGGCCGAGCCCGGGACCGCGCGTCACGTCGCGGGAACGCTCGCCGCGGCGCTCGGCTGCAGGGTCGTGGAGCGGCCGGCGTGAGCGCGAGCGCGCGCGGCGCCGAGGCGCGGCTGTTGCACCGCCTATTCCCCTCGCGGCGGGAACCCGCTAATCTACGGGCGAGCGCCGGCCGGTCCCGGTCGGGCCGCGCGCATTCCCTTCCCTGATAATCAGGCTGTCCAGAAGACAGCTCGTCTCCGGAGGAGAGCATGGCGAACGTAGGCATGGTGGGCCTGGACTGGCAGCAGCGGATCAACTGGGACCGGCTGCGCAAGTACCGTCTGGACCGGGCGCGGGAGCGGATGAAGGCCCACGGGCTGGGCGCGCTGCTCCTGATGTACGACGAGAACTGCCGGTACGTGACGAGCACGCTGACGCCCGGCTGGAACCGCCTGAAGCCCGGCCTGCGCTACGCCATGCTGTGCGGGGACGATCCGCCGGTGCTGTTCGAGCAGGGCGACATCGGCTTCCAGATCGGGCGCCACTCGCCCTGGATCCCGAAGGAGAACGTGCGCTGGTCGTACGCCTGGATCAAGGGCGCGGCCGGCCCGGCCTCGGCGCAGCAGGTGAAGAAGTTCACCAACGCGATCCTGCAGGAGATGAAGAAGTCGAACGTCGCCGGCATGAAGCTCGGCGTCGATTTCATCGACATCAACATGATCCAGGCGTTCAAGGACGCCAAGATCGACTGGGCCGACGGCATGAGCCCGATGATGGAGGCGCGCGCGGTCAAGAACGAGGACGAGCAGGAGTGCCTGCGCATCGTCGGCGCGATCGGCGACGGCGCGCACTGGGAGACGATGAAGTTCCTGCGCCCGGGGATCACCGAGAACCAGGTGACCGCGCACATCATGGAGTACCTGTACAACATCCCGGGCATGGAGGACGTCGAGGACGTGATCGTCTCGTCCGGGCCGAACACCTGGCCGAACTGGCGCAACTTCTCCGACCGGATCATCCAGCCGGGCGACATCGTCTTCATGGATCTCGCCGCGCTCACCTGGAACGGCTACAAGTCCTGCTACTACCGCACCTACTGCGTGGGGAAGGAGCCGACCCAGGAGCAGAAGGACATCTACGCGACCGCGCTCAAGTGGCTGTACGACTCGATCGACGCCGTGAAGGCCGGCACCACGACGCGCGAGATCGCGTCGAAGTGGCCTTCGGCGAAGGACGCGTGGGGCTACGAGGAGGAGGACCAGGCCGCGGCGAACCTGTGGGGCCACGGGCTCGGGCTCGCGCAGTACGACCCGCCGGTGATCTCGCGCATCTGGTCGCTCGACCATCCGATCGAGATCAAGCCGGGCATGGTGTTCGCGCTCGAGACGCAGCACGGCAAGCGCTTCGAGTGGGGCGTGCGCATCGAGGAGATGCTGATCGTGCACCAGGACCGGATCGAGATCATCTCGAACTTCCCGGTGCAGCAGATCACGGTGGTCGATCCGATCCCGGGCTACGGCGCGCACGTGAGATAGCGCGCCGCCACACCCCGACCCCCTCCTTCGCCCGCCCCCGGAAGGGGGCGGGCAGGGGCGGGGCGCGAGCTCGCCCTCCCGCTTGCAGGGGGAGGCTCGGGTGGGGGTGCAGCATCAGAGCCATCGCTTTCGACCCGCAGGACGCATGACCTCGTTCGTCATCCCGCTCTCCGCCCCCGAGGCCATCGACGCGAACCGCGTCGGGCCGAAGGCCGCGAACCTCGCCGCGCTCGGCCGCGCCGGCCTGCCGATTCCCGACGGCTTCTGCGTCGACGCCGCCGCCTATCGCGTCCAGGTGCGCTCGCTCGGCCTCGAAGCGGCGGCGCGCGGCGCGTTCGCGGCCGAGGACCCGATGCAGGCGCGCCGCCACGCGCTCGCGATGAAGCTGGGGCTGCTCCAGCAGCCGCTCGCCCCCGAGGTCGGGGCGCCGCTCGTCGCGGCCTGGCGCGACCTGATGGGCCGCAGCCGGTCGCTCGGCGTGGTGCGATCCTCGGCCCTCGTCGAGGACCGCTACGGCTCGAGCTTCGCCGGCCAGTTCGAGAGCTACCTCGGGCTGCGCGGCGAGGAAGAGTTCGTCGTCGCCGTGCGCTCGTGCTGGGCGGCGCTCTGGTCGACGCGCGCGCTGCGCTACATGGCGACGCACGACGTCGACCCGGCCGACACCGCGATGGGCCTGCTCGTGCAGCCGCTCGTCGCCGCGCGCGCCGCCGGCGGCGCGCTCAGCCGCACCGCCGAGGGCGGCATGCGGATCAGCGCGACCTGGGGGCTCGGCTCCGCGATCGCGCAGGGCGAGGTGACGCCCGACCGCTACGAGCTCGACCGCGCGGGCAGGCTCGTCGAGACCGCGATCGGCCGCAAGGACCACAGCGTCGGCTGCGCGCACCGTCCCGAGCCGACCGCGCAGGCGGTGCCGAAGGCGCTCGCCGAGGCGCCGTGCCTGGACGAGGTGCAGGTCGCCGAGCTCGGCCGGCTGCTCCTCGCGACCGAGGCGCTGATGGACATGCCGGTGGAGATCGAGTGGGCGCTCGACGAGGCCGGCGTCAAGCTCCTGCAGGCGCGCCCGCTGCACATGGCGCCGGCGCCGGTGCCCGACGAGATCTGGCTGCAGCATCCGCGCCTGAACGGGCACCCGGCCGGCGTCGGCTGGGGCGCGGGCCGCGCGTGCGTGGTGAACTGCGAGTGCGAGCTCGGGCGCGTGGGGCCCGGCGACGTGCTCGTCACGCGCGTCGCCGGACCGTCGCTCACGCCGGTGCTCCAGCGCGTCGCCGGCGTCGTCGCCGAGCGCGGCGGCAGCACCTCGCACCTCGCCTCCCTCGCGCGCGAGCGCGGCATTCCGATGGTGCTCGGCGTGCAGGACGCGACGCACCGCATTCCGGACGGCGTGCAGGTCGCGGTCGACGGCGTTGCCGGCATCGTGCGCTGGATGGGCTGATGCGCCCGCGGGTGTTCGTCACCCAGCCGGTGGCCGCGAGCGCGATCGAGCGGCTGCGCGCGGTCGCCGACGTGGACGTCAACCCGGACGCCTCGCGCGCCCTCTCCAAGGCCGAGCTGCTCGCCGCGGCGCGCAGCCACGACATCCTGTTCTGCCTGCTGCTCGACCGCGTCGACCGGGACGTGATCGCCGAGAACCCGAAGCTGCGCATGATCGCGACGATGACGATCACGCCGCCCGACATCGACGTCCCCGAGGCGACGCGCCGCCGCATCCCGGTCACCGTCATCCCGCGCGCGCTGCTGAACGACGCGACCGCCGACCTTACCTGGGCGCTGCTGCTCGCCGTCGCGCGGCGCGTGGTCGAGGGCGATCAGCTGGTGCGCTCGGGCGTCTTCCCCGGCGCGCAGTCCTCCTATCTGCTCGGCGGCGGCGTCTCGGGCAGGACGCTCGGCGTCGTCGGCATGGGCGGCATCGGCCGCGCGGTCGCGCGCCGCGCGCACGGCTTCGCGATGCGCCTGCTCTACCACGACCCGCGCCGTCTGGCGGCCGAGGAGGAGCGCTCGCTCGGCGTGACGTGGGTCGAGCTCGACCGGCTGCTCGCCGAGGCGGACTTCGTGTCGCTGCACGTCAACCTCGTCCCGGAGACGCGCCACCTGATCGGGGCGCGCGAGCTCGGGCTGATGAAGCCGACCGCGTACCTGATCAACGCCTCGCGCGGCCCGGTCGTGGACGAGCGCGCGCTCACGCGCGCGCTCGGCGAGCGCCGCATCGCCGGCGCCGGGCTCGACGTCTTCGAGCGCGAGCCCGACGTCGATCCGGAGCTGCGCGGGCTGCCGAACGCCGTCTTCACGCCGCACGTGGGCAGCGCGGTCGGCGAGCTGCGCGAGCAGATGGCGAACGTCGTCGTCGACAACGTCCTCGCGGTGCTGGAAGGCAAGCGGCCGCCGGACTGCTACAACCCCGAGATCTACGCCAACGGAAACTGACATGCCCGCCAAAGCCAGAGTGCTCGTGACCGATTACGTCTGGGAGTCGCTCGACGTCGAGCGGAAGATCCTCGGCGATCTCGCCGAGCTCACCGCGGTGCAGACCAAGAAGCCCGAGGAGTTCCTGCCGCAGGCGGCCGACTGCGACGCGCTGCTCAACACCTATGCCGGCCCGATCACCGCCGAGGCGATGGCGAAGATGCCGAAGTGCCGGATCATCGCGCGCTACGGCATCGGGGTGGACACGATCGACCTCGAGGCGGCCACCGCCGCCGGCATCATCGTCACGAACAATCCCACTTACTGCATCGAGGAGGTCGCCGAGCACACGATGGCGCTCCTGCTCGCCTGCGCGCGCAAGATCGCGTTCTACGACCGCCAGGTGCGCGCCGGCGTGTGGGCGGTTCCGCCGGGCAAGCCGATCTTCCGCGTCGCCGGCAGCACGCTCGGGCTGGTCGGCTTCGGCAACATCGCGCGCCAGGTCGCGGTGCGCGCCGCGGCGTTCGGCATGCGCGTGCTCTACGCCGACCCGTTCGTGAAGGAAGGCCAGTTCGACGCGCCGGGCGAGAAGGTCGAGCTCGACCGGCTCTTCGCCGAGTCGGACTTCGTGTCCGTGCATCCGCCGCTCACGCGCGAGACGCGCAAGCTCGTGAGCGACGCGGCGTTCGCGCGCATGAAGCCCACCGCGTACCTCGTCAACTGCGCGCGCGGACCGGTGGTCGACACCGAGGCGCTGGTGCGCGCGCTCGACGCGAAGCGGATCGCGGGCGCCGCGCTCGACACGGTGGACCCCGAGCCGCTGCCCGATCCGCACCCGCTGCGCGACCGCGAGAACGTGATCATCGCGCCGCACGCCGCCTGGTACAGCGAGCAGGCGATGGCCGGCCTGCAGTCGGGCGCGCCGAACGAGGTGCGCCGGGTGCTCGCGGGCGAGTGGCCGGTGAACGTCGTCAACCCGGCGGTCAAGGGCAGGAACCGCGCGGGGCTGTAGCGCCGCGGGCGGGCGCGGCGTCCGCGCTACTTGATCCCCGCCTGCATGAACGACTGCATGAACTGGCGCTGGAAGAGCAGGAACGCGACCAGCAGCGGCGCCACTGCCATGATCGTGCCCGCGCTGATCACGCCCCAGTCCACGCCCGACTCGGGGGCGCCGAAGATCGCGAGGCCGACGGTGAGCGGGCGCGTCTCCACGGTGTTGGTGATCACCAGCGGCCAGAGGAAGTTGTTCCAGTGGTAGCTCACCGACACCAGCCCGTAGGCGAGGTAGGTCGGCCGCGCGAGCGGCACGTACACGCGCCATAGCACGCCGAGGAACGAGCAGCCCTCGACGCGCGCGGCGTCCTCCAGCTCGCGCGGCACCGTCTTGAACGTCTGGCGCAGGAGGAAGATGCCGAAGGCGCTCGCCATGTACGGCAGCCCGATGCCGAGAATGGTGTCCACCAGGCCCAGGCGGCTCATGATGCGGTAGTTCTCGACGATCAGCACCTCCGGCATGATCAGCAGCTGCACCAGCACCAGGCCGAAGGCGACGTCGCGGCCGGCGAAGTCGAACCGCGCGAAGGCGTAGCCGGCGAGCGTGCACAGCACGAGCTGCGCCGCGAGGATCATCGTCACCAGCATCACGGTGTTCAGGAAGTGGCGCGGGAACGGCGCATACGTCCAGGCCCGCGCGAAGTTCTCCAGCGTGAGCGGCGCGAAGAGCTCGAAGCGCGTCGCGTAGGCCACCGGATGGAATGCCGCCCAGAAGGCGTAGAGCAGGGGCGAGAGCCAGAGCACCGCAAGCAGCCATGCCGCGGCGGTCTCCAGGAGCGGCGCGCGTCGGCCGGCGGCGGTCATCGGTAGTGGACCCGCCGCTCGATCAGCTGGAACTGCACCAGCGCGAGGCCCGCGAGCAGCAGCAGCAGCACGACCGTAAGCGTCGAGGCGTAGGCGGTGTCGAAGAAGCTGAACGCGACCTGGTAGATGTAGTAGAGGAGCAGGCTGGAGGCGTTGTCCGGCCCGCCCTTGGTGAGGATGAACAGGTGGTCGACCAGCTTGAAGGAGTTGATGGTCGCGTTCACCAGCACGAAGAGCGTGGTCGGCATCAGCAGCGGGAAGGTCACGCGGCGGAAGAAGTACCAGCGCGAGGCGCCGTCCATCCTGGCCGCCTCCTCGAGCTCGGGCGGCAGCGACTGCAGCGCGGCGAGGTAGAAGATCATGAAGAAGCCCGCCTCCTTCCAGATCACCATCACCATGGTGCAGGCGAGCACCGTCCGCGGGTCGCCGAGCCAGTTGTGGCTCGGCGCGTTGAACAGGGCCGCGTTGATCTGGTCGAGCAGCCCGATCTGCGGCGTGTAGAAGAAGAGCCAGAGGTTGGCCACCGCGATCATCGGCAGCACGGTGGGCGTGAAATAGGCCATGCGCGCGAGCGCGCGCGCCGGCAGCCGGTCGTTCACCCAGATCGCCATCAGCATGGCGATCGTCATCGAGGTGGGGATGGTGCCGAGCGCGAACCAGAAGTTGTTGCCTAGCACCTGCCAGAAGATCGGGTCGTCGGCGAGCGCGGCGTAGTTGCCGATGCCGACGAACCGGGACGGGCGCACCACCGTCCCGGTCGAGAACAGGCTGTCGAAGAGCGTCGCCGCGGCCGGATAGTGCGTGAAGCCGACGAGCAGGATCGCGGCCGGCGTGAGCAGGAGCCAGCCGTAGACGTGCTTCATGGCCCGGGGCAGGCCCGGCTCCGCCCCGCGAGCGAAGCCGGGCGCCCTTCCGGACGGGAGGACGGTGGGGGCGTCGTCGCCCCGCGCTCGGGCATCCCCTAGCGATAGGGCTTGAGCAGCCGGTCGGCCTCCGTCTGCGCCGCCTTCAGCGCCTCGGCGGGCGTGCGCTGCCCGGTGAGCGCGGCCTGGATGGCGTCGTCGAGCAGCTTGCGCACCCGGCCGGTCTGGAAGGTCGCGAGCTCCGCGGTGGCGAACTTGAACTGGTCGCGCGCCACCACCGCCTGCGGGAAATCGGCCGCGTACTGCTTGAGCTTCGGCGTCTCGTAGGCCTCGGGCCGCACGGCGACGTAGCCGGTGGCGATGCTCCAGTCGGCGGCGCGCTCCGGCGTGGTCATCCACTTCACGAAGTCGAGCGCCGCCTTGCGCTCGGCCGGCGTGGTCTTCTTGAAGAGGTAGAAGTTGCCGCCGCCGGTGGGCGAGCCGCGCTGCTTGGAGGCGGGCAGCATCGCCACGCCGAAGGGGAACTTCGCGCTGTTCTTCACCGCCGTGAGGTTGCCCGTGGTATGCCACATCATCGCGGTCTTGCCCTCGGTGAACTGCTGGCGCAGCGTGCCCCACTCGACCGTGCCTTCGGGCATCACGCGGTCCTTGGCGCCGAGGTCGCGCCAGTACTGCAGCGCGGCGATCACGTCCGGATGCGCGTAGTTCGTTCGGTTGCCCTCCGGGTTCATGAGGTCGTGGCCGTTCTGCCGCGCGAAGGCCTGGAACATCCAGTAGGGATAGCCGGTGGAGGGCACCATGACGCCCCACCGCTCGACGTTGCCGCGGGCGTCCTTCTTCACGAGCTTCGTGGCCATCTGCGCCATCTCGGTCCAGTCGGCGGGCGCCTTCTCCGGATCGAGTCCGGCCTCCTTGAACGCGTCCTTGTTCCAGTACAGGACGATGGTCGAGCGCTGGAACGGGATGCCGTAGACCTTGCCCTTGTACGTGCCGTTCATCATCAGCGCGGGATAGAAGGCCTTCAGCCACGCCTTCTCCTCGGCGGTGGTGGCGACGTCGTCCCACGGCACGATGACGTCCTGCTCGATCAGCTCGTAGAGGTCGATGGAGTAGAGCACCGAGATCTGCGCCGGCTGTCCCGCCTTGAGCGCGGCGAGCGCGCGGATGCGCGCGTCGTCGTAGTTGCCGGCGTAGATCGGGTTGATCTTGACGCCCGGGTGCTCCTTCTCGAACGCGCGGGCGTAGCCGTCGATCACCTTGGTGAGCGGTCCGCCGACCGCGATCGGGTAGTAGAACGTGATCTCGGTCTGCGCGCGGGCCGGGGTGGCGGCCGCGAGCAGTCCCGTCAGCAGCAGGGCAAGCAGCGTTCGCATGGCGATCCTCCAATCGAGTGACACATTGAACGGCCTTCGTTGCAGCCGGATCACGCCGGCTGCGGCAGCGGTTGATCCAGCTCGACCCGCGCTCCGCTGCCGGCGTCGAACAGGTGCACCTTGTCGGCCTCCCAGCCGAGCCGCACCGCGGCGCCCGGCGCGAGCTCCACGCGCCCGGCGGCGCGCACCAGCAGCGACTCCGCGCCCACCTGCACGGTGAGGATGGTATCCGCCCCGTGGTACTCGGCGCTCGACACGCTGCCCGGCACGCCGCCCCGGGCGACGAGCGTGACGTGCTCGGGGCGCACGCCCAGGACCCGGCCGGTCCCGCGGCCGGCGAGCACCGGGGCGCCGGCGGTGCCGCGGATCACGGCCCCGCCGGGGCCGTCGGCGAGCGCGGCGAGGTTCATCGGCGGTGTGCCGATGAAGCGCGCGGCGAACGTGGTCGCGGGCCGCGCGTACAGCTCCTCGGGCGAGCCCGCCTGCTCGATGCGGCCCTCGCGCATGAGGATCACGCGGTCGGCCATGCTCATCGCCTCGACCTGGTCGTGGGTGACGTAGACCACCGTCATGCCGAGGCGCTGCTGCAGCGCGCGGATCTCGACCCGCATGCCGTGGCGCAGCTGCGCATCCAGGTTGGAGAGCGGCTCGTCCATCAGGCAGATCCGGTTCTCGGCCACGATGGCGCGCGCCCGCGCGACGCGCTGGCGCTGCCCGCCCGACAGCTGCGCCGGCGCGCGCGCGAGCGCCGCGCCGACGCCGGCCAGCTCCGCCACGCCCGCGAGGCGCGACTCGCGCACGGCCGGCGGCGCGCGGCGCACCTTGAGGCCGAACACGATGTTCTCCGCGACCGACAGATGCGGAAACAGGGCGTACGACTGGAACACCATCGAGATGCGGCGCTTTTCCGGGGCGAGCCGCGTGACGTCGCGCCCCTCGATGAGGATCCTGCCCGCGGTCACGTCCTCGAGTCCGGCGATCAGCCGCAGCACCGTGGATTTGCCGCAGCCCGAGGGGCCGAGCAGCACGAGGAACTTCCCCGCGTCCGCGCGGAAGCTCACGCCGTCCACGGCGCGCACGGCGCCGTAGTGCTTCGACACCTCCTCCAGTACGATCTCGGACATGCGGGCCGCATTATGCAGGCAACCGGGCCCGTTCAGTGCAAGCGCGATGGAGGATCCCCGATGACCAGGACACGTTCGCGCCGGCGGTTTCTCGCCGCCTCGGGCGCCGCGCTCGGCACGGCTGCGCTCGCGGCGGCCGCGCAGGCGCTGCGCGCGACGCCCGAGCTCGACCGCCGGGTGAGCCGCTTCCTCGACGCCGAGCGCGATCGCTGGGACTACCTCAACGTGCCGTACCAGGACGGCAGGATCCTGCACGATCTGGTGCTCGCGCTCGGGGCGAAGCGCATACTCGAGATCGGCACCTCGACCGGACATTCGACGATCTGGCTCGCGTGGGCTGCGGCGAAGACCGGCGGGGTTGTCACCACGATCGAGATCGACCGCGGCCGTCACGCGCGCGCGCTCGCCAACTTCGAGCGCGCCGGCGTCGCCGGGTACGTCGATGCGCGCCTCGGCGACGCGCACGAGCTGGTGAAGACGCTGCCCGGGCCGTGGGACTTCGTCTTCCAGGACGCCGACAAGGAGTGGTACCTGCAGTACTTCCTCGATCTCGATCCGAAGATGGCGCCGGGCGGCTGCTACACGGCCCACAACGTGGCGCGCCCGGCGGCGCGGGCGGTGCGCGAGTTCCTCGCGCGCGTGCGCGGCGATCCGCGCTACGACACCCGCCTTGCCGAGGGCGGGAGCGGCGCAGGGATCTCGGTGAGTTGCCGGAAGCCGGGCTAGGCGGCGCGCCGCCGGCCGCGGCGGCGCGGCACCCGTGGCGCGGAACCCTTCTCCGGGCGGGGTGTCGTAGGCTCGGGAATCGTCCCGCTCAGCTCAAGGAGGAGTCCACATGCAGCGCTCGAAGGTCCTGCCGGCAGGCATCGTCGTCTCGATGGTCCTGACCGGCGCCGGCGCGATCGGCGCCGCGCACGCCCAGCAGGCGACCATGACGTTCTTCGTGACCAGCGTCGGCAAGGGCAACGGCGCCGACCTCGGCGGGCTGGCGGGCGCCGACGCGCACTGCCAGGCGCTCGCCAAGGCGGCGGGCTCGCCGCACACGAACTGGCGCGCCTACCTCAGCACGACGGCGCCCGGCGGCGAGGCGGGCGTGAACGCGCGCGACCGCATCGGCAAGGGCCCGTGGCACAACGCCAAGGGCGTGATGGTGGCCAAGAGCGTCGACGACCTGCACTCGGAGTCCGTCAACATCACCAAGCAGACCGCGCTCACCGAGAAGGGCGAGGCCGTGAGCGGCCGCGGCGACCCGGTCAACATGCACGACATCCTGACCGGATCCGACCCGAACGGGATGTTCTCGACCGCGGGCGGCGACACGACCTGCGGCAACTGGACGAAGAGCGGCGAGGGCTCGGCGATCGTCGGCCACCACGACCGCGTCGGGCTGAAGGACACCCGCCACATGAAGTCCTGGAACTCCTCGCACGGCTCGCGCGGGTGCAGCCAGGACGCGCTGAAGAGCTCCGGCGGCGCGGGCCTCTTCTACTGCTTCGTCGCCAACTGACGCCGCTTCAGAACGGCACCGGCGGCCCGCGCCAGGCGTCGCTCCGCGGCCTGGCGCGGGCGATCGCCTCGCGCGCGGCGCACCAGCCGTCGCAGGCGTTGCGCCCCGGCCGGCGGCGCCACAGGTTCAGCAGCCCCTTGCACCAGGCGTAGAAGCCGAAGAACCGCAGCACCCGGCGCCGCTGGTCGTCGCTCAGCGGACGCGCGCTGCAGATCAGCTTGTCGTCGGACATCCCGCGGTCGGTCAGGATCACCGCGCCCCAGGCCGGCACGCGGATGCGCGTGCCGAGCGCGAGGCGCGGCCCGAGCACCACCGCGTCGAGGAGATCGCCCTCCCGCCCGACGTACTGCGGCACCGAGCCGTAATTGAACGGGCATGGCAGCGGCGAGACGAAGTCGACGTGCCCGGTGGATCCGCGCTTGAGGAAGCTGCCGCGCGGGATCTCGATCAGCACCTCGACCTCGGGCGGCGCCGGCTCCTCGGGCCGGGGGCGGGGCGACGGAACCATCGGGCAAGCGTACATGCGCCGCAGGCACTACGCCACAGCGGGCGCCGGACGCCGCGCGCCGGACGTGCATTCCTCGCCGGTCGCCGCGCGTGCGCGTGGCTTCGGCCCTTGTCGTTCCTTTGCCGCGCGCGCTATGTTTGGCGGCGATGCGCACCACTCTCGTCACCATCCCGGCCGAGGACGTTCCCCTCGACGGGGCCTTCTACGAGCCGGTGAACGGCCCCGCCGTCGGTGCGGCGCTGCTCTTCCACGGCAACACGATGAACTTCTACACCGGCGCGCCGCGCTTCCTGCCGCCGGTGCTGACCGAGCTCGGGTTCGCGTGCCTCGCGTTCAACCGGCGCGGGCACGACGTGCTCGGCACGCGCGCGAGCCGCGCCGCAGAGGGCGGCGCGTTCCAGCGCACGCACGAGGCGATCGCCGACAACCGCGCGGCCGCGGCCTGGCTCGCGAAGCGCGGCTTCGCGACGCCGATCGTGATCGGCCACTCGAACGGCGGCATGCTCGCCGTGCGCCACGTCGCCGACCACCCGCGCACGCCGGCGCTCGTGCTGCTCTCGGCGCACTGCGGCGGCCGCACCCTGGTGCAGCGGGCGAGCAAGGCGGGGCTGCTCGCGCGCGACCGCCTCGACGAGATCACGGCGCAGGCGCGCGCCATGGTGGCGGAGGGCCGCGGGCGCGAGCTGATGCTGCTGCCGGGGTGGTGGTACGTCGCCACCGCCGAGAGCTTTCTCGATCTGCTGACCGAGCTGCCCGACGTGCTCGAGCTCGCGCCGCGGATCGCGTGTCCGACGCTGTACGTGCGCGGCGACCAGGAGCCGGCCGATCTCTACCCGGCCGAGGAGTTCAAGCGCCGCGCGGGCGGGCCTTGCACCGTCGAGATCGTGCCGCTCTGCGACCACTTCTACGTCGGCCGCGAGCACGCGGTCGCCGCCGTGGTCGCGGCCTGGCTCGCGCTGATGCTGCCCCGCGTGGGCGAAGCCCGTCCCCTCCTTTCCGGGGAGGGGTGGCGGCGAAGCAGCCGGGGCGGTGGGGAGCCGGGAAAGCGGTAGATCCGGGGAAGGCCGCAACCACCCCGCCGCGCGTTCGCGCGGCACCCCGCCTTTGAAAGGAGGGGAGGAAGGTCTCGGCGCTCCGCTAACCCTTGCCGTGCTTCGGCCAGTAGCTCGGCAGCACCGAGCAGTCGCGCGCACCCCAGCCCGCCTGCGAGGCGCGGTCGTAGATCTCGAGCGCCTTCGCCGCGAGCGGCAGCTCGGTGCCGAGCGCACGCGCCTCCTCGATCATCGTGCGCAGGTCCTTGCGGATCAGGTCGACGCCGAACTGCAGCGGCGGCTCGCCGCCTTCCATCGCCTTGGCGATCGCCGGCCCGCGCGTCTTGAGGACGTTCGGCCCGCCGGAGGTGTCGGCGAAGATGTCCATCAGCCGCGCCGGGTCGACGCCGGTCTGCAGGCACAGCGTGAGCGCCTCGCCGAGCGCCTGGTACCAGACGATGAGCGGCAGGTTGATCGCGAGCTTCATCGCGGCGCCCGCGCCGACCGGCCCCATGTGCTCGTGGCGCCTGCACATCTGCTCGAGCAGGGGCTTCGCGCGCGCGACGTCCTCGGCCGCGCCGCCGACGAAGCCGAGGAGCCGACCGTCGCGCGCCGGGCCGACGGTGCCGCCGACCGGGCAGTCGATCATGCGCGCGCCCTTCGCCTGCACGTCCCTGTCGAGCGCGCGCTCGACCTCCGGCCGCACCGTGCTCATCTCGATGAAGAGCGTGCCGGCGGACGCGCCGTCGAGCAGACCCGCCTTGCCGCGGTAGACGGCATCGATCGCGGGCGCATCGCTGAGGATTGTGATCACGACCTCGGCCGCGCGCGCGAGCGCGGCGGGCGAGTCGGCGAGCGCGGCGCCCTTCCCGACGAGCGCGCTCGCCTTCCCCGGGTCGCGGTTCCAGACGACGAGCTCGTGCCCCTGGGCGAGCAGCCGCTCGCCGATCGCCGCGCCCATGCGGCCGGTGCCCGCGATGCCGACCTTCATCGCTTCGCCGCCTTTCTCTTCGCGGCGGCCCTCGCGCCGCGCTTCGCGCCGGCGCGCGCCTGCGCGGCCGGGTCGATCCCCATCGCCTTCAGCCGGCCGGTGATCTTCAGCAGCTTCGCCGCGTTCAGCCCCTTGATCGCCGCCTTGTCGGCGTCCCCGAGGAACGCGCAGCCGTCGACGAAGCCGCGCGGGTCGTACCACCCCATGTCGTACGGGTAGTCGGTGCCGACCAGGACGTGATCGGCGCCCCACAGGTTGACGATGTGCCGCAGCTGCTCGCGGTCGAACACGATCGTGTCGAAGTAGAGCTTCGCGAGCGACTGGCGCGGCTTGCGCTTGAGCGCGGTGCGCGCGTCGGGCCGCGCGCCCCAGACGTGGTCCATGCGTCCCGGGTAGTGGCCGACGTAGCCCCCGCCGTGCGCGGCCACGATCTTCAGCTTCGGGAAGCGCTCGAGCACGCCGTCGAACACGAGGTGCGCGATGGCGACCGTGGTGTCGAGCGGGTTGCCTATCACGTTGTTGAAGTAATGGTCGGCGAAGCGCTCGGCGCCGGTGAACCCGTTCGGGTGCATGAACACCATGACGTCGAGCTCCTGCACCTTGGCCCAGAAGCGGTCGAGCCCGCGCGAGACCTCGCGGCCGACGACGTTGGTGCCGATCTCCACGCCGCGGAAGCCGAGCTTGCGGATGCAGTGCTCGAGCTCGGCGACCGCCGCGTCCTCCGACTGCAGCGGCACGTTGGCGAGCGCGACGAAGCGGTCGGGATGCCGCGCCACGATCGACGCCAGGTTGTCGTTGACCGCGCGCGCGGTCTTCGCGCCGAGCTCGGGGTCGAGCCAGTACATGAACTGCGCCGGCGAGCTCGAGATCGCCTGCACGTCGACGCCCATCTTGTCCATGTCGCGCAGGCGCTGCTCGACGGTGGTGAGGCAGGCCCAGATGCTCTCGTTCTGCTTGCGGTTGGTCTCGCGGGTGAGCTGGTTCGCGAACCGCATCGCGGGCTCGCGCTCGGGCGAGAAGACGTGCTTCACCCTCTCGTCCACCGCCGGGTTGATCACGGGGCAGTGGATGTCGATGCAGACGTGGCGGCGGCCGCGCGGCGCGGCCGCCCGGTTGCCGCCGCGGGCGGCGGCGCCGGGGCGGGGGCGCCGCCCGCGGACGGTCTCCCGGTGGGTCTGCGGGCCGCGCTCGCGGCCGGCGCATCTTCGGTGATCGATAGATCACGTATCGAG
>JAHDYJ010000221.1 GCA_023383795.1 Burkholderiales bacterium | reverse complement strand
TGGAGAACGCCTTCGCCCCGCTCGGCTTCCGCTGCCGCCGCGTCGAGGTGCCGCCGTCGCTCTGGCAAGGAGAGGGCAGCCAGGCCGAGGGCGTGCGCGTCAACCTGATCGCCGAACCGGCCGAGCGGCGACACCCCGCCTGCGGCATCTACGTGCACACCGACACCGTGCCGCCGGGCGAGGGCTGGACGCGTCCGCCGCTCGCGCTGACGCGCGAAGGCGACCGTCTCTACGGCCGCGGCACCGCCGACATGAAAGGCACGATCGCGGCGGTCTTCGCCGCCCTCGCCGCCGCGCGCGCCGAGGCGCTGCCGCTCGCGCTCGACCCGGTGCTGCTGTTCTGCACCGACGAGGAGGGCGGGCTCTTTCCCGGCATCCGCTACCTCGCCGAGCAGGGCATGATCGAGGGCGAGCAGCTGATCTGCCTGAACGGCGGCGCGGTGCCGCGCATCTGGGCCGGCTGCTTCGGCAGTCTCGACCTCGCGATCCGCATCGAGGGACGCGCGGCGCATTCCGGCGATCCGGCACCCGAGGCGGTGAACGCGGTCGAGGCCGCGCTGCCGATCCTCGATGCTCTGACGGCGCTCACGTCGCGCGTCGAGACGCGCGCCTCCGCCCTGCCGGCGCCGCCGCAGCGTGCCGGGCCGCTCACGGCGCGGCTCAACGTCACCGCGATCCATGGCGGGGCGAAGGGCTCGGCGCTGCCGGGGCTCTGCACCATCCTCGTCAACCGGCGCGTGATGCCGGAGGAGACGATGGAGGCGGCGCGCGCCGAGCTGGAGCAGGCGCTCGCGCAGGCCGCGCGCGGCAGCCGCGCGCGCGTGACGACCGCCGTCGCCGGCCGGCTCGACCCGGTGATCGACCCGGATGCGCCGGGGCGGTTCTGGCCGCGCTGGCAGGCGGCACTCGCCTGGGGCTTCGGCTGGGATCCCGGATCGTTCCGCCGATGGGGCGCATCCAGCAGCTCCGACATGGGCTTCGTGCAGCGCGCCGGCATCCGCGAGATCCTGCTCGGCGGCCTCGCCCGGCCCGACAACCGCGTCCACGGCGCGGACGAGTTCACCACCATCGAGGACGTTGCCGCGCTCGCGCGCGCCCTGCTCGCCTATCTCGCCGACCTGCCGATCCCTCGAGGAGGACCCGAGCCATGACGAACGACACCACCCGCCGTTCCCTGCTCGCCGGCACGGCCGCGCTCGGCGCCACGCTAGCCCTGCCGCGCGCCGGCATGGCCCAGGCCGCGCCGCGGCGCGGCGGCACCCTGCGCATCAGCGTCGATCAGGCGGCGGCCAAGCTCAATCCGCTGCTGACGCGCGTGAACCCGGAGTACCTGCTGGCCGAGCTGCTCTACTCCGGGCTGACGCGGCTCTCGACCGACATGAGCCCCGAGCCCGATCTTGCCGAGTCCTGGTCGGCGAGCGAGGACCTCGTCACCTGGACCTTCACGCTGCGCGACGGCGTGACGTTCCATGACGGCTCGCCCTGCACCTCCGCCGACGTGATCGCCTCCTTCGAGGCGATGCTCGATCCGGCCACCGCCTCGCCCGCGCGCAACAACATCGGCCCGATCGCCAAGGTGGCGGCGGACGGCGCGCGCCGCGTCGTGTTCACGCTGCGCAGCCCCTATGCCGACCTGCCGGTGATGCTCGCCTACACCAATGCCCGCATCATCCCCGCCTCGCTCGCGAAGGGCGATGCGCTGAAGCGGCTGGATCGCGAGGCGGTCGGCACCGGACCGTTCCGGCTCGTCTCCTACGAGCCCGAGCGGCTGGTCGTGGTGGCGCGCAACCCCGCCTACTACGACCGCGCGCGGCCGTATCTCGACCGCATCGAGATCGTCGTCTATCCCGACCCGACCGCGGAGAGCTCGGCGCTGATCTCCGGCGACACCGACCAGATGATGCTCGCCCTGCCGACCGAGTACGCGCGGCTTCAGCGCGCGAGCGGCGTGCGCGTGCTGCGCACGCCCTCGGGCCAGTTCTGCAACCTGAACTTCGGCTGCGACACGCCGCCCTTCAACGACATGCGCGTGCGCCAGGCGCTCGCGCTCGCGGTCGATCGTCCGGCGATGGTCGATTTCGTGGTCGAGGGCTACGGCACGCCCGGCAACGACACGCCGCTGAACTCGGCCTATCTCTATTACCGCGACATCCCGCTGAAGCGCCCCGACATCGCCCAGGCGAAGCGCCTGCTCGCCGACGCGGGGCACGCGAACGGGCTGAAGGCGACGCTGGTCGCCTCGGACCGGCCGGCCGTGCGCACCCAGTTCGCGGTGGCGCTGCGCGAGATGGCGCGGCCCGCCGGGTTCGAGCTCGAGGTGCAGACCATGCCGCACGCCACCTATCTCGAACAGGTGTGGCGCAAGGGCAATTTCTACATCGGCTTCTACAACATGCAGCCGACCGCGGACGGCATCTTCTCGCTGCTCTACACCTCGAACGCGGCCTGGAACGAGACGCGTTGGAACAACGCGGCCTTCGACCGGCTGATCGAAAGCGCGCGCGTCACGGTCGACCCGGCGAAGCGCCGCGAGCTCTACGGCGAGGCGCAGGCGATGATGCATCGCGAGGTGCCGTCGATCATCCCGGTGTTCTTCGACCTGCTCGCCGCCCAGCGCAGCTACGTGCAGGGGTTCACGCTGCACCCGCGCGGGGCGGTATTCCGGCTGGATCATGTCTGGCTCGGCGAGGGGGCGC
>JAHDYJ010000220.1 GCA_023383795.1 Burkholderiales bacterium | reverse complement strand
GTGACCGCGATCACGCTCCTGCGCGCCCGCACGCAGGTGGCGGCGGACGCCGCCGCCGCCCGCGCCGAGATCGAGGCGCTGCGCGAGGCCTGCGACCGGGCCCATGCGCTGCTGCTCGCCGAGCCGCAGATCGTGGCGATCTGGCCGCCCTCCGACGGCGAGCCCGAGATCATCGGCGACATCGCGATCGCGACCCGCACGCCGGTGCCGCGCCGCGCGCTCGCCTTCGGCACCTGGCTCGAGCCCGCCAAGGCGCACGCGCTCGAGGACGCGGTCGACGCGCTGCGCGCGCGCGGCGAGCGCCTCGCGCTCGCCCTCGCGACCCTGTCGGGACGCCATGTCGAGGTCGACGGCCGCGCCATCGGCGGGCGCGCCGTGATGCGCATCCGCGACGTGAGCGGCGCCAAGCGGGAATATGCCGAGCTTGCCGGCCAGCACCAGAAGCTGATGCGCGACGTCGAGACCGTACGCGCGCTGATCGAGGCGCTGCCCTCGCCGATCTGGGTGCGCGACGCCACCGGCCGGCTCACCTGGGTGAACGCGGCCTATGCCCGCGCCGTCGACGCGCGCGAGCCCACGGAGGCGGTGGAGCGCGACCTCGAGCTGCTCGACCGCGCGGCGCGCGAGGAGGTCGGGCGCGCGCGCGCGATCCAGCAGGCCTACAAGGCGCGCCTGCCCGTGATCGTCGCCGGGACGCGGCGCATCCTCGACGTGATCGACCTGCCCTCGCGCGACGGCAGCGCCGGCATCGGCGTCGACGCCACCGAGACCGACGCCATGCGCGCCGAGCTCGCGCGCATGACCGACGCGCACCGGCGCACCCTCGACCAGCTCGCCACCGCGGTCGCGATCTTCGACGCCGACCGCCGGCTCACCTTCTACAACACGGCCTACCGCCTGCTCTGGGGGATCGACGCCGGCTTCCTGGACTCCGGCCCGACCGACTCGGCCGTGCTCGACCGGCTGCGCGCGGCGCGCAAGCTGCCCGAGGAGATGGACTTCCGCTCCTGGAAGGCCCAGCTGCACGAGGCCTATCGCGCGATCGACGCGCGCGAGCACGAATGGCACCTGCCCGACCTGCGCACGCTGCGGGTGGTCACCACGCCCAACCCGGAAGGCGGCGTGACCTACCTGTTCGACGACGTGACCGAGCGGCTCGACCTGGAGCGGCGCTACAATGCGCTGATCCGCGTCCAGGGCGAGACGCTGGAGAACCTGGCCGAGGCGGTGGCGGTGTTCGGCAGCGACGGCCGCCTCGACCTGCACAACTCCGCCTTCCTGCGCTCCTGGCGGCTCGAGGAGCAGGCGCTCGCCGGGCGTCCGCATGTCGAGGCCGTGATCGCGGCGTGCCGGCCACTCCATCCCGACGACGAGATCTGGGCGCAGCTGCGCGCGACCATCACGGGGCTGGAGCAGCGCGAGTCGATCTCGGGGCGGCTCGAGCGCACGGACGGCACGGTGCTGACCTGCGCCACGGTGCCGCTGCCGGACGGCGCCACCCTGGTCACGTTCCACGACATCACGGACTCGGTGAACGTCGAGCGGGCGCTGCGCGAGCGCGCCGACGCGCTGGTGGCGGCCGA
This sequence comes from Burkholderiales bacterium, assembly GCA_023383795.1. Taxonomy (GTDB): domain Bacteria; phylum Pseudomonadota; class Gammaproteobacteria; order Burkholderiales; family SG8-39; genus JAABRB01. The sequence continues at coordinate 1,163 of JAHDYJ010000220.1, read as the reverse complement.
CCAGCTCAAGAGCACCTTCGTGCAGCACGTCTCCTACGAGCTGCGCTCGCCGCTCACCAACATCATCGGCTTCGCGCAGCTGCTCGAGGACCCGAGCGCGGGACCGCTGAGCGAGAAGCAGCGCGAGTATCTCGGCTACATCAATTCCTCGTCGAGCGCGCTGCTCGCCATCATCAACGACATCCTCGACCTCGCGACCATCGACGCCGGCGAGATGCCGCTCGACCTCGGCCCGGTGGACATCGCGCGCACCATGACGGCTGCCGCGGAAGGCGTGCGCGACCGCCTCGTCGAGCAGGGGATCCTGCTCGACATCCGGGCGCCCGAGGACATCGGCAGCTTCACGGCCGACGAGCGGCGGGTGCGCCAGGTGCTCTACAACCTCCTCTCCAACGCGGTCGGCTTCTCGCCCAAGGGCGAGGTGATCGTCTTCACGGCCGAGCGGCGCGACGACGCGGTCGTGTTCTCGGTGAGCGACCGCGGGCCCGGCATCCCGACCGGAATCGCGGACCGGGTGTTCGACCGCTTCGAGAGCCATACGCTGGGCTCCGACCACCGCGGCGCCGGGCTCGGGCTGTCGATCGTGCGTTCCTTCGTCGAGCTGCATGGTGGTACGGTCTCGCTCGATTCGGCGGTCGGGCGCGGCACCACGGTGACTTGCGCCTTCCCGGTGGAGACGCAGGCGGGCCGCGCGGCGGCCGAATAGGGACGCGGATGCTCTCGCTGACCGGGCCAGGGCTGGCGGTGACGCTCGGCGACGAGCGGGCGACCCGGCGGCTGGCGATCGACCTTGCGAGCGTGCTCAAGCCCGGCGACACGGTGACGCTGTCGGGGGATCTCGGCGCCGGCAAGAGCACGCTCGCACGCGCCCTGATCCGGCACGTGGCGGGGGACGAGCGGCTGGAGGTGCCGAGCCCGAGCTTCACGCTGGTGCAGAGCTACGCGCTGCGCATCCCGATCGTGCATGCCGACCTCTTTCGCGTCTCGGATCCGGGCGAGCTCGCCGAGCTCGGCCTCGACCGGGCGGACGAGCGCGCGATCGTGCTGATCGAATGGCCGGAGCGCGCCGAGGACCTCATGCCCGCTGACCGGATCGACATCGCGCTCCGGCTGCTGCCGCAGCAGGGCCAGAACCAGCGCGCGGTCGAGATCACGGGCCACGG
>JAHDYJ010000066.1 GCA_023383795.1 Burkholderiales bacterium | reverse complement strand
CACGACGTGTATGCGTTCCGTAAGGTCGGCACGGCAGCCAGCCGCGCCCGCGCGGTGCGCCGACCGCGGCAGGAGCCGCCGCAAGTGCGCCGCCCGGCGCGCGCGGGCGCGACACCGTGGCGCGCGTCGCCGCAGGCAGCGCGCAGGCTTGCGGGTCCGGCTCCGGCAGCACGCCGAACCGGACGTCGCGCTCGGCCGCCAGCGGACGCCCGACCTGCACGGCGCGCGGATGCGCGGCCGGCAGCCGGTGGCTCACCCAGATGACCTCGCCGCCTGCGCGCAGGTACGGCGCGCCGGGAAACGCGGCGAGCGCCTCCGCGCGCCGATCGCTGCGCTCGAGCGCCGCGCGCGCCCGCGCGCCGATCGCCACCACCGGGTACTCCTCACCGCTCACTGTCCACCGCCCGCTGTCCACTGCCCACTGTCCATTCACGCAACGATCCGCGTGCCGGCACGTCCGGCCAGGGCCTCCTCCAGCCGCTCGAGCGAAGTGATCAGCGCCTGCCGGCCGCCGCGCCCGAGGTAGTCGAGCGCGGCGGCGATCTTCGGTCCCATCGATCCCGGCGGGAACTGGCCGTCGGCGAGATGCGCACGCGCTTCGGCCGCCGTCATGCGGTCGAGCGACCGCTGGGTCGGCTTGCCGAAGTCGAGCGCGACCCGCTCCACGCCGGTCAGCATCACCAGCGTGCCGGCGCCGATGTCGGCCGCGAGCAGCGCGCTCGTCATGTCCTTGTCGATCACCGCCGCGATGCCGCGGTACGTGCCGTCGGCATTGCGCGCCACCGGGATGCCGCCGCCGCCGCACGCCACCGGGACGACGCCGGCCGCGAGCAGCGCCTCGATCGCCGGCGTATCGAGGATCCGGCGCGGGACCGGCGAGGGCACGACGCGCCGCCAGCCGCGGCCGGCGTCCTCGACGAACTGCCAGCCGGTCTCGGCGGCGATACGCGCGGCGTCGTCGTGCGCGAAGAACTTGCCGACCGGCTTGGTCGGCTGCGCGAATGCGGGATCGGCGGCGTCGACCTCGACCTCGGTGACGACGGTGGTCACGGTCGCGTCCACGCCGCCGCGCGCGAGCACGTTCGCCAGGCTCTGCTGCAGCATGTACCCCATCCCGCCCTGCGAGTGCGCCACGCACACGTCCATCGGCATCGGCGCGAGCTCGCGCGAGGTGCGCGCCATGCGGAAGAGAATGTTGCCGACGACCGGTCCGTTGCCGTGGGTCACGACGACCCGGTAGCCCGCGCCGATCACGCGCGCGAGCCGCTCGCACGCGACGCTCATCATCGCCAGCTGCTCCGCGGCGGTGCCCTTGATGTCGGGCGGATAGACCGCGTTGCCGCCGATGGCGACGACGATCAGGCGGTCGTCGGACGTCATGGCCGCAGCCGCGGGGCGGTCTCAGGGGTTCACGCTGACCGAGCGGGCGGCGACCACGCCCGCCGCGAGCCGCGCCGCGGCGGTCGAGCTAGAGACGACGTTCACGCCCGCCTCGCGCAGCGTCCTGACCTGCGCCGAGGCACGCTGCGGATCCTCGTCGGTGCCGCAGACGAACGCGACCAGGATCAGGTGGCGCCCGCCGCGCAGCGCCGTCGCGCGCGCCTCGCGGATCGCCGGTGCGAGCGCTCCGGCCGGATCGGGATGCGCGCCGTAGCCGAGCACGACGTCGAGCATCACGAGCGCGGTCTCCGGGTCGCGCGCCTCGGCGAGCAGCCGCTCCGCGCGCGCGCCGTGGTCGATCATCGGGTGCGGCCGGCCGACGGTGAACTCGTCCGCGCCCATGTCGACCACGCAGTGCGCGGCGCTCGGGGCGCGCTCGGGAATCCGGCGCGTCTTGTCGATCGGCGCGTTGGACCACGCGATCACGCCCGCCGCGCGCAGCACCACCTGCGCCTCGGTACAGAAGGTGCCGCCCGAGTAGAGCCCGCGCACGTAGCGCTGCGCGGGCGCCTGCATCGCGAGCTCCGCCGGCAGGGTCGCCGTGCCGTCCAGCATCGACGCCGCGGGGGTGTAGGTGCCGCCCCGCGCGAGCGCGACCGCGGCCGCGGCCGCCTCCTCGAGCGTCCGCACGACCGTGACGCCGCCCTTCGACTTCAGCCCGCCCGCCCCGAGAAAGAGCGCCACGACCGGCTTCCCGGCGCGCGCTGCATCGGCGAAGACCGATTCCGCGACGGGTTTCGCCGGCGGCTTCGAGACGATCACGATGACGTGCGTATCGCGGTCGGCGGCGAGCAGCGCGAGCGCTTCGCGCGTGGTCGCGCCCCCGACCTCCGCCTGCACGTCGCGGCTGCCCGTGCCGATCGCGCTCGAAACGCCCTCGCCCGCCTGGTGGACGAGGACGCTCACCTGCTGGATGCCGGTGCCCGACGCGCCGACGAGGCCGATCGTGCCGCGGCGCACGGCGTTCGCGAACCCGAGCGGCACGCCGCCGAGGATCGCGGTGCCGCAATCCGGCCCCATCACCAGCAGGCGCCGGCCGGCGGCGAGCTTCTTGAGCGCAATCTCCTGCTCGAGCGAAACGTTGTCGCTGAAGAGGAAGACGTGCAGCCCGCGCTTGAGCGCCTTCAGCGCCTCGGCGGCCCCATACGGTCCGGGCACCGAGATCTGCGCGAGCGTGGCGGGCGTTCCGGCATCGAGTGCCATCGCGATCGAGCGCAGCGTTTCCTCGCCCGCGGCGGCGGCCGCCGGCGCGTCGGTCGCGACGAGCAGCCGCTCGGCCTCCTGCAGCGCCTCGTCGATCGCCGGCGGGTCGATACCCTCGACGACGATCATCAGGTCGCCCGGCTGCGCCGCGGCGAGCGCCTGCTCGAGCAGGCCCGCCTGCTCGAGCGCGGCCTTGTTCGCGGGCGTGCCCATCACCAGGGTCGCGCGGTTGATGCCGGCCCGCGCGGCGAGCGCTTGCGCGACGCGCATCAGCGCGACCGAGTCCTTGTAGAAGCCCGGCTTCACGCGGGCGGCGACGGGCACCGCTTGCCCTCCTCGATTCTCGCTGGCCGGAAAGCCGGCGCGAGAAACGCGCGGGCACCGCCGGTCGGGCCAGTATGCCACACGCGATCGCCGGCGCCCCTCGGCGGGGCGCGTGGCGGTCAGTCCGGCAGCGCCGAGGCCTTCAGCCCGGGCTCGATGCCGAGGGCGATCGCCTCCTCGTTCGCGAAGTTCAGCTCGATCTTGACGCCGTTCGGGTCGATCAGGAAAAGCTGGTAGAGGCCCTGGTCGCTCACCATGCGCTGCTTGAAGTCGATCCCGCTGCGCGCGAGATGGTCGAGCATCTGCCGCAGGTTCTCGCAACGGAATGCGACGTGGTCGATCACGCCGGAGCCGCTCGTCGCGGTCGATTCCTGGCCGACGTAGCGCCTGCGGTTCTCGCTCACCGCGGCGCCGCCTTCGGTGATGTGCAGCACGTCCTTGTCGCCGACGTACATCCACTGCACCGGGAACTTGAAGTCGGGCGTGTAGCCGCGCCGCATGCCGAGCACGCGTTCGTACCACTCGCACGTGCCCTGGATGTCGGTGGTCTGGATCAGGAAGTGCTCGAGATGGCTCAACGGCATGCTTGGCCTCCTGTGCTCGGTGCGTCGGCGGCGGGTCGCCCCGCCCCGCGGGTCACACCACCTTGAACTTGATCGTGCCGACGCCCTCCACGCGGCCTTCCAGCACGTCGCCCTTCTTGACCGCCGCGACGCCCGCCGGCGTGCCGCTGAAGATCAGGTCGCCCGGCGCGAGCGTGAAGAGCGTGGAGAGGTAGGCGATCGTCTCCGGGATGTTCCAGATGAGCTGCGAGAGATCGCTCGACTGGCGCGTCTCGCCGTTCACCTTGAGCCAGATCGCGCCCTTGCTCGGATGGCCGATCTTCGACGCCGGCGCCACCGACGAGCAGGGTGCCGAGGCGTCGAACCCCTTGCCGGTGTCCCACGGCCGCCCGAGCTTCTTCGCCTCGCCCTGCAGGTCGCGCCGGGTCATGTCCAGGCCGACCGCGTAGCCGTACACGTGCTCGAGCGCCTTCTCGACCGGGATGTTCGCGCCGCCCTTGCCGATCGCCACCACCAGCTCCATCTCGTGGTGCACGTCCTTGCTGAGCGGCGGATACGGGAAATCGGCACCATCGGTCACGATGGCGTCGGCCGGCTTCAGGAAGAAGAACGGCGGCTCGCGCGTCGGGTCGTGGCCCATCTCGCGGGCGTGCTCGGCGTAGTTGCGGCCGACGCAGTAGATCCGGTGCACCGGGAAGCGCGCCTCGGTGCCCTCGACGGGAAGCGTCGGGACCGGCGGCGGGGTGATCACGTACTCCATGTGCTGCTCCTGGCTGAACGCGTTGACTGGATGGCAGGAGGCGCGGCGCTATTTCGTCGCGTCGCCGCCGTCGACGATCACGAGCTCGACCTCACCCGCGCCGCCGCCGCGGAACGCCGCCGCTTCCTTGTACTCGGGCGACTCGTGACAGGCGACCGCCTGCTCGAGCGAGGGAAACTCGACCACCACGAAGCGGTGGAACTTCTCCGGGCCCTCGAGGATCTGGTAGCGGCCGCCGCGCGCGAGCACCTTGCCCCCGAACCGCGCCAGTATCGCGGGGACGCGGTCGGTGTACTTCTTGTAGGCCGCCGCGTCGTTGATCTTCGAGCGCGCCACCCAGTATGCAGGCATCTTCGGTCTCCTTTCGGGTTCGTTTCAGGAACGTGCCGCGGCGGGCCGGGAACGTATCGCAAAATTCAGCCACCGTCGCGCGCGAGGGGATGCGGAGGCCGGGTGAGACGGGAAGGGTCCCACCCGGTCCCCGGGGCCCCGTGTCCGTGCGACCCTGATCTTCCGAAACAGCACGGCCGCGATCCTCCGATCGCCCCCTAGAACACCAGGCCCGGAAGGAGCGTCGCGATCCCCGGAAAGGCGATGATAAGCGACATGGCGACCAGGATGATCACCCAGTACGGCATCGAGCTCCGGAAGATCTCGACGATCGACACGCCGCCGTCCTCGTCCTGCACCGCCGCCTTGACAGTGTAGACCAGCAGCCCGAACGGCGGCGTGAGCAGCCCGGCCTCGATCGCGAGGATGCCGATGATGGCGAACGCGATCGGGTCGTAGCCGAGCTGCTCGGCGATGGGCGCGAAGATCGGGACCGTCAGCAGCATGATCGAGATCGAATCGATCACCATGCCGAGCAGGAACCAGACGACGACCATCACCGCGATGATGAGGAAAGGCGCGAGGCCGGTGTCGAGGAAGAGACCCTGGATCGCATTGGTGATGCCCGTCATGGCGAGGGTGCGGGAGTACAGCGACGCGGCGACCAGCAGCAGGAGGATCGGCGCCGAGGTGCGCCCGACCGCGAGGATCGAGGCGATGATGTCGCGGTAGCGCATGCCCTTCACGATCGCCAGTACCAGCCCGATGAACGCGCCCGCGCCGGCGCCCTCGGTGGGCGTGAACACGCCGAACCAGATCCCGCCCAGCACGGCGAGGATCACCGCGAGAATGCCGCAGATGCTGGTGAGGAACGCCGCGAGCGACACCTCGTCCTCCGCGCTCCGTCGCGCCTGGCTTTCGGTGCCGCGGCCGACGACCTGCGGACGCACGAGCGCGGTGAGGAAGATGTAGGCGACGAACAGCACGGTCAGCATCAGGCCAGGCAGCACGCCGGCGAGGAAGATCTGGCCGATCGACTTCTCGGTCAGGATGCCCCACACGATCATCAGCACGCTTGGCGGGATCAGCATGCCGAGGCAGCTCGAGCCCGCCACGGTGCCGAGCGCGAACCCCTTGTGGTAGCCGAAGCGGCTCATCTCGGGGTAGGCGATGCGGGAGAACGCGGCGGCCGAGGCGATCGAAACGCCGGTGACGAACGAGAAGAGCGCGTTGCCGAGCACGGTCGCGATGCCGAGGCGCCCCGGCAGCCGCCTCAGCCCGCGATTGATCCCGCGGTACACGTCGGTGACCGCGCCCGATCGGCCGATGAACTCGCCCATCAGCATGAACAGCGGGATCACGGCGAACACGTAGTCGCGCAGCGCCTCGTACGCCGTGCTGCCGAGCATGGTCGCGACCACCTGCACGTCGCCGGTCACGAAATAGATGCCGAGCGCGCTCGTCATGCCGAGCGCGATGGCGATGTGCACGCCGAGCGCGACCAGGATCAGCAGGCCTACGATCAGCGCGAGGGCGGTGGTGACGTCGAACACGACCGGTCTCGGCTCGGTGCGCTTGTCCGGGGGTCGAACGGCGCCGGCTAGCGTCTCGACGACGCCCGGAACAGCGCGTCCCGCTCGTCGGCGGAGCCTTCGCCCGGCCGCATCACGTCCAGGTACGCCATGACGAGATAGTTGACGATGGCGAGCGCGCTGCCGAAGAGGATCATGAAGCGCGTGGGCCAGGACGGCACGCGCAGCGCCCCCTCGCCCTCGAACTCTCCGCCGACCCAGGAGTCGATCGCCAGCTGCCAGCCGCCCCAGATGACGAGCGCGAAGAACGCCACGCCGAGCAGGTATCCGAACGCCAGGGCGGCGCGACGCGCCCAGAACGGGAACCGGTCGATCACGAATTCGGCGGACAGCATGGAGCGGCTGCGGATCGCGTAGCCGGCCTGCAGGAACACGATGATCACGATCGAGTTGGCGACGATCTCGCGCACGCCCTGCACCGGAGCGTTGAACGCGCCGCGGCCGATGATGTCGGCCATGATGATGAAGGTCAGGACGAAGGCCCAGGTCGCGGCCATGACCATCATGAACTTGGCGACCTTGTCGCCGAATGCCCGTACCGACATCGAGTTGCGCTGCCTCGTCACCGCGCGGATGTGCGCCCGCGGTCGGGATCGACCGCGGGCGCCCGCCGGACGGAACGCGCCGTGCCCGGCGTTCCGTCGGCGGGAATGACTTTCCCGATCGTCAGCCGCGCCCTACTTGACGACGTAGCGGACCGGCCACTTGTGGCCGCGCTTCTCGGCCGAATCCAGGACCGTATTGAGGGTCTTCACCACCGGCAGGCCCTCTTTCTTCAGCGTGTCCGCGTGGGACTGCGGCCAGTCCTTCAGCGACTCCGCCCACTCCTTGCGCACGCTCGGGTCGAGCTCCTTCACTTTGGCGAGGCCGTTGCGGAGCTTCTCGATGTCCTGACCGTAGCGTTCCTTGTTGTTGGTGCCGGTCTTCTCCTCGTAGGCGCGGGCGACCTCCAGCAGGATCGGCTGGACCTCCTTGGGCAGGCGGCTCCAGCTCGCTTTGTTGATCGTCAGTCCGTGCCAGGTGATCGAGCCGAATCCGATCAGCGTGTAGTACGGGCCCGGCTCGTAGAGCTTGAGGTTCACCCACGCGCTCGGGAACATGATCCAGCCCTCGTAGACGTGGGTCTTCATGCCCGTGTAGGCCTCGGGCAGCGAGCCCTGCACCGGCGTCACCCCGGCGTACTTCAGCCAGTTCAGGTTGAGCCCCGCGCCGGCGATCTTGACGCCCTTCAGGTCGGAGACCTTGTTCCAGTCGAACGACGTGCCCAGGTTGTAGCCGCCGTCGGCGATGCGCGCGAGCAGCTTCTGGTTGTACTTCTCCTCGAACACGCTCGTCAGGTAGGGCACCGCCTTGTAGACGTCCTGCGCGATCGCGAGGCTGATGGTCGGATCCATGGTGCCGAAGGGCAGCATCACCTGGAACGCGTGCAGCGGCAGCTTGGCGGCCTCGAAGCAGAAGCAGAAGCCGCCGATGTCGACGATGCCGTTCTGCACGCCCTCCAGCGTTTCGGTCACCTTGACGATGGAGCCGCTGTAGCCCTCGACCCATTCGATCTTGTGCTTGGTCCGGGACTCGACCTGCTTCTGCAGCTCGGTCTGGAAGAAGTCCTTCATCAGGCCGGCGTAGACCACGCCCGGCGGGTGGCCGGTGGCGATGCGCAGCTTGATCGTGTCGGCGAGCGCCGGCGCGGCGGCGAATGCGGACAGCGCGAATGCGGCCGCAGTGGTGGTTCCCAGCATCCTCATGGATCGTCCTCCTGGTGACTGCGGCCGCGCGCGGCGACCGCTACGGACAGCGACTTGCACGCTCGGTCTTGGGTTTGGGCGGTGATATTCCACCAGCGCTTCTCCGGTGTCAACCCGGAGCGGGCGCGTTCGCGATTGTGCAGCGCGAGAGCGTGCAGCCGCTCAGCGCGCGGAGCGTGTGCTATCCTGCCGCGCGTCCTGCGCGACGGTCTGCACGACATGCAGCGTGATATCTCAGTCCGGCGCACGCCGACATCCCCGCGAACCGCGACCGCAGCAGCGCCCGCGCGCGCGCCGCTGCTGCGCGAGGACCTCTACGAGCGCATCCGCGCCGAGATCATCACCTGCGCGCTCGCGCCCGGCGCACAGGTCCACGAGCAGGAGCTCGCGCGCCGCTACCGGGTGAGCAAGTCGCCGATCCGCGACGCGCTGCTCAAGCTGCACGCCGAGCGCCTGGTCGAGGTCGTCCCGCGGCGCGGCTACCGCGTGCGGCCGATCTCGCTCGCCGACGCCGCGGAGCTCTACGACATGCGGCTCATCCTCGAGCGCGCGTGCGTCGAGCGGGTGATCGCGAACGCCTCGAATGCCGAGATCGCCTCGCTCGAGCGCTACCGGCGGGTGCCCGCGCGCGTGCGCCTGCCGGCGTGGATCGACTACAACCGGCGCTTCCACGTCGCGATCGCGTCGATCTGCGGCAACCAGCGGCTCGCGCGCGCGACGATCGAGATCATCCAGGTGTTCGACCGGCTCACCTACACCGGCCTCGCGGCGCTCGGCGACGCCCGCTCGCTCGAGCGCTTCGTGGCCGAGCACGGCGTCCTGATCGACGCCATCAAGCGGCGCGACCGGCGCAAGGCGGTCGCGGCGATCCGCCGCCACATCGAGGGCTCGCGCAGGCGCATGCTCGCGCAGTTCGCCCATCCTGCCATCGTGCCCTGAAGGCGCGCGGGAGCGCACCGCGAAGCGACGATTCAAAGCGACGATTCACCAAGGAGCGACCAGGAAATGAGCAGGAGAGCACGCGTCATCCGCTTCGCGGCCGCCGGCGGCCCCGAGGTGCTCAGGCCGGACACCATCGAGCTCGCCGCACCCGGCGCGGGCGAGGCGCTCGTGCGGCACGCCGCCATCGGCCTGAACTTCATGGACGTGTACCAGCGCTCGGGCCTCTATCCGCTGCCGCTGCCGAGCGGCATCGGCTCGGAGGCGGCCGGCGTGGTCGAGGCGGTGGGCGCCGGCGTACGGGACCTCGCGCCGGGCGACCGCGTCGCCTACGCCGGCGGCGCGCCCGGTGCCTACGCCGACTTCCGGCTCTTCCCGGCCGACCGGCTGGTGAAGGTCCCGGCCGGCGTGGGCGACGAGACCGCCGCGGCGGTGCTGCTGAAGGGCATGACGGTGGAGTACCTGCTCAACCGCTGCTATCCGATGAAAGCGGGCGAGTTCGGCCTGTTCTACGCCGCCGCCGGCGGCGTCGGCCTGCTCGCCGGCCAATGGGGCCGGCACATGGGCGTGAAGCTGATCGGCGTGGCCGCCGGCGAGGAGAAATGCCGGCTCGCCCTGGCGAGCGGATACTTCGCGGTGATCGACCGCACCCGGGAGAGGATCGTCGACCGCGTGAAGGAGCTCACCGGCGGCGCGGGCGTGCCGGTGGTTTACGACTCGGTCGGCCGCGCGTCGTTCGACGACTCGCTCGCCTCGCTCGCGCCGCGCGGCTTCTTCGTCTCGTTCGGCACCACGACGGGCGCGCCGCCGCCGGTCGAGGCGGGCGTGCTGCAGAAGATGGGCTCGCTCTACTTCACGCGCCCGACGCTCGTCACCTACGTGGCGAAGCGCGAGGAGCTCGTCGCCTCGGCGGCGGCGGTCTTCGGGCGCGTCGCCAGCGGCGTGCTGAAGCCGCACATCGGCCAGCGCTATCGGCTCGGCGAGGCGGCGCGCGCGCACGCCGACCTCGAGGCGGGCCGCACGAGCGGCGCGTCGATCCTCGCGCCGTGAGCACCCCGCGAACCCGGCAGGAGCGAGCGATGACGGGCGCGGTGGGGATGATCGGCCTCGGCATCATGGGCTCGGCGATGGCGGGGAACCTGCTCGCGGCCGGGTTCCGCGTGGTCGGATGCGACGTCGTGCCGGCCGCGCGCAAGGCGCTGGCCCGGCAGGGCGGCGTCGCGGTCGCGTCGGCGGGCGCGGTGGCGAGGCGCGCCGACGTCGCGATCACTTCGCTGCCCTCGGTCGCGGCGCTCGACGCGGTCGCCGCCGATCTCGCGGGCGCCGCGCGCCGCGGGCTCGTCGTCGTCGAGACGAGCACGCTGCCGATCGAGGCGAAGGAGCGCGCGCGCAGGGCACTCGCGCGGGCCGGGGCGACGCTGCTCGACTGCCCGCTCTCGGGTACCGGCGCGCAGGCGCGCACGCGCGACCTCGCGGTCTACGCGAGCGGCCCGCGCCCCGCGTACCGCCGCGTGATCCCGGTGCTCGAGGGTTTCGCCCGCGCGCACTATCACGTCGGCCCGTTCGGCGCCGGCTCGCGAATGAAGTTCGTCGCGAACCTGCTGGTCGCGATCCACAACGTGGCGGCGGCCGAGGCGATGACGCTCGCGCTCAAGGCGGGGCTCGATCCGGCGCAGGTGCTGAAGGTGATCGGCGACGGCGCCGGGTCGTCGCGCATGTTCCAGGTGCGCGGGCCGATGATGGTCGCGAACGACTACTCGGAGGCGACGATGAAGGTCGCCGTGTGGCAGAAGGACATGCGCATCATCGGCGAGTTCGCCGCCGCGCTGGACTGCCCGACGCCGCTCTTCGCGGCGAGCGCGCCGATCTACAACGCGGCGATGGCGTCCGGCCACGCGCTCGACGACACCGCGTCGGTGTGCGCGGTGCTCGAGGCCATGGCCGGCATCGAGCGCCGCACGCCGCGCCCGGCAGCGCGCCGCCGGGCGCGCGGCAGTGGGCCCGTGCCCAAGAAGGGATAGTGGAGAGTGGACAGTGGGCAGTCGGCAGCGGCGACTGCGCAGGGTCCTCGGTTGACAGGCGGCGGCAAACGGTTTTGAGTACGCGTTCTGCAAGCCCCGGCCGGTGTTGCTGTCCGCAGTCCACTGTCCACTGTTCACTCGTTGCTGACGACCCGCGCGCGGGCGCGCGGGAGAGGAGGAAGAAATGTTCACCGCAACCGCCAACATCGTGCTGCCGACGGCCGTCGTCGGTTCCTTGCCCCGGCCGAGCTGGTACACCGAGAACCTCGGCACCCGCTCGTTCCTCGACGCGATGGTGAACTCGCGTTACCGCGAGCAGTACACCGACGCGCTCTCGGTCTACCTGCGCGAGCAGGAGATCGCCGGCCTCGACATCCTGACCGACGGCGACTGCCGCTTCGACCAGGACGTCGGCGGCCAGAGCTGGACGAGCTACCCGCCGCACCACATGTCGGGCTTCGACCATACCCACCCGAAGCTCGCGCGCGCCGGCGCCGGCGGCATCGCCTTCCCGCGCGGGCACATCCTGCACGACTACCTGGAAGCGCGCGTGATGCCGAAGATCGTCGGCCCGGTCGGGCGCGGCGAGATGCAGTACGCCGAGCTGTGGAAGGCCGCGCAGCGCCTGACCGCCCGCCCGGTCAAGTTCGGCACCGTGACGCCGGAGCTCGTCGCATTCGCGGTGCAGGACGAGTACTACAAGGACCTGCCCTCGCGCATCATGGCGCTCTCGGACGCCTTCAACGAGGAGCTGCACGACCTCGCCGACGCCGGCTGCCCGGTGATCCAGATGGAGGAGCCGCAGATCCACCTGCTCGCCGCGCGCGGCTACGTGGACAAGGTGATCAACCCGGAGTTCATGCTCAAGGTCTTCAACAACACCGTGAAGGGGCTGCGCGGCAAGACCGAGGTGTGGTGCCACACCTGCTGGGGCAATCCGTCGCAGCAGCGCATGTTCGCCCAGGTGCAGAGCTACAAGCCCGCGCTCGAGCTGCTGAACCAGGTCGACGCCGACGTCCTCACGTTCGAGACCAAGAGCTCGGGGGCGGTCGACCTCGAGGCGATCGGCCAGGTCATCAAGGAGAAGAAGGTCGGCATCGGCGTGATCGACCATCACACGCTGCAGGTCGAGAGCCCGCAGGAGGTCGCCGACCTGCTGCGGCTCGCGCTGAAGCACATCCCGGCCGAGCGGCTGGTCGTGTGCTCGGACTGCGGCATGGGCCGCGAGGGCATGAGCCGGCGCCACGCAGCCTACAAGATGATGTCGCTCGTGCAGGGCACCAACATCGTGCGCAAGGAGCTCGGCCTGCCCGAAGCGCAGTGCCTCGGCGCCGACCCGCGCTACTCGCTCATCCGCACGGCCTGACGCTCCCGCGGCGGCGGTGCGCGCGTTGGTGCACCGCGTCATGCGGGCGTCATCGACGGGACGCCGAGCGGCCGCCGCGACGCTCGGCGGATGAACGTGCGCGTTGACGCGCGGGCGTTGGCCGTGGCAGCATGATCCGTGCAGTAGCACGCAAGCGCGCCCGCCAGAACCGTCGACCAGGAGAACCGGAGCGGCCCGGATCACGAGGCCCCGGTCGGCAGGTGCCGGGGCGGGCGACCGGCAGCGAGTCTGCAAGCAGCAACACCAGGAGGAGTGACCCATGGTTAGCACAGCAAGGACTTGGTTCGTCCGCACGCTTTGCGCGGCGGCGCTGGCGGCCGGCATGGTCGGCATCGCGGCCGCCCAGCAGCCGATCAAGATCGGCTTCAGCATGGCGCTGACCGGCGGCCTCGCCGGCGCCGGCAAGGGCGCGCTGATCGCGATGGAGATCTGGCGCGACGACGTCAACAAGAAGGGCGGCCTGCTCGGGCGTCCGGTCCAGCTCGTCTACTACGACGACGCCACGCAGCCGGCGAACGTGCCCGGCATCTACACGAAGCTCCTCGAGGTCGACAAGGTCGACCTCGTCGTCTCGGCCTACGGCACGAACCTGATCGCGCCGGCGATGCCCATCATCATGCGCAAGAAGCTCGTGTTCCCGTCGCTGTTCGGGCTGGGGGTCAACGAGGAGTTCAACTACGACCGCTACTTCCAGATCATGCCGTCGGGCCCGGATCCCAAGGTCGACTGGACGCGCGGCTTCTTCGCGCTCGCGATGGAGCAGAACCCGAAGCCGAGGACGGTGGCGATCGTCGCCGCCGACGCCGAGTTCGCGCTGAACGCGGCGGCGGGGGCGCGCAAGAACGCGCAGAACGCCGGCCTGAAGATCGTCTACGACAAGACCTATCCGCCGGCGACCACCGACTACACGCCGATCGTGCGCGCCATCCAGGCGACCAACCCGGATATCGTGTTCGTCGGCTCCTACCCGCCCGACTCGGTCGGCATGGTCAAGGCGGCGAACGAGGTCGGCCTCAAGACCAAGCTGTTCGGCGGCGGCATGGTCGGCCTGCAGTTCGCGGCGATCCAGAAGAACCTCGGCCCGATGCTGAACGGGATCGTCAACTACGACTTCTGGGTGCCGGAGCCGACGCTGAAGTTCTCGGGCGTCGAGGAGTTCCTCGCCAAGTACCGCGAGGCCGCGAAGGGCAAGGGCGTCGATCCGTACGGCCACTACCTGCCCCCCTACGCGTACGCCTACCTGCAGGTGCTCGGCCAGGCGGTCGAGGCGACCAAGAGCCTCGACCACGGCAAGCTCGCCGAGCACATGCACAAGACCGAGTACGACACCGTGGTCGGCAAGGTGAAGTTCGGCAAGAACGGCGAGTGGGCCAGGAGCCGCGTGCTGCAGGTCCAGTTCCGCGACGTGCAGCCCGACAACCTGGAGCAGTTCGCCGGGCCCGGCAAGAGGATCGTGCTCTATCCGAAGGAATGGAAGTCGGGGGACATCGTCTACCCGTACAAGCAGTAGAACGCCCTAGCACGCCCGCGCGACGGTGGTCACCGCAGATCTCCTGGCGAACGCCGTCGTCGCGGGGCTCCTGCTCGGCGGCTTCTACGCCGCCGTGGCGATTGGGCTGGCGATCATCTTCGGCCAGCTCGATATCGTCAACATCGCCCACCCCGCGTTCATCATCGCCGGCGCCTACACCGCGTACATCCTGAACTCGCGCTTCGGGATCGACCCGGTGCTGATCGGGGTCCTCGCGGCCCCGCTCTTCTTCCTGGCGGGCGCCGGGATCTACCGCGTCTACTACGGGGCGTTCGAGCGCACCGGGCAGGAGTCGCTCTCGGGCCTGGCGTTCTTCTTCGGGCTGATGTTCATCATCGAGGTGGTGCTGATCCTGGTGTACGGCGTCGACTACCGGCTGGTGCAGGCCGGCTACATCGGCGAGAGCTGGCGGATCGGCTTCGTCGACCTGCCGTTCCGGATGCTGGTGCCGTTCGTGGTCGCCGTGGCGCTCACCGCGGGGATCTACCTGTACCTCGCCCGCACCTTCACCGGCCGCGCGATCCAGGCGGTCGCGCAGGACCGCCTCGCGCTGCAGCTGATGGGCGTGAACCCGATCCGCGTCAAGCAGTGGGCCTTCGGCCTCGGCATCGCGACCGCGGCGATCGCGGGCGCGCTGCTCATCATCATCGGCCCGGTGGAGCCCTCGGTCGGGCGCCAGTACATCGGTCGCGCCTTCGCGATCGTGGTGCTGGGCGGCATGGGCAGCATCTCCGGCATGTTCATCGCGGCACTGATTCTCGGCATCGTCGAGTCCCTGGTGAACACGTTCATGGGGCCGTCCTGGGCGCCGGCGGTCGCGTTCGGCGTGCTGCTCCTGACGCTCGCGCTCCGCCCGTCCGGGCTGTTCGGGCGATAGCCGGGATGAGCAAGATCAGCCCCTTCTGGGTCAGCGCGGCGGTCGTGCTCGCCGCCGGGCTCGCGTTCACCGAGATCGTCGAGAACCAGTACTACTTCACCGCGATCTACCTGATCCTGCAGGGCCTGATCATGGCGGTGGCCTGGAACATCCTCGGCGGCTTCACCGGCTACGTCAACTTCGGCAGCGCCGCCTTCTTCGCGGTCGGCGCCTACACCGCGATCGCGCTCGACAAGGCGCTCGGCCTGCCGCTGCCGCTGCTGATCGTCGCCGCCGCGGCGATCTGCGGGCTGATCGGCCTCGGCGTGGGCTATCTCACGCTGCGGCTGAAGGGGGTGTACTTCGCGATCGCGACGCTCGCGATGGCGATCGTGCTCGAGACGTTCATCACCAACTGGAGCTACGTCGGCGGCGCCCGCGGCGCCTACATCCTGACGCCGGACAAGCACCTGTGGTTCGACAGCTACAGCGAGATGCTCTTCATGCTGATGCTCGTGCTGGCGGTCGTCTCGGTTGCGATCTCGCGCAAGCTGAATTTCTCGCGGCTCGGCCGCGGTCTGGCCGCGATCCGCGATGACGAGGTCGCGGCGGAATGCGCCGGGGTGCCGACGCTGCGCTTGAAGCTCGTCTCGACCACGATCATGGGCGCGATGATGGGCGTCGCGGGTGCGCCGTACCCGTTCTTCGTCACCTACGTCGACCCGCTTTCGGCGTTCAACCTGTTCGTCGCGGTGAACGCGATCGCGATGCCGATGATCGGCGGCACCGCACACTGGATCGGCCCGGTGATCGGCGCCCTGCTGGTGGGCTCGATGCAGGAGATCGTCAAGGTGAACATCTCCTCGGAGCTGAACATCCTGATCGTCGGCGTCATGCTGGTGCTGTTCATCAGCCTGGCGCCGCAGGGCATCGTCGGCCTGGTGCAGAAGCATTTCCTGAAGCGCAAGGCATGAGCGACGTCATCCTGAGGGTCGAGAACCTGAGCAAGCGCTTCGGCGGGTTCACGGCGCTGCAGAACGTCGCGCTGCACCTGACCGCCGGCGAGCGGCTCGGACTGATCGGGCCGAACGGCTCGGGCAAGACCACGCTGATCAACTGCATCTCCGGGGCGCTGTACAACGACGACGGCACGATCGTCTTCGAGGGCGCCGACATCACGCGCCTGCCGCCGCACCAGCGGGCACGGCTCGGCATTGCCCGCAGCTTCCAGATCCCGAAGCCGTTCCGCAGCATGTCCGTGCTCGAGAACCTGCGGATCCCGCTCGAGTACGCGGCATGGTCGCGGGCCGAGCACCGCCGGATCACCGACGAGGCGATGCACGTGCTGGAGACGATCGGCCTGAAGGAGCTCGCGGGCAAGAGCTCGGGCGACCTGACACAGGTGGACATGCGCAAGCTCGAGCTCGCGCGCGCGCTCGCGGCCAAGCCGAAGGTGCTGGTGTCGGACGAGGCGATGGCCGGCCTCTCCGGGGCCGAGGTCGACGAGATCATCGAGATCCTGCTCGGGCTCAACAGGACCGGCGTCGCCGTGATCATGATCGAGCACATCATGCGCGCGGTGATGAAGTTCTCGGAGCGCGTGGCGGTGCTCGACGCCGGCCAGAAGATCGCCGACGGCGATCCGCAGTCGGTGATCGCCAACCCGGACGTGCAGAGGGCCTACCTTGGCGAATAGCGCCCGAGTTCCTGCCAGCGCTTCGGGCGCCAAGGCAGGCCGCACGAACGCGGGGGAGAATCCCCCTTATCCCCGAACGAACAAGGGGTACGGCCCCTTGCATGTCCCGTCCTTCGCGATCGCAGTGCCGTTCTCGCATGGCGAATAGTCTGAGTATCGAGGGCGTGCGCGCCGGCTACGGCGCGGTGCAGGTGCTCGAGGGGATCTCGCTCGCGGTGCGCGACGGCGAGACCGTCGCGCTGCTCGGCACGAACGGCGCCGGCAAGAGCACGCTGATGAAGGCGGTCATGGGGATCGTGACGCCGAGCGCCGGGCGCATCGCGGCGGTGATCGACGACGTCGAGCACGACCTGGTCGGCAAGACGCCGGAGGAGGTCGTCGACCTCGGCATCGCGCTCGTGCCGGAGGGGCGGCGCCTGTTCCCGAAGCTCACGGTCCAGGAGAACCTGCTGATGGGCGCCTCGCGCCGCGCCGCCCGCGGCCGCATCGACGAGAACCTCGCGTTCTGCTTCGAGACCTTCCCGGTGCTCGCCGAGCGCCGCGGCCAGCTCGCCGGCAGCATGTCCGGCGGCGAGCAGCAGATGCTCGCGCTCGCCCGCGCGATCATGACCGCGCCGAAGATCCTGCTGATCGACGAGCCCTCGGTCGGGCTCGCGCCGATCTTCGTCGCGCGCACGGTCGAGAAGATCGCCGAGCTCAAGCGCAGGTTCGGTCTGACCGTGCTGATGGCCGAGCAGAACTTCACCCAGGCGATCAAGATCGCCGACCGCGGCTACGTGATCGTGCACGGGCACATCGAGTTCGAGGGCGAGTCGCGCGAGTCGATGCAGAACAACGACATGATCCGCAGGCTCTACCTCGGAATGTAAGGCAGCACGCGCGCGGGCCGTCGCGCGCACACTGGAAGCCCCGCCCCCGGCGGGCACATCGAGAGGAGATCGCGATGAAGCCCCCGTCATTCGCCTACGCCAGACCCGGCTCGCTCGCCGAGGCCTTCGATCTGCTCGAGCGGCACGGCGAGGACGCGAAGGTCCTCGCCGGCGGCCAGAGCCTGATCGCCACGCTGAACATGCGCCTCTCGAGCCCGGCGGTGCTCGTCGACGTCACCGGCATCCCCGGCCTCGCCGGGATCGCGGCCGCGAAGGACAAGGTGCGCATCGGCGCGCTCACGACGCATCGCGCGGTGGAGCGCTCGGCGGAGATCGGCGCGACGCTGCCGCTCCTCGCGCAGGCCGCGCGCCATATCGCGCACGTCGCCATCCGCAACGTCGGCACTTTCGGCGGCAGTCTCGCGATGGCCGACCCGGCGGCGGAGTGGCCCGCGTGCTGCGTCGCGCTCGACGCCGAGCTCGTGCTCGCGAGCCGCGCGGGCGAGCGCCGCGTCAAGGCGCGCACTTTCTTCAGGGGCCTCTACGAGACCGACCTCAAGCCCGGCGAGCTCGTCACCGCGGTCGAGATCCCGGTGCCCGGCAAGGACCACCGTGCGAGCTTCATGGAGCTCGCGCGACGGGTCGGCGACTACGCGATCGTCGGTGTCGCCGCCCTCGCGCGCGCCGGCGCCGGCAAGAGCGGAAAGGCGCTCACCGACGTGCGGCTCGCGTACCTCGGGGTGGGGCCGACGCCGATGCTCGCGACGCAGGCGATGGCGGCGGCCGAGGGCAAGCCGGCCGCCGACGCCGCCGCCGCGGCGCAGGCCGCGCTCGACCGCGACCTGAAGCCCACGGCCGACCTCCACACCTCGGCCGCGGCCAAGATGCACCTCGCGCGCGTGCTGACCGGCCGCGCGCTCGCCGCGCTCGCGGCGTAAAGGAGGAGACCATGGAGCACACGCTCGAGACCACCATCACGGTGAACGGCACCAGGGTGACGCGCCGCGTGAGCGCGCGCCAGCACCTGGTCGACTTCCTCCGCGAGGAGCTCGGCTTGACCGGCGCGCACTACGGTTGCGAGCACGGCGTCTGCGGCGCCTGCACGGTGCGCGTCGACGGCGAGATCGTGCGCGGCTGCCTGATGCTCGCGGTGCAGGCGAACGGGCGCACGGTCGACACGATCGAGGGGCTGTCCGACTCCGGCGAGATCGCCGGCCTGCAGGCGGCGTTCCACCGCCGCAACGCCCTGCAGTGCGGCTTCTGCACGCCGGGAATGCTGATGGCCGCCCAGGACCTCGCGCGCACGCGCCCGGACGCCACGCGCGAGGAGATCCGCGAGCACATGTCGGGCAACTACTGCCGCTGCACCGGCTACCACGCGATCGTGGACGCGGTGGAGGACGCCCTGAAGCAAAGCGCCCAGACCGGAGGCAAGCGATGAACGCACGCGCCGAACTTCCGCTGCACGCACCCGGCACGCAGGTCGACAAGGGCTACATCGGGCAGAGCGTCCCGCGCGAGAACGCGAAGCGCCTGCTGCAGGGTCGCGGTTCGTACATCGACGACCTGCGCTTCCCGCGCCTCGCGCACGTCGTGTTCTTCCGGAGCCCGCACGCGCACGCGCGGATCAGGAAGCTCGATCTCGCGCAGGCGGCCCGCCAGCCCGGCGTGATCGCCTGCTTCGACGGCCGCGCGGTCGCCGAGTACTGCACGCCGTGGATCGCGGTGCTAGGCCACCTGAAGGGCATCAAGTCGGCCCCGCAGCACCCGATCGCGATCGAGCGCGCGTGCTGGCAGGGCGAGGCGGTCGCGGCGATCGTGGCCGAGAGCCGCGCGCAGGGCGAGGACGCGCTCGCCCATGTCGAGGCCGAGTGGGAGGAGCTCCCGGCGCTCACCGACATGCGCGAGTCGCTCGCCGGAAAGTACGTGATTCATCCCGACCTCGGCGACAACGTCTGCTTCAAGCGCGAGCTCGTCACCGAGGGCTTCGACGCGGCGTGGGCGAAGGCCGATATCGTCGTCGAGGAAAGCTACAAGTTCGGGCGCCACACCGGCGTCACGCTCGAGGGGCGCGCGATCCTCGCCGACTACAACGCGGCCGACCACAGCCTGACCGTGTACCACAACACGCAGGCGCCGCACATGATGCAGGACATCTTCTCGCGGCATCTCGGCATTCCCGAAGGCAACGTGCGCGTCGTGTGCAAGGACGTCGGCGGCTCGTTCGGCATCAAGGTGCACGTGTACGCCGACGAGATGGCGACCGCGGCGATCTCGGTGATGCTGCGCCGGCCGGTGAAATTCGTGGCCGACCGGCTCGAGTCGTTCCTCACCGACATCCACGCGCGCGAGCACGAGGTGACCGTGCGGCTCGCGTGCACGAAGGGAGGCGACATCATCGGCTTCGATCTGGACGACCTCACCGCGATCGGACCCTACTCGGTGTACCCGCGCACGAGCGGCATCGAGGGCAACCAGGTCGTGAACCTCACCGGCGGCCCTTACCGGCACAAGCACTACCGGGCGAAGATGCACGTCGTCTTCACCAACAAGAACCTCACCTGCCAGTACCGCGCGGTCGGCCACCCGATCGCGATGGCGCTCACCGAGGCGATCGTCGACCGCGCCGCGGCCGAGATCGGCCTGGACCCGGCCGAGTTCCGGCGCCGCAACCTGATTCCGGACGATGCCTATCCGTATTCCGAGTTCCCGTCGGGCATCAAGTTCGAGCGGCTCTCGCACCACCAGTGCCTCGACAAGCTGCTCGCGCTGATGGACTACAAGGAGCTGCGCGCCGAGCAGGCGGCGCTGCGCAAGCAGGGCATCCACCGCGGCATCGGGCTCGCGGCGATGATCGAGGTGACCAACCCCTCGCCCGCGTTCTACGGCGTGGGCGGCGCGCGCATCTCGGCGCAGGACGGCGCGACGCTGCGCCTCGAGCCGACCGGCATGCTGACGGTGATGTGCAGCGTCACCGAGCAGGGCCAGGGCACCGACGGCATCTTCGCGCAGATCGCGGCGAGCGCGGTCGGAGTCACGCTCGACAAGGTGCGGGTGATCACCGGCGACACCGGCGTGACACCGTACGGCGGCGGCACCTGGGCCTCGCGCGGCGCCGGCATCGGCGGCGAGGCGGTGCTGCAGGCCGGACGCGCGCTGCGGTCGAACATGCTCGACGTCGCAGCGGCGATCCTCTCCGCCGACAAGGCCGAGCTCGACATCGTCGGGAACGAGGTCGTGAACAAGCTCACGCAGGAGCCGAAGCTGTCGCTCGCCGAGCTCGGGCGGATCGCCTACTTCCGGCCCGACACGCTGCCGCCGAAGTTCCAGTCCGAGCTCACGGTCACGCGCCATTACACGCCGCGCGACTACGCGTTCACGTTCACCAACGGCATCCAGGCCTCGCTCGTCGAGGTCGATCCCGACACCGGGTTCGTGAAGCTGCTCAAGCACTGGTGCGTCGAGGACTGCGGCACGGTGATCAACCCGATGCTGGTCGACGAGCAGATCCGCGGCGGCGTCGTGCAGGGCATCGGCGCCGCGCTCTTCGAGGAGTGCCTGTACGGCCCGGACGGGCAGCTCCTGAACGGCAACATGGCCGACTACCTCGTGCCGATGTGCGGCGAGATGCCCGACATCGTCGTCGCGCACGTCGAAACGCCGACGAAGCAGTCGGCGCTCGGCGCCAAGGGCGCGGGCGAGGCCGGCACCGCCGGGGCGCCGGGCGCGGTGATGAACGCGATCAACGATGCGCTCGCCCCGCTCGGGGCGCGGGTGACCGTGCAGCCGGCGACGCCGGAGCGGATCCTGGAGGCGCTCGGGAAGGTGTAAGCGGAACGGCGCTCGTCCGACCGTTGGGAAGCGCGAACGGCGGGGCCCTCTCGCCGGGGCGGAACATTTCCCGGGAGACATCGATGGCCAACGACACGATCGACGGGAGCGGCCTGCCGCTCGCATTCAAGGCCGCGGCGGCACGCCGCGAGCATCCGGTCCTCGCCGGCGAGCCGGGCGAGGCGCTCGTGCGCGTCGAGGCGCGCAAGATGAGCGGCCACCAGAAGGAGGCGCTCGTCACCGAAGGCGAGGGCGGCGACGTCTGGCGCGTCGTGAGCGACGAGGGGCCCGGCCTCAAGGGCACCGACCTCGCGCCGTTCCCGCTGGCCTACTTCAACGCGGCGATGCACGGCGACTACGCGGCCGCCGCGCTTGCGCTCGCGCGCGCGCACGACATCGCGTTCGACGCGCTGGACCTCGCGATCGACAACCGCTACTACTTCAGCGGGTCGTTCTTCAAGGGCACCGGCCAGGGCACGGCCGAGCCCGTCGCGGTGCGGGTCCGCGCGACCTCCGGGGCGGCGCCGGAGCTCGTCGCCCGGATCCTCGCGGGCGCTCTCGCGGCGTCTCCGGTCCATGCCGCTTTTGCCGTGCCCCTCGCTAACACTTTCGCGCTGTACGTGAACGGCCGGCGCACGCCGGTCAAGCGCGTCGCGCCGAGCGACGCGCCGGACGCGACCGATCCGTTCCTCGCTCATGCGCGCGCGCCGGCGCCGATCTCCGGCGCGGACAATCCCGCCGACGTCATCGAGAAGCTCCCACCCGATCCGGGCGCTGCCGCCCCGCGCGACATCCCGCCCGAGGGGCGCGTGCCGATCCCGATCCGCGGCAGCGGGGGGCTCGCCGACCCCGCCGGCGTCTTCGCGACGACCGTGCTCCCGGCCTCGGCGGGTGCCCGTTACCGCCTCCTCACCGACGCGCGCCCGGCCGGCCGCCGGGCACCCACCGCCATCGGGCTCGCCGCCGCAGGCGTGGCGTTCTGCTTCATGACGCAGTTCGGCCGCTACATCGAGCACCGCAAGCACAAGGTGCACGGCATCCGCCTGGTGCAGACCTGGGCGTTCAGCCGCTCCGGCCGGGCGGAGGACTCTGGCCTGCGCGGCGCCGTGGGCCCGGTCGAGACGCACGTCTTCCTGAACGCGGACGAGCCGGACGACGTGATGCAGACGCTGCTCGAGATCGCCGAGAACACCTGCTACCTGCACGCCTCGCTGCGCAGCGCGCTGCCGGGGCGGATCGAGGCGACGCTGAACGGCGCGCCGCTCGCGACCGCCGCGCGGTGACCGCCGGCCGCAACCGCGGCGCGTCGCCCGGATTTTCCGCCGGGTGGAACGCGGGCGCGCCCCGGACGGCGCCGCGCACGCGGAAGGTGACGTAAGCCCGACCGACCGCGCGCCGGCCTTGCCGTGCGGCGCGCGGCTGCCGCAATATCGGAGCGCGCAGCGCGAGTCGCGCACACGCGCCGACGACAACCACAACACGGATTGCGGCTCCGATGCCTGGACGTTTCGCGGAGGATCGAGCGACGGGACCGGCGTCCGCCGCCCCGCCGCCTGCATGACCGGCACGCCGGCGCCGAAGGCGCGCGTCCTGCGGGTTCTCCTCGTCGAGGACCGCGCCGCCGACGCGGAACTCGCGCTGCACGAGCTCGAGCGCAGCGGCTTCGACGCGCACGGCGCGCGCGTCGAGACCGAGGCGGACTTCCGCGCCGCGCTCGTCGAGCGCCCCGACCTGATCCTCGCCGACTACGCGCTGCCGCGCTTCGACGGCATCCGCGCGCTGCGCATCGCGCAGGAGGTCGCGCCGGACGTTCCGTTCATCCTGCTGTCCGGGACCATCGGAGAGGAGCTGGCGGTCGAGGCGATCCGCCTCGGCGCGGCCGACTACCTGCTCAAGGACCGCCTTTCGCGCCTCGGCCCCGCGGTGCGCGCCGCGCTCGAGCGCGCCGCCCTGGTCCGCGACGCGCGGCGCGCCGAGGGGGCGCTGCGCCTCGCCAGCCGCGCGATCGAGGCGTCGACCAACGGCATCCTGGTGACCGACGCGACCGACGCCGGCCACCCGATCATCTTCGTCAACCCGGCGTTCGAGGCGATCACCGGCTACGCCTCCGGCGAGGTGCGCGGCCGCAACCCGCGGTTTCTGCACGGCGACGACACCGAGCAGATCGGTCTCGCGGAGATCCGCGCCGCGCTGCGCGAGGGCCGCGCGGTGACGACCGAGCTGCGCAACTACCGCAAGGACGGCACGCTCTACTGGAGCGAGGTCTCGATCTCGCCGGTACGCGACGACCAGGGCCGCATCAGCCACTGGCTCGGCGTCTCGACCGACGTCACCGAGCGCAAGCGCTACGAGGCCGAGCTCGAGCGGGCGGCGAACCACGACGCGCTCACCGGCCTCGCGAACCGCAACCTGCTCTTCGACCGCATCCGCCAGGCCGCGGTGCACACAGAGCGCTCCGGGCGCGCGATGGCGGTGCTGCTGCTCGACCTCGACCGGTTCAAGCTGATCAACGACGGCTTCGGGCACGTCTTCGGCGACGAGCTGCTGCGCGAGGTCGGCGACCGGCTGAAGGGCTGCGTGCGGCGCGACGACACGGTCGCGCGGCTCGGCGGCGACGAGTTCGTGGTCATGCTCACCGACATGGCGCGCGAGGACGACGCCTCGAACGTCGCCGGCAAGATCCTCGAGGCGGTCGCGCGCCCGGTGGCGATCGGCGACCGCGAGCTGGTGGTGACGGCGAGCATCGGGATCGCGATCTACCCCCGCGACGGCACCGAGCCGGAAGCGCTGCTCAAGAACGCCGACGCCGCGATGTACCGCTCCAAGGAGCACGGGCGCAACGCGTTCGAGTTCTACGCCCGGGAGATGAACGCCCGCGCGGCGCACTACCTGCGCACGCAGCACGCACTCGCGCGCGCGCTCGACGCCGGCGAGTTCCGCCTGTTCTATCAGCCGATCGTCGGCTGCCGCAACGGCAGGATCGCCGGCGCCGAGGCGCTGATCCGCTGGCGCAGGGCCGACGGGACGATGGTGCCGCCGGCCGAGTTCATCGCGCTCGCGGAGGATTCCGGGCTGATCGTCCCGATCGGCAAGTGGGCGCTGCACGCGGCCTGCGCGCAGGCCAGGGCGTGGCACGACGCGGGGCTGCCGCCGGTCAGCGTGGCGGTGAACCTCTCGCCGCGCCAGTTCCGCCAGCGCGACCTGGTCGCGACGATCGCCGAGGCGCT
>JAHDYJ010000065.1 GCA_023383795.1 Burkholderiales bacterium | reverse complement strand
GCCGCGCTCGAGCAGTGGCCGCGAGACGGCGTGCCCGCGAACCCGCGCGCCTGGCTCGTTTCGGCCGGCCGGTTCAAGGCGATCGACGCCCTTCGCCGGCGCGCGCGCTTCGTCCCGATGGAGGAGGTGGCCGATGCGGTCGAGTCGTTGCCCGCCGCGCCGCCCGCTTGGGACCACGACGCCATCGAGGACGATCGCCTTCGCCTCATCTTCACGTGCTGCCATCCCGCGCTGTCGCCGGATGCCCGGGTCGCCCTCACGCTCCGCGTGGTCTGCGGCTTGACGACCGAGGAGATCGCGCGCGCGTTCCTCGCGAGTCCGTCCGCGCTCGCGCAGCGCATCGTGCGGGCCAAGGCCAAGATCCGCGACGCCCGGATTCCGTACCAGGTGCCGGCACCGGACGAGCTTCCGGCTCGGCTCGACAGCGTCCTGCGCGTCGTCTACCTGGTGTTCAACGAAGGCTACTCGACCTCCGCCGGCGAATCGCTGACCCGGGTCGACCTCTCGACCGAGGCGATCCGCCTCGGCCGGCTGCTCGTCGAACTGCTACCGCAGCCGGAGGCCATGGGCCTCCTGGCGTTGATGCTGCTGCACGAATCGCGGCGCGCCGCGCGCGCCTCGCCCGACGGCGACCTGATCCCGCTCGCCGAGCAGGATCGCCGGCTGTGGAACCGCCGTCAGATCGTCGAAGGGTCGGCGCTCGTGGAGCAGGCGCTCAGGACGCAGCGGTTCGGTCCGTACACGCTGCAGGCCGCGATCGCGGCGGTGCACGCCCAGGCCGGGACCGCGGACGCCACCGATTGGACCGAGATCGTCGGTCTGTACGATGTCCTGCTGCTCGCCGAGCCGTCGCCGGTCGTCGAGCTGAACCGCGCGGTCGCCGTCGCCATGCGCGACGGCGCGGCGGCCGCGCTCCCGCTCGTGGACGCTTTGCTCGCCGGCGGCGGGCTCCGGGAATACGGCTTGGCCCACGCCGCACGCGCAGACCTTTGTCGCCGGCTCGGCGACCGGCAGCAGGCGCGCGCTTCCTACGCTCGGGCGCTCGCGCTCTCGCGGCAGGCCCCCGAGCGGCGGTTCTTCGAGCGGCGATTGTCCGAGCTCGCCTGAGCGGTGTCGATTCAGCCTGCCCCCGCCCGACAACGGGGAGCTGTGCTATCCACGAGGGCTGGAGACGATGAATTTCCTGCGCTTCATCCGCACCGGGAACGCGACGGAACGGCTGCCGAACAGCGGCACGGTGCACCCCTGCGAGTCGCATTCCGCGTCGACTGCTGCGAGCCGGAAGAACGGCCATTTCGGGACGTGCAACGGGTCGCCGCCGGCGGGCAGGGTGACCGCGCTTTGGATGCGCGGAGTGCGTGTCTCGGCCACCGACGGCCCCTACGTGGAGACGAAGGAGCAGCTCGGCGCGAGCATTCCCCCGGTACCCCGCCGCGGAATCGGCAGCGCCTTGCCCGGGCGTGTCGATTCGGCCGTGTATCGATCGACCATCGTGGAGGATTCGGGTGGTCGCCGCGTTTCGGCCGGCCGTCGGGCTCCCCCTACCGCGCAAGGAGACCCCACATGACCTACGTCGATGGATTCGTCGCCGCCGTGCCCACCGCCAATCGCGAGCTCTACCGAAAGCACGCCGAGGCAGCCGCCGTCGTTTTCAAGGAGCACGGCGCGCTCCGTGTCGTCGAATGCTGGGGCGACGACGTGCCCGAAGGGAAGCTGACGTCGTTTCCGATGGCGGTCAAGCGCACGCAGGACGAGACGGTGGTTTTCTCGTGGATCACCTGGCCGTCCCGGCAGGCGCGCGACGCGGGCATGAAGAAGGTCATGGCCGATCCGCGGCTGCAGCCCGATGCGAACCCGATGCCGTTCGACGGCAAGCGGCTGATCTACGGCGGCTTCGAGGTGCTGGTCGACGCGTGACCGGCTCGGCGGGCTGCGGTCGATGGACTTGGTCGATTACCTCGCGGTCGCCTGCGCCGTTGGATCCGGTCTGATGGCCGGGTTTCTCTTCGCGTTCTCGAACTGCGTGATGAAGGCGCTCGGCAGGCTTCCCCGCGAGCAGGGCATCGCTGCCATGCAGGCGATCAACGTGGCGGTGATCAATCGCTGGTTCCTGAGCGTCTTCTTCGGCAGTGCTGCGCTGTGCGTCGCCGCGACCGGCGGTGCCTTCGTCCGTTCCACGGGCGCCGGAGCGTGGCTCATGCTCGCCGGCAGCGCGCTGTACGTCGTCGGGACCATCGGCGTGACCGTGCGGTTCAACGTGCCCGGAAACGACGCCTTGGCTTCCATCGAGCCGTCGAGCGTCGAAGGTGCGCGTGTTTGGGTGGAGTACCTCGCCCGCTGGACGGCGTGGAACCACATCAGAGCGGTCGCCGCGGTCGCGGCCACGACCCTGTTTGTCCTCGGCCGGCAGTCCTGGGCGTGAAGGTCTTGCGCACGATCGGCATCGCGGCTGCTGCCCTCGTGGTCGTGTTGCTCACGACCCTCGCCATCCCGATCGAGACCTGGCGCACGGGCGATCAGCGCCTGGCGCCGCTGACCTTCGCGCCCGCCGGCGGAGCGCCCGATCTCCCGCAGAGGCTTTGGATCGACACCGACGCGGCGTGCGGGCACGGTCGTCGAACCGACGCGGACGATTGCCTCGCGATCGCGCTGCTCGCGCGCACCGCGGATATCCGGATCGTCGGCATATCCACGGTGTTCGGCAACGCGCCGCGCGAGGCCGTCGACCGGACGACCGCTGAGCTCGTGGCGAGACTGTCGACCGATCTCGGTCAAGGGCCGCCGGTGTACAGCGGTTCCCCCGGACCGCTCACGCAGGACGGACCGACGCCGAGACCTGCGGCGCACGCCGCGTTGATCGCGGCGCTCGAGAAGGGGCAGCTCACCGTGGTTGCCCTGGGGCCGCTGACGAATCTCGCGGCGGTGCTTGCCGAACGGCCCGCTCTGGCATCTCGAGTGGCCCGGCTCGTCGCGGTCATGGGGCGGCGCCCCGGGCACGTCTTTCATCCGGCGGAGGGCGTCGGCGCGGGGAGCTACTTCGGGCACGGACCGGTGTTCCGGGACTTCAACTTCGCGATGGACATCCGCGCCGCTGCGCTGATCGTCGGTGCGCATCTGCCTCTGAGCCTGATTCCCTACGACGCCGCCCGCGGAATCGAGATCACCCCGGGGGATCTCGACCGGATCGCCGCCTCCGGCGGCGCCGGCGCGTGGGTCGCGGAACGGGCCCGCGGCTGGCTGGATTACTGGCAGGAGGACATCGGGCGCTCGGGGTTCCTCCCGTTCGATCTGCTTGCCGCCGCCTACGTGATCGAACCGCGGCGGTTCCGGTGCGCATCGGTGACCGCTTCGGTCGGCAGGGATCCCACGCTGTTCATCCCGTTCTGGCGTCCTACCGCGCTGCTCGTGGCGCAGGACGGCGTGCGCTTCGAGGAGCCCGAGGCGATCGGAGCGGCGCTCTACTGCGCGAAAGTGGGGGCCGGACTCAAGCCGGACCTGCTGGAGCGATTCTTCGGCGCGAGGCACCGAACGTGAGGAGCG
Organism: Burkholderiales bacterium; assembly: GCA_023383795.1. Lineage (GTDB taxonomy): Bacteria > Pseudomonadota > Gammaproteobacteria > Burkholderiales > SG8-39 > JAABRB01. Next base: position 20,811 of record JAHDYJ010000065.1, on the reverse strand, counting down.
AACCCGCGAGAGCGAAGCTATCGACGCGCACGAGCCAATTTGGGCCGTGGTCGGCGCGCCGCCTTGGCTTGGACTGCGCGACGTCACCTTCCCGGATCGGGACTCGATGCGTTCGCCTCGCTTTTCCTGCCTGACATCCGGCTCAACAATCACCGGATCGCAGTCTGAGCGCGGGCGCTCGTTTCACCGCCCGACCGAGACTACCCGAAGTGCCTCGATAGCCGCAGCGCGAGCGCGACCAGCGTGCGCACGGGATTGGCTGCGGAGCTGAACGGCATGACCGACAAGTCGCAGACGTAGAGGCGCCGCGTGCCCACGACCCGCAGGTCTTCGTCGACGACGGAATGGACTTCGAAGGGGCCGTCGTACGCCGCCCGGTAGGGCATGCGCAGGCTGCCAGCAGCGTGGTGCACGGTGCCCCAGCCGAAGCCTTTGCCGCCCTGACCGTACCAGACCTCGTTCTCCGGACGCGCTTCGCTGCCGTTGATCTGGAACCGGGAGAAGATCTGATGGGTCACGCGATTCAGCACCTCGAAGATCTGGCCGTAGTCCTTGCGCCAGCCGGCGAGCGCCGGGAAGCGTGAATCCCTCAGGTCATCCATCCACTTGAGGTTGCGGAACGCGATCTCCGGCACGTAGCCGTACGGAGGAGCGGCCTTGACCTCGTTGTCGTCGTCGAGGCAGTTCCCGAAGCTGAACTTGATGTCGACTCTGGATGGGCCGATGTTGTCGTTCGTCGAGAAGGCGGCCGCATCCCGCTCCCTGGGATCGTTGTCGCGCAGGTGCCAGTACTCGTGGTTGACGTTCATCTCCACGTTGAACGGATAGCGGATCTCGGCGGGACGCTCGGGATCGCGCAGGCCGCGGGAGTAGAAGATGATCTTGGCGTGCGTATCCTTCGGGATGGGGACCTCGCCGATGTTGGTGACGTAGGTGGTGATTTCGTTGGACGTCGGGTGGTCCGTCAGGCCGCGCCCGAGCAGATCCTTCACCGGCTGGGGCAGCCAGGGATACATGCTCGAGCGGCGCAGGAGCTTCGGGCTCTCGATCGATCCGGCGGCGAGGACGACGGTGGCGGCGCCGAAGTGCCGGATCTTCCCGGTCAGGGTGTTGCGGGAGACCAGCTCGAAGTGGTCGCCGTGATCCTGCACGTCCTCCACGAAGTGATTGAGCAGCAGTTGCAGGCCCGGCCCGTCGCCGTGGCTCACGCCCGGCGTCAGCCCCGCCTGATTGATCAGCAGCTCGGCCGTATTGAAGACGCCGGTCGGTTCGGTGAAGAACTGCTGCACGGGAACACCGTCGGGCGTCAGGTATGGCTGGTGAAGGGCCCTGGGTGTCTCCTGGATCAGGAAATCTTGGGAGAGGGGGCTCTGCTGCAGCCTCTTCACGATCTCCCTGGCGGTGGATCCCATCGATCGGGACTCGTTCATCGTGTCGCCCGCCGCATCGAGCAGACCGCCTTGCAGGTCCTGCCTCACGCGCGACGGGAAGAACTCGAGCTCCCAGCCCTGGATCGAGGGAATCAAGCCGGACCAGAAGATCGACCGGCCGCCGAAGTTGAGCTGCGGCTTCTCGCCGATGAAGTACTGGGCATGCTCGTTCCCGGCTTGCCAGAACGTGTCGCACGCGAAGTGCCGTGCCAGACTCGCGTTGGAGAACCTGCAGAGGTTGTAGACGTGGGTGGGGAAGACAAACGACCCGGCCTCCAGCACGAGGATCCGCTTGTGCCTGCCGAGGCGCTCGGCGAGGTCGTCCCCCAGCACGCCGCCGCCGATGCCGGACCCGACGATGATGATGTCGAAGTCGTTGCGCGGTCCGATGTACTGCAGGAAGAGGCGCTCCTGCGCCTTGCTGTGCGCGGAGACCAAGTTCACGTAGGTCGAGGAATCGAAGCTCATCGGATTTCCTCCGGCAAAGCGTTGGATCGGGCGCCGGCACCCGCGCTCCTGATCCGACCGGTGACGCGCTCGTTCGGCGTCAGCCCGATGCCGGCATCGTCTCGCCGCAGGCCAGGTTGGCCGGAACCGCGATATCCATGAGCTTCGGATCGGGCAGATCCAGCGCGTTCATGATCTGCACGTACTCGGCCTGAGTCTTCCCGGCAATGCGCGGGTTGAAGCGCTTCTCCTCCCCGATCGAGGAGACCGTCCAGCCCTTGTAATCATGCGCCGGGTACACGAGCGTCTCGTCCGGTAGGCGGAAGAGCCGGTTGACGATCGAATCCCACGATTTCCGCGGATCGCCGTTCTGGAAATCGGTGCGCCCGGTGCCGCGGATGAGCAGCACGTCGCCGGTGAAGACCGCCTTCGGCGCGCGCGGGTCGAGCGCGTAACTGAAGGATTCGTCGGTGTGGCCGGGCGTGTAGAGCGCCCGCAGCCGGACGCCGTCGACGTCGATGATTTCCTCGTCGCGCACGTGCAGCGACACGCAGTCGGCCTTCGTGAACTCGCCCATCACGGTGACGCATCCGAGCCGGTCGCGAAGGTCGCCCAGCGCCGTGACGTGATCGGCATGCGTGTGCGTGTCGATCGCCTTGACCAGCCGGACGTCGAGCTGCTCGACGAGCGCCAGGTACTGGCGGAGTTTCTCCTTGACCGGGTCGATGATGAGCGCCTCGCCGCCCGGACGCGAGGCGAGCAGATACGTGTAGGTGCTCGACTCCGCATCGAAGAGCTGTCGGAAGATCATGCATCCCTCCTGTGTGCGTGAAAGCGGCGTCGTGCGACGCCGCGCTGGCGTCGCGACGTCAAGCCTTCTTCCGACGGAGTGCCAGTCGGCGCGGCTCAGCAGCGCGGTGACCTCAGGGCAGGATCTCGTCCAGCGAGCGGCCGTTCGTCATCGGCCGCGGCACCCTCGCGCGCAGTGCGCCCTTGACGGCATGGACTATGACCGCGTGCGTCAACGACGGTTCCGACCCGGCCGGCGTGGAAGCTGCCGTTCGGGTTCCGCGCCGATCAGGGAAACGCGGGGATCCTCGGCTCGGTGCCTTCGATCTGCGCGCTCGGCAGGTGCTGCTTGACGCGCCGCTCGATCTCCTCGACCCGATCGCGCGGGACATCGGCGAGCACGAGCACCTCGCCGCGCTCCAAGGCATCTTCGAACGCCGCGAGCCGCGAGCTGCCTTTGCTGAGCCCCACCATTCCGCCGAGCCAGACGCCGACCCCGGCGCCGGCAAGCGACGCGGCCAGCAGGACCGCTCCGCCGGCGACCACGAGGTGCGGCTCGAGCGCGAGCGCCGCGAGCCCGGCCAGTACGCCGGTCGCGCCGCCCAGCGGCACCGCGCGCTCCATAGCGGGGATGACGTCGCTCTTCTGCCAGAACGACGCTTCGGGGAGATCCTCGAGCGGCGTGCCGCGCTTGGCGAGGACGTGGATGTGCTTCCACTCGATGTGCGCGAGCAGCAGCTCGTCCACGATCTTCTTGGTGGTCGGCACGTCGGGCACCAGAAAGTAGATTCTTCGCATGCCGGGCTCCTCTCGATGGACGATTTCATGCTACGGGTCGCGGGAGGCGCCGCGATTGACGCAGGTCAACCGCGGGGCTCATCGGCCGGGGGAAACGCCGCGCGGGCGGGCGCCAGACAGGCGGCAGCAGTCGTGCTGCTCGCGGCGCTCGAGTACGTCGGCCTGCGCAGGACCTGGAGGTAGGACGCTCCTCGCCGGCGATGTTGCAGCCGCTACCCCTTCCGCGCATGAACATCGCCTCGGATATCCCCGGCGCGGTCGCCGGACGGCGCAGAGCATCGGGCCGGTGGTGGCGAGCGGCCTCGGGATGCTCGCGTTGCGCTGAAGGGCGCCAGTCGGCGATTAGCGGTCGGGTCGCGAGCACGCGTTCGCGGCCCGGTCCGCTGCATCGTCCGCGCGGCTCGCGGCCTCCGCGTTCGGTGAACCCATCGCGTGCATCGAGCCGGCCGGGCAGCCGTTCCCGCGCTCGACGAAGTATCCCGCGCGCCGTTCGAGCGCAGCGGCCAGCGCGGCTACGGTCCGTGCGTCCGCGCCGCCGGGGAAGCCGCGCGCCGCGGGCACACGGGCTGCCGGAGGAAGCTCGACCGGTCTGGCCGGACTGCCGCCCGGCGCCTCGTTCCCCGGTTGCAGGTCGATGCGCACGGCACCGGCCGCGGGTGCCGGCTGCACGTTGCTGTAATTGACGATGCCCCGCGTGTCGACCCAGCGATAGATCTGCGCATGCGCCGGGGCGGCGGCGAGCGCGATTGCCAGCAGACTGATCCGGATCGGGCGCATGGTGCTCGCGCGAGGTAAGAGGACGCGCGCGCGGCGATCCTACAACGCCGCGACGAGCGAAAAGACGCCCCGGCGAGGCGGGGTCCGGCGCGGGCTACTTGTGCTCCTCCGCTTCCCGCTCCAGGCTCTGTCCGCCGCGCTGGATATCCTCGCCGAGCCCTTCCATCGTGTTGCAGGCGACCAGCGTGCTCGACAGCAGCAGGCCCGTAAGCAACGCGAAGATGAAGCGTTTCATGTCGTTCTCCACAGGTGGACGTGCCGAAGTGCCGGCACCGCTGCCGTACCTGAGCAACCCGCGTGCCCGGCAGCGGCCGTCACCGCCTCACCGCGAGGGTGACGTCGTAATCGATCTTCGTCGCCTGCGGGCACGTCAAGTGCTGATGAACCGCCAAGCCGGAATGCCGACGAAGCAGCTCGACGGCGCCGGTTGTCGCTACGAAGCGACGGGCAGCAGCAACTTGTCCTTTGATCGTTGCAAGGAGACGAAGCATGAAGCTCAGACGAATCGCGCTCGCGACTGCCGGGATGCTCGCGTTCGCGGGACCGGCCCTGGCGGCCAGCGGTGACCAGCCGCGCACCGGCAGCGACTCGACGCAGGGGATGCAGGAGGAGCAAAGCGGCGCGCATTCTCCGCCGCAAAGCCCGGTGGTCGTGCCCCAGAACGCTCAACGCGGCGAGCCCGACGGGTCGTCCGCGACGTACGGTTCGAGCACCGTCCGCGAGGCGCAACAGGCGTTGCAGGATAAGGGCATCGACGTCGGTCCCGTCGACGGCATCTGGGGACCCAAGACGGCGTCCGCGGTGCGCGAGTTCCAGCAGCGCCAAGGCATGACGGAGACGGGACGACTCGACCGTGAGACTCTCGCCGCGCTCGACGTGGAGCACACCAGCTCGAGCGCCGGCCGCATGGGGTCGCGCTCCGATCAGGGTGATCAGGGGCGCAGCGCCAACTCGTCGAGCGCACCCGATAAGCAGGCCGGCAAGTCGGGCGGTCCGGGCACGAGCCGCTAGCACGATCGCCCTTCCGACGGGGCTGGCACACACCCGCCCTTCTCGTTGTCGGGGCGTGCATCCCGCCGCGCAACCACTGGAGACGCTCATGAGCTTTCGTCGATACTGTCAACTTGTCTTCGCCGCAGCGCTGCTGCTCGCGTCGTCCGCTGTCCGTGCTGCCGACATCGATGCGTCGCCCGTGCTTCTCGTGGCGAAGCCGGAGCTGGGCGATTTCTACCGCAACGCCGTGATCTTCGCGCGCCCGATCGGGGACGGGCACATCGGCTTCGTCGTCAACCGCCCCACGAGCCTCACCATGGGGCAGGCGTTCCCGGGTCACGCGCCGTCGCAGAAGCTGAGCGAGCCGATCTTCCTCGGCGGGCCGGTGCGTCCGGATGCCGTGTTCGCGGTGGTGCATCGGTCGGAGAACCCCGGCGGTCGCGCCATTCCGCTCAGCGAAGACATGTTCCTGATCGTGGACGCCGCGACCGTGGATCGCGTCATCGAGCAGAACGCCTCCGGGGCGCGCTTCTTCGCCGGGCTGGTGGCGTGGCATCCGGGCGAGCTCGACAGTGAGCTGCAGCGCGGCTTCTGGTATGTGGTCGACCACGACCCGCGCCTGGTCTTCCGCAAGTCGACCGACGGCCTGTGGGAGGAGCTGGTCGACCGGTCGCGTCGGGCGCTGTAAGTCGCGTGGGTCCGCTCCCGCGCGGGCGCGCCCGCGTCGGTGCGCCGGTGCCGTTTGCGACGTGCGCCTTTGAAAATCGTACACGCCGACCTCCGCCGGGCGGTACTTCTGGCTTCCGGCGTGATCGATGCCGAGGTCAAGAAGCGGCGAGCCGGCCGCCGCCCTCTTGCGCGAAGGCGACGGTGCGGCCGGCTCTCGTCGTGACCGCTGGCGGATTCCCGTTCGGGGGGTAGCTGGGGCCTACTGCCGGCCCTTCGGACGGGACTGCTCGAGCGCCTTGTCGGTTTCTTCGGCCTTCCACAGGTTGCCGGTCACGTCGACCTTCTCGGCCTTGCCGTTGGCGTCGAGATCGATCTGCACCTCGTAGGTGTGGCCGTCCTTGACGATCTCGTACTCGACGTAATCGGGCTTGTCGCTGTTCAGCGCCGTGACCTTGTAGCCGAGCCGCTCGAGCTCCTGGCGATAGAAGCTCTTGTCCTCGCCCTTGCGCAAGTTCCTGGTGAGCCGGTCCTTCTCTTCGGACCACTGCTTCATCCGGGTGCGATCGTCCTGTTGCGACGCATCGCCTCCGGGTCGCGCCCTGGTGGTTGCGTCCCGCGACTGCTCCAGGGAGCCCGGCGACGGATCCCTGGTGTCGCCGGCCGCAGCCGCCAATGCGGGAACCGCGAGGCCGCCGGCGATGATCGCGATGGACAGATGACGTGTTTTCATACGAGTCTCCTTTGCGGATATCAAGTCGAAGCGCGGCGACCGCGCCCTGTCCTCGCGTCGCACGTCACATGCCCAAACCCGGGAAGGCTGCGGTGCGCGAGCGTCGCTGCGGGACGACATGCCGAGGCATCGCCGATCGTCTCCTTGCCCGTGCCGCGGCAGCCGCGCGGGAACACCGCGTGCACATTTTCTCGTCGAGGCCCGCGCAGCACGGGCTCCCAAGAGCCATGCCACTCACGCCGGAGCAGCTGCGGACGTTCGATCGTCTGATCGCCAGGCGGCGCGACCTGCTGGCGGGCAAACTCGGCCCGGAACGCGCTCGCCCGCGCGATCCGCCTGCCCGGAGAAGCGCCGATGAGCCCGCACCCGAGGTCGATGACCCGCCGCTTGAGGATGCGATCGCCGATCTCGAGGACGCCGAAGCGGCGCGTGACCTGCAAGAGCTGCGGGAGCTCGACGCAGCGCTCGCGCGCATCGCCGACGGCACCTACGACCGGTGCATCGACTGCGGACGCGACGTCGGCGTCGAGCGCCTTGGCGCGCTCCCGACCACGCTACGGTGCGTCGACTGCCAGCGCCGCGACGAGGCGCGTCCCGCGCAGCCGGACCTTCCAGAAGGCTGAGCGCGAGAGCGGCGAACTGCCCATCCGGTCCGATCTGCCACCGCGTCCAGCGCCGAGCGCACGCGATGCCGGTGGCAACCGCTGGTCGACGCTTTCAGTTGATCACTCGGCGGTTTCCGCGTTCTTGCCGCCCAGGAACTCGCCGACCGGCGCGAGCGGCGCCAGGTGATCGCACAGGATCTTGCAGGTCATCAGGATCGGCACCGCCATCAGTGCGCCGACCGCCCCCCACAGCCACGCCCAGAACAACATCGAGAGAAAGACGACGACCGGGTTCAGGGAAAGCCTCCTGCCGGTGAGCACCGGCGTCAGCAGCTGTCCCTCGAGCGTCGTGAGCGCCAGGAGCACCGCCGGCGCGCCGAGAATGTGCGCGGGGCTGTCGAACGAGAGAAACGCCACGAAGGCGACGGTCGTGACGGCGATCGCGGCGCCGATGTACGGGAGATAGTTGAGGACCGCAACGAGCGCTCCCCAGAGCACCGGGTTCGGCATGTCCAGCAGGTACAGGGCGACCCCGCTGACCAGGCCGAGCCCGGCGTTGATGCAGGTGATGGTCAGGAGATAGCGCCCCATGTCCGACTGTATCTCGCGTGCGACGCTCACTGCGCGCTTCTTGTCGCTGAGGCGGGGCATCACGCGCACGAGCTTGCGCAGGAACATGTCGCCGGAGGCGAGCAGCAGATAGAGCAGCACGACGGTTGCGGTCGCGGAGAGCAGCACGCTGTGCGAGCCGGTGAGCACGCGGCTTGCGAGGCTCGGCTGCGGCGCGGGCGCCGCGGCCCGCCGTTTGCCGCCGTCGATGCTGGCGATCTCCTCCACCTTCTCGGCGGCCTTGTTCACCTCCTGCACCGACCGCTTGATTCCGCGTATCTTGCGCTCCACCTGGCCGAGGGTGCGCGGCGCCTTCTCGATCCACTCGGTTGCCGGGTCGAGGAGCAGGTAGACGCCGTACCCGAGGCTCGCGACCAGCCCCGAGACCACCAGCGCCGCGCTCACCGGCGCGGGCAGATGCAGCCGCCCGAGCGCGCGCACCGCGGGCGAGAGGATCAACGTCAGCAGTATCGCGAGCACCACCGGAAGCAGAATCGTGCTCGCGGCGTACAGCGTGTAGAAGATCGCCAGCACGAACAGACCATTTAGCGCGATGTCCCGCCCGAGGCTGGCCTCGGCGGCCGGCGCCGGACGCCTCGCCGGATCCGCGCCCGGCGCAGGCGACTCCTCGAGGTCGTGCAGGGTCATCGCGTCGGCTGCTCCGTCACGCGTCTTCATGCGCTGCGGTCGGTCGGCGTTTCTCGCCTGCGCACAGCCTGCCCGCACGTCGCGCGGCGGCCTCCCGTGAACAGCGTCCGGCCGGGCACCCCCGAAGGGGAGGAGGGGTGAGGGTGCCCGGCCCGAGGTCTACCCCGCGCACCGGAAGTGCGCTGGACGCGACCCGGACGGAGCAACGCACGTGCCCGGGCGCTTCGCCGAGGGCTCGCCGCTCGTGCACGGGCAGGACAGGCACGGCGATTGCCCCTCCAGGACGTGCGCGGCGACGACACATCGCGTGCTTCGACGAACAGGAGATGTCCCATGCAACCCAACGGACCGCATTTCGACCATTCGACCGCGCGGTCGGGCGCCGGCGCACCCGGCGAGAAGCTCCACGGCGGCATCGATCGCCTGAGCGCCGGCGCGCACGAGGCGGTGGACCAGGCCGCTCGCGCCACCTCGGCGGCCGCGGACCTCGTCGATGCCAGGCTCAGGGAGCTGTTCGCCGCCGGCGACGAATGGATGAACGCGACGCGCGCGTACGTCCGCGAGCATCCGCTTGCTGCCCTCGGCATCGCGCTGGCAGCCGGCTATGTGCTGAGCCGGGTCCTCTCGCGCTGAGCCTGCGGAGGGAAAGCGAGTATGACTCCGGCCTATCTCCAACCGATCGTCGCGCTGGTCGCCGGCGTGCTCATCTTGATCATGCCGCGCCTCTTGAACTACGTCGTGGCGCTCTACCTGATCATCATCGGCGTCGCGGGCTTGCTTCCGTGACGCCGGTGCGCCGTGACCGCACACGACGCGGGGGCACGAAGCCGTGTCCCCCGCGACGTCTCCGAGCCTGCCTTACTTGTTCTCCCTGGCCTGCTCTTCGAGCTTCTGCCCGCCGCGCTGGATGTCCTCGCCGAGTCCCTCCATCGTGTTGCAGGCAGCCAGCGTTCCGGACAGCATCAGGCCCGCGAGCACCGCATACATGATCCGTTTCATATCGATCTCCTGAGGGTTTGGGTCACGCGAACTCGCGCTTCGCCTTCTCGTAGGACTGCCGGAGCCTGTCCATGGCCTCGTCGAAGCCGGTCTTGATCCGCGCCCAGGCCTCGGCGCCGGACGACTCCAGCTCGGAGAGCTTCTGCTCCGCGGCCCGCCGCTGCTCCTCGAGGTCCTGCAGCGATTCGTTCATCGATGCCTTGGCGTCCGCTCCCGCGCTCTCCGCCTTGGCCTTCCATTCCGCGATCCGGGCCTCGATCTGGTCGAGCTCGGTCTGCGCCTCGGCGACGAACTCCTGCTGCTGTTGCCGGGCGTAGGTCGCGGCAGTCCCCGCCGCTTCGGACGCCTTCTGCTTCACTTCGCCCGCGGTGACCGGTTCCTGCGTGCCGCTCCTCGAGGTCGGCGCGTCCTCGCTGCCGCAGGCGGCGACCAGGAAGGAAAGCGAGACGATGGTTGCCGGAACGATTCGATTCATATTGCGTCTCCTTTGCTGTGCCCGTCCATCCTAGGCGGCCGCGGCGCGCTGCGATGTCAGATAGCGGCCGATTCGGCTGTCGGACGTTCACGGACATCGGCCGTTGGATCCGGTCGCTGCTCCAGCGCGCGGCCCGCGCGCGCGAGCCGGAGCAGTCCCGCCGCGTGCGCGAGCGTCGCCGCGCCGAAGACCGGCCCGAGGACCCAGCGCGCGGAATCCGGCAACGAGATCACCAGCCCGGCGGCCGCCGCGAGCGCGCCGGCCGCGGCGGCGAGCGCCATCCAGCCGCGGCGCGCCGGCCGGCGGGCCGCATCGACGAGCGCGTACACCCCTCCGGCGCCGAGCGCGAGCGCAAGGGCCAGGACCAGGCCGATGCCGAAGGCGAACGGGTCGCGAGCGAGCAGCGCGCCGTTTCCGACGTACGCGACTGCCAGCACGAGAAGGGCACCGCGCAGCCTCGACTGGAACGGGATCACGGCCGTCGCAGCGTAGGCCACGCCCGCGAAGGCGAACGCGGTGCCGAGCCAAAGGCCGTCCGGTCGCGGCAAAGCGATCCCTGCGATCATTCCAAGCGAGATCGCACTGAACGTCGCCGCCGACGCGGCGAGCTCGCGCCACCAGCGGCGCAGCGCGTCGCGCGACAACGGCGCCGGTCTCATGGCGCCAGCATTGGTGCGGCGGGATCGGTCAACGATCCTCGCGGCTCTTGCCGACCTCGTGGCCGACGATGCCGCCGGCCGCCGCGCCGCCGATCGTGCCGAGCGCGCTGCCGCCGGTGATCACGTGCCCGAGCGCGCCGCCTGCGGTGGCGCCGATCGCCGTGCCCTTTTCCGCCGGCGTCCAGGACGCGCAAGCCGAGAGCGAAGCGGCGACGAGGAGCGCCGGTACTGTCTTCCAGGTGGGTCTCATCCGAACCTCCGAGTCCGATGACATGTCGCGATCCGCAGCCGGACCGCAATCATGTCCAGCAAGCGGCGTTCCCCGGGGGGCGGACCGGTCGGCCGGCTGCTTCGACGCGAGCGGCGCCGCGCCCTTACACGCCCTTGAAAATCCTGCACACCTGGGGCCGCGCGGCGGGGACGAGGGGCTACTGACTACTGGATGAGGTTGTTCCTGACCGCGTAGTGCGTGAGCTCGGCGTTCGACTTCATGCCCATCTTCTCGAGGACCCGCGCGCGATAGGTGCTGACGGTCTTCACCGAGAGGAACAGCTCCTCGGCGATCTTCGAGACCGGGATCCCGGCGGCGAGCTTGCAGAAGATCTGGAACTCGCGCTGCGAGAGCTGCGCATGGGTCGGCCGCTCACCGTTCTCCAGATCGTTGGCGAGGATCTCGGCGAGCGGCGGGCTCACGTACTTGCGGCCCTGCACCACGGTGCGGATCGCGCCGATGAGCTGCGAGGGCGCGCTCTCCTTGTTCAGGTAGCCCGACGCGCCCGCGCGGAGCAGGTTGACCGCATAGCGGTCCTCACCGTAGGTCGACAGGATCAGCACGGGAAGTTCCGGCCGCATCTGCTTGAGCTGCCGCAGCGTGTCTACCCCGCTGCCTTCCGGCATGGCGATGTCGAGCAGCACGACGTCGAACTCCGCGTTCCGTACGAGATCGACCGCGGCGGCGCCGGTCGCGGCCTCGGCCGTGACTTCCATGTCGATCTCGTCGGCGATGAATTGCTTCAGACCAGCCCTGACGATGGCATGGTCGTCGGCGATCAGGATCCTGATCATGCGATGACGGCCTGCGATGGCGGCACGTCCGACGTGCGACAGCCGGACGTCAGGTCGGATTCTAGCGCTTCGCCGCGTTGGGCGCGGAAACCGGCGCCGCTCACCGCACGGCGCGAGCGCCATCGTCGGCGTCGTACTGGGCGAGCCGGTTGTACAGCGTCTTCAGGCTCACGCCGAGCAGCTCAGCGGACCGCCGCTTGTTTCCGCGGCACTGGCCGAGCGTCGCCAGGATCATCTGCCGCTCGATGTGCGCGAGCGGTGTCCCCACGCCGAACCGCAGGACGCCGTCGTTTGCGGCAACGCGGCCGCCCGGCCCGAGCGCCAGATGTCCGGACTCGATCGCGTCGTCGGCCAGGATGAACGCGCGCTGGATCGCGTTCTTGAGCTCGCGCACGTTTCCCGGCCAGCCGTGGCTGCGCAGGACGAGCAGCGCAGGGGGCGTCAGTTCCTTGGCGGTCCCGGCCTGCTGGTTCAGCTCGGCAAGGAAGTGCCGGGCGAGCAGGGCGATGTCCTCGCCGCGTGCACGCAGCGGTGGCACCTCGATCGGGAACACCGCCAGCCGGTAGTACAGGTCCTCGCGCAGTCGTCCCTGCTTGACCGCCGCGAGCGGGTCGCGGTTGGTCGCCGCGAGGACCCTGACGTCCGCATGCAGCTCTTCTTCGCCGCCGACGCGCGTGAAGCGCCTCGTCTCGAGCACGCGCAGCAGGCGCACCTGCATCTCCAGCGAGGTCTCGGTGATCTCGTCGAGGAGCAGGGTGCCGCCCGCGGCGCGCTCGAAGTGTCCCTTGCGCGTGTAGGTCGCCCCGGTGAAGGCCCCCTTCATGTGGCCGAAGATCTCGGCCTCGAGCAGCGACGCGGGGATCGCGCCGCAGTTCACCGCGACGAAGGGCGCGCGCGCCCGCTTGCTCATGTCGTGGATGGTTCGCGCGACGAGCTCCTTCCCGGAGCCGCTCTCGCCCGTGATCAGCACGGACGCGTTGCTGGGCGCGACCCTTTCGACCATCCGGTAGACCGCCTGCATCGGCGGTGAAGTGCCGTACATGCAGCCGAAGCGATGCGGCTCGGTTGGCCGCGGTGCCCGGCCGGCCCATCCGGGCGGGACCGGTGGCGATGGGATATCGGGGGTGAACTCGACCGCTCGCATGTCCATGTTGTCCTCGTTGTGGGGAGGTGCGTTGTGGACATGCTAAGCGGCTCGCCGCGCGCCACCTATCAGCCGGTCGCCCAACGGCCTGTCGGATTTTTTCCTACGGCGGGCTGCGGAGACGTCGGGCGATCCCGACAATGCCGCCCCGGCGTACGTGGTGCGCGACGGCAGCGCGGGCCGGCGCGCACCAGCACGCGGCGCGGTTCAACCCGACCCGCGCGCGGTGAGCTCGCTCTCGACGGCTTTGACGCCGTCGACGGAGCGCGCAATGCGGACCGCGCGATCGATCTGCGACTTGTCGGGGACTTCGCCCGCGAGGGTCACGCGCCCTTGCGACGTGTCGACGTTGATCGAAGTGCCGTCCACGTCGGGGCTCGCGAGCAGCTTGGCTTTCACCTGCGCGGTGATGCCGGCATCGTTGAGCGCCTGCTTGGCGCTCCCCGAGCCTTCCGGCGAGCCGCCTTCGGGCTGCGCGACTGACCGGCCGGCGTTCGGCGGGATTGCGCGCTCGCCGTAGGCCGGTGCGCCGCCGGTGGGCGGCTGCTCCGGCTCGCGATCGCATCCCGCCAGCACGGCGAGCGACGCCGCGGCGGCCGCCACGATGAATGAAGCAATTGGTCTCATCACGGTCTCCTGTTCCTGTATCGCCGCGAGACGCGGCGACCTCGACACGCAATCGCCGTGCCCTTGGAGCGGAGCCGCGAGCGGGCAAGGCGTGCACGCTCTTGCAGATCCGGCCGACCTCGCTGCATCCGCGGTGCGCCCCGTGTAGGACAGCGACCGACAGCCGGCGCCGCGCGGGCCTGATACCCTGCCTCTGGCGCGCGATTTGCGAGGTGCGGTCACACTTCTATCGAGGGCGCCTGAGGCAGCCGCCGTGAGCAACGTGGGAACAGGTCTTCCGCTACGCGTCTTCCTGGTCGAGGACTCGCCGATCATTCTCGCGCGCCTCACCGAGAGCGTGACGGTGCCGGGACGGATCGAGGTCGTCGGCCATGCCGACGGCGAGGCGGCCGCCGTCGACGCCCTGCGCGTAGGCGCGTGGGACGCCCTGGTCCTCGATCTCCAGCTGAGAGCGGGTTCGGGCTTCGGCGTGCTGCAGGCGCTGCACCGGAACGGGCGCCCGCCTGGGAGCCGGGTGATCGTCCTGACGAGCTTCGCGCTGGCGCACTATCGCGCGCGGTGCGAACAGCTCGGCGTCGACTATTTCTTCGACAAGGCGCGCGACTACGACCGCGTGCTCGACGTGCTGGAGGGCATGGCGTCGGGCGGCGGATGAACCGCAGCGCTGCCTGGAGCCTCGTGCACGCCTTCGGCGAGCGGGATGCGGACCTCGACGACCGTGCCGCCCTCCGGGCGCCGGCGGACCGAGAATTCTCCGCGCAGGGCCCAGGCCCGCTGGCGCATGCCGGCGATCCCGTGCGACAGCCGGCCGGGCCGCTCGGGGGGAATGCCGATCCCGTCGTCCGATACGAGCAGCGTGACCCCGGCGGGCGTACGTGCGATCTCGACGTCGACCGCGCGCGCGCGCGCGTGCCGAACGATGTTCGTGAGCGCCTCCTGGACGATCCGGAACACCGCGATCGAGACCTCGCCGGGCAGGGGGTCCTCGAGGCCGCTGCTGGAGAGATGCCACTCGATCCCCGCCCGCCCGCAGACGTCGCCGACGAGCCAGTCGAGCGCGGCCTCCAGGCCGATGTTGTCGAGCAGCGTCGGGCGGAGCTCCTCGATGATGCGGCGCTTGATGTCCACGGCCTGGTCCAGCGTCCCGAGCGCGCGCGCGAGCCGGCCGGCCGCCGTCGTGTCGAGCGCGCCGACGCGCGACCGCACCGACGAGACGTCCATTTTCGCCGTGACCAGCACCGCGCCGAGCTCGTCGTGCAGATCGCGCGCGAGCTTACGCTTCTCGTCCTCGCGCGCGGTCTGCAGATACGTCGCGAGGTCGGAGAGCTCGGCGGTGCGCTGCTCGACGAGCGATTCCAGCCGCCGCTGATCGGCGAGCAGGCTTTCGCGCGCCTTCTCGCGCGACGCGAGGTGGCGGTACGCGAGCAGCCACACGATCAGCAGCAGCAGCACGGTCAGCCCGGTCATGAGCTGCATTCCGATCCTCGCCGTGGTCACGTTCCGGTCCCAGCGCGCGATCTGGGTATATAGCTGGGATCGCTCGTCCTCGATCATCTGGTCCAGCGTGGCGCGCAGCTCCGTCATCACGGACTGGCCGAGATCGGTTTTCGTCAGGTCCAGTGCCGCCTTGCCGCCGGACCGCTCGAACAGCGCGAGCGTCGCCTCGAGCTCGGCGATCCGCTTGCCGATCAGGTTGTTGAGCTTCGCGGTCCGCAGCCGCTGCTCGTCGCCGCGCGTGCTGACCACGAAGTCGCGCACCCTGACGAAGCGGTCCATGATTCGCGGGACCGCCGTCGTGTATGGTTCGAGATAGCGCTTGTCGCCGGTCAGCAGATAGCCGCGCTGCCCCGTCTCGGCATCGGCGACCAGCGCCCGCAGCTCGTTCAGCACGGTCTGGACTTCTAGCGAGATCGCGATCAGGCGGTTCACCTCGTCCAGGCGGCGGTAGCTGCGCTCGGCGAACACCAGCACCGCGAGCGAGACGGCGAGGCCGAACACGAGCGGCAGCAGGACTCGAAGGGGGAGCAGTCGGGTCATCGGCTGCGCATGCCGGAACCGGGGGACGCAAACGGCGCGACCCGTTCCGTGGCCATTGCGCGCTGCGACTATACACGCGAAACCGCGCGGTCGCGTCGGACACATCCTACAAGCGAATGGGTGTTTCGCCGATGGGCGGGCGGCCGCGCGCCGCCTAGGATCGAATCGGTGGCGCGATCTTCTCGCTCGCCGCCGCCGCCGCGGGGTTACCCGTCCTCCCTCCTCCGCAAGACCCCGCGTTCGAGGCGCTTCCGGGCGCCTCTTCTTTTTTCGGTTTCCGGTATTCGTCCTTGGCGGCTTGCGCGGCCTGCGGCCTCAGCTGCGGTCCCAGGAGACGTCGATCTCGTCGCGGGCCGCGCGCTCCAGCAGCTCGACGAGCGGCCAGGCCCGCTTGCGCAGGCCGATGGCCGGCGCATCGTCATCGTCGTCACGCCCCGACGCCCGCTCCTCGGCGGGCAGCGCGTCGAGCGCGCCCTTCAGCTTGGCGAGCGCCGCCGGAAGATCCTTGCCGAGGATCGCGCCGGGGACCGTGCCGCTGTGGCCCGCCATCTTCAGCAGGGTCACGGCGACGTTGCCGAACATCGTGATATCGCCGGCATCGGAGCGGAAGGTGATCAGCATGGCGTCTGGACGTCCTGGGGCTTCTGCAATCGGGGCAATCGTATCATCGCGTCGAGGCGTCCGGTCCCGCGGAAAGCGCGCGCGGGTGCTGCAGCGCTCGGAGCCGCCGTCGGGCGGCAAGGCGCGGTCGTCAGCGCGCCGCGCCGCCGAAGATCCGGCCGCACTGGCTCGCGAGGAAGTCCTCCAGCGCGGCCTCCAGCCGGTCGGCGAGCGCCCGGACCGAATCGATCAAGCGCAGGAGCGCATCGACGCCGGGCAGCCTCGCGATGGCGCGCTGCAGATTTGCCACCAGCCTCGCGAGCATCGCCTTCAGGGACTTGAAGGGGTTGATCTGCTGCAGGATGCCGTTCATCCAGCGCTCGATCTTGCCCACGTCGAGGCCGAGCTTCCTCAGCACCGCCTTCACGACCCGCTCGCCGAAGCGCCGCAGCCGCTCGACCACGCGCAGCGCCGCCTTCAGCCTGAGCAGCGCGTCCCTGAGCGGCGCGAGCCTGGCGAGGGCCGATTGCAGCGCCTGGACCACGCTCGAGAACGCCTCCAGCGCGGGCAGCAGCGCGCGGAGGGCGTCGGCGAGGGCCTTGATCTCGGCCGCGGCCTTGCGCTTCAGGTCCGCGAGCGTCCGCGCGATCGGCGCGAGCGCGCCGTTGAGCCGCGCGGCGCACGCCTCGATATCGGCGGGCGGGTTCGCGCCATGACGCGCGATCAGCCGATCGATGATCTCCGCCAAGACGACGAGCCCGTGCTCCGCGTTGCCGAGCCCGGAGGCGAGCTGGTTTGCCGGCTTCTCGATCTTCTCGATCGTCTTGCGCGCCGGTGCCAGCGCCTGGTCGACCGCGTGCGCGGCGTCGATCATCTCCTTCAGCGCGCCGGGCTTGGGTGGCCCGAGGAATAGCTTCAGCCCGTTGGTCACCGCCCTCGCCGCGGGGCCTGCGGGTGCGGGCAGCCACGACGCCGCGGCGGCGACGGTGTTCACGATCTGGAGCAGCGTGCGGAGGTCCTTCAGGTGGGTCTCGACGGTCCGCGGAAACGTCAGGGGCTTCTTGACCGCCTTGATCAGGCGGCAAAGGTCGTCGACGGGGTCCTTGACGAGACGCAGATCGGCGAGGCGCCCGCCGAGGCTCTGCTTCAGCGCAGCGAGCTGCGATGGCGCGGCCCGCAGGCGGCGTCCGCGGGAAGCGCCCGGACGACGGGCGGGCTTGCGCGCTGCAGCGGTCCTTGGCATGTGCATCCCCTGGCGCTCGCGGCGTGGATCGCGTCCGCGCCGGCCAGCCGGGATGCTAGCGCGCTTCCGCGCCGATTGCGACCGCGCTTCACAGTCCGTGCAGACCGGTGCCCTGGAGCAGCAAGCCGCACTCCGGGTCGGTCTCGAGCAGCCTGAGCATCGCGGCCTCCCTACGGGTCACGTGCGCGCCACGCCCGTGATCGAGCCGCCGCTCCAGCCGCTCGAGACATCTCTGCATCTCCGCGGTGCACGCGAGCTGCGGGGCGTGCGCCGCGGGTGCGGGCTCCGGCGTTCCCCCGATCCCCGGCGCCGCCGCGAGGAGCGCCACGCCGAGCGCTGCGATCCGAGCAACTCTCATGCCTTCCTCCTTCGATTCGAGCGCCGGCGCACGCGGCGCCGATGCATGAGCGCAGGGTAGGCGAGCGCCGCCGCGGGGTCTGCGCGCCAGCGCACCGCTTCGGTGTGACGCGTTCACGCCCGCCCGGACGGCTGGGCTATGATAGGAACGTCGCCGACCGGGTTGCGCGCATGCTCTCCACCGTCGAGTCGCTGAAGGCCGTCTCGCTCTTCGCCGGGCTCTCGCCGGCGGAGCTCGCCGCGCTCGCCGAGGCGGCGATCGTGCGCACGTTCCCGAAGAGCACCATCGTCGTGACCGAGGGCGAGCGCAGCGACTCGCTGTACGTGATCCTCTCCGGCCGCGTGAAGGTGTTCGTCAGCGACGAGCACGGCAAGGACCTCGTGTTGAACGTCCAGGGCCCGGGCGAGTACTTCGGCGAGCTCGCGCTCGACGAGGGGCCGCGCTCGGCCTCGGTGGCGACGCTCGAGCCGTGCAAGATGGCGGTCATCGCGAACGACGTGCTGCGCGGCTTCCTCGCGGGCCACCCCGACGCCGCGCTGCAGCTGATCCGCGGCCTGATCGGGCGCGCGCGCCACATGACCGAGAGCCTCAAGGACCTCGCGCTGCTCGACGTCTACGGGCGCGTGGCGAAGCTCCTGCTCGACCTGGCGAAAGACGCGGACGGCCGCCTCGTCATCGACGAGCGCCTCACGCAGCAGGACATCGCCGATCGCGTGAGCTCGTCGCGGGAGATGGTGAGCCGCATCATGAAGGATCTCACCACCGGCGGCTACGTCGCGAACGAGGGCGGCAAGATCGTGATCCGGCGCCGGCCGCCGCGCGCCTGGTAGACGGGCGCCGCGCAAAAGGAAAAAAGCCCGGCCGTGGCCGGGCTTGGAAGGGGTGCCGCGCCTTACTGGGGCGAGACGCCGCCGGTGCCGCGCGCGTAGAACTCGTCGGAGTTCTCGGCCGCGGACGAGCCTTCGGCGCGGATGTACTGCGTGCTCTCGATGCCGGCCACCGTGGGCAGCAGCTCGAGCTGGGCGGTGTCGGCGGCGGCGAGCGGCGCGACGGCGGAAAGACCGATGGCGGTCATCAGAACGGCGAGCTTCCTCATGGTATTGCTCCTTTGGCAAGGTCGGTATCAGCTGTCCTCCTTTCTGGAACCGTTTCCAGCGAAGCGCTGATGGGACGCATCTTCGCGTTCGCCGCCGCGGAAATCCGTGAACGGTTGCGGCCGGAGCGTGTGAGCCATTCACGCCGTGCGGCCGACCGACGCGCGCCGGCGCGCCTGCAGCGGGCCGGCGCAGCCGGCGTATGATTGCCGGCTGGTCGATGTTCCGGCCGATCCGCGCATAGGGCGCCCATGTCGAAGGTCGAGACCATTGCCCCGGGGGAGACCGAGACCGAGCCGCGCGAGTTCTGGCGCGGGCAGCTCGCCGCGCATCTCGCCGCGCTCTTCGGCGCCGCCGATCCCGAGGCGCTCGCCGAGCTGCAGGCCGACGCCGAGTGGGTGTCGCTGCGCGGCGGCGACGTGCTCTTCCGGCGCGGCGACCCGGGGGACGCGGCCTACACCGTGCTCTGCGGGCGCCTGCGGGTGATCGACGACGGCGCGGGCGGCCTCGCGCTGAACGACATCGGCGCCGGCGAGGTGCTGGGCGAGATGGCGCTCCTCTCTGCGGAGCGGCGCTCGGCGACCGTGCTCGCGGTGCGCGACTCGCTGCTCGCACGGCTTCCGGCGGCCGCCTTCCACCGCCTGATCGAGCGGCAGCCCGCGGTCCTGCGCCAGATCAGCACGCTGCTGAGCGCGCGCCTGCGCCATCGTCGGGTCGTTCCCGGCCGCGCGGCCGCGGAAGTCAGGACGCTCGCCGTGGTGCCCTCGCGCGCCGGTCCCGCCGCCGCGGAATTCACGCGCCGGCTCGCCGGCGCGCTCGGGCGGCTGGGGGGTGCGCTGCACCTCGACGCCCGGCGCGTCGACGAGGCGCTGGGACGGAAGGGGCTCGCGCACTGCGCGGACGACGACGCCGGGAGCCGCCGCCTCGTGCAGTGGCTGAGCGAGCAGGAGCTCGGCCACCGCTTCGTCGTCTACGAGGCCGAACCGCAGCTCTCCCGCTGGACCGAGCGCGCGGTGCGCCAGGCCGATCAGGTGGTGTTCGTCGTCGATGCCGCGGCGCCGGAGCCGGGCGAGGCCGAGCGCGCGCTCGCCGAACGGTGGCGCAACGGCCGCGCCCCGCGGCGCAGTCTCGTGCTGCTGCACGGGACGCGCGGGGCCGGCGCGGCGCCGGCCTTCCTCGCGCCGCGCGAGGTCGACTGCCACTACCACGTCGCGGCCGACAGCGCGGACGATCTCGCGCGCCTCGCGCGCTGCCTCAACGGGGTGGGGATCGGGCTCGTGCTCGGCGGCGGCGGCGCGCGCGGCTTCGCGCATCTCGGGGTCCTGCGCGCGCTCGCCGAGGCGGAGGTCCCGATCGACTGGGTCGGCGGCACGAGCGTCGGCGCGATCATCGCGGCGCTGGTGGCGCAGCGGCGCTCGCCCGCCGATGCGCTCGCGCAGTGCAAGGAGCACTTCTCCTCGCTCAAGGATCCGACCCTGCCCGTGGTCGCGCTGCTCGCGGGGCGGCGCATCCGCGCGAAGCTCGAGCGCGTCTTCGGCGCCTCGGCGATCGAGGACCTCCCGCTGCCCTACCTGTGCGTGTCGACGAACCTCTCGCGCGCGGCGCAGACGGTGCACGAGCGGGGCCCGCTCGCGCGCGCGATCCGGGCGAGCATCGCGCTGCCCGGGGTGCTGCCGCCGGTCAGCCTCGGGGGCGACCTCCACGTCGACGGCGGGCTGGTGAACAACCTGCCGATCGACCTGATGGCCGCGAAGCCCGAGATCGGCGCGGTGCTCGCGGTCGACGTGAGCGCCGAGGTCGAGATGCGCTCGCCGTCGGACGGCGCGCTCGATTCCTCGGGCTGGCGCCTGCTGTGGGACCGGATCCATCCGGCCGCGGGGCGGGGCGAGCTGCCCTCGATCATGAGCCTGCTCACGCGCAGCGCGCTCGTCGCGAGCGTGTACTGGTCGCGCGAGCGGCGCAGCGCCGACGCGGCGAGCCTGTACCTGCGCATCCCGATGGCCGATCTTCGCCTG
>JAHDYJ010000064.1:17723-24821 GCA_023383795.1 Burkholderiales bacterium | reverse complement strand
TCGTAGCGCACCAGCACGTCGCCGGCCGCGACCCGGCCGCCCTCGCGCACCCGCACCGCCGTGAGCCGTCCCTCCTCCTGGTTGACGATGCGCACCTCGCGCAGCGCGCGCAGGCTGCCGGCGCGGTCGGCCGTATAGGAGAGCCGGCCCGGCTCGGCTGGCGCGAGCTCGACGAGGTGCGGGCGCGGCGGCGGCGCCTTGGACTTCCCGCTCGACTCTGCGCCGCAGCCCGCGACGGCGACGAGCGCCGCCGCTGCGAGCAGCAGCGCCGGGACCGGGAGCGCGCGATTCTCGGGCATCGGACCGTTATACCAAGCGATCACAAGGGCTGCACGCAGGCTGGAGCAGGCCCGCTCGCGCGGAAATCGACGGTTGGACAGCCGCCGGCCGGACGGGTTGCCGCCCGCGGCTCAGCTGCGCGAGGGATGGGAGAAGCCGCGCCGGGAGCTGCGGACGAAGAGCGCGATCTCGCGCGCGAGCGGCGAGGCTTCGGCCTCGAGCGCGGCGAGCGCGTCCTCCAGCCGCGGCATTCGCGCGAGGACGCCGAGCGCGTTCTTGACGGCGCGGATGTCGCCCGCGGCGAAGCCCGCGCGCCGCAGCCCCACCACGTTCACGGCGCGCGCCCGCGCCGGAGAGCCTTCGGTGATCATGAACGGCAGGCAGTCCTGGCTGACGCGCGCGAGCCCGCCCACCATCGCCAGCCGGCCGACGCGGGTGAACTGGTGGATCGCGACGTTGCCGGAGACGAACGCCCGGTCGCCCACCTCGACGAAGCCGGCGAGCAACGCGCCGTTCGCGACGATCACCTGGTTGCCGACGCGGCAGTCGTGGCCGAGATGGGAATAGGCCATCAGGTAGCACCGGTCGCCGAGCGTGGTCGCCTCGTCCGCCCGGCTCGAGCGGTTCAGCGTCGCGCCTTCGCGGATCACGTTGCCGGCGCCGATCGTGAGGTAGCTGCGGTGTTCGCGGAAGCCCAGGTCCTGCGGCGCGCCGCCGATCACCGCGTGCTCGCCGATCCGGTTGTCCGGCCCCATCCGCGTGTGGCGCCTGATCACGGCGTGCGCGGCGAGCTCGCAGCGATCGCCGATCTCGACGTCGTCCTCGACGACCGCGAACGGTCCGACCCGGACGCCGGCGCCCAGCCGGGCGCCGCGCGCCACGCACGCCGTGGGGTGGATCAGCGGCTGCGCCGGTACGTCCCGGTCCACGGCTCAGCGCGCCGTGGAGCGCTGCACGAGCTCCGTGATGCGCATCGCGGTCTCGAGCGCGCGCAGGCCGTGCTCGCCGGTCACGATCGGTTCGGTGCCCTCGCGGATCGCGCGCAAGAACGCCTCGATCTCGACCAGCAGCGCGTCGCCCTGGTCGAACGACTCCTCCTCGATCGCCACCTGCGCGGGCGACTCGACCGGCGCGACGTCCTTCCTGCGCACCACCGTGAGGATCTTCTGGTGCAGGTCGATCGAGAGGTAGGCGTCGTCCTGGAAGATGCGGAGCTTGCGCTCCTGCTTCAGGCTGATGCGGCTCGCCGTGGTGTTCGCCACGCAGCCGCCCTCGAACCGCAGGCGCGCGTTGACGATGTCGGTCTCGCCGGAGAAGACCGTCGCGCCGACGGCGTCGATGCTCTCGATCGGCCGGCCGACGAGCTCCTGGATCAGGTCGATGTCGTGGATCAGGAGGTCGAGCACCACGCTCACGTCGGAGCCGCGTCGCTGGTAGGGCGCGAGGCGGCTGGCTTCGATGAAGCGCGGCGTCTTGAGCCGGCTCACGGCCGCGAGCACCGCCGGGTTGAACCGCTCGAGATGGCCGACCTGCAGGACGCACCCCTTCCGGCGCGCGATCGCGACGAGCTCGCGCGCCTCGGGGATCGTCGCCGCGATCGGCTTCTCGACGAGGAGATGGACGCCGCGCTGCATGAGCTCGGCGCCGATGGCGTAGTGCTGCGGCGTCGGCACGGCGAGGCTGACCGCATCCACCTCGCCGAGGATCTCGCGAAAGTCGGTCAGCGCCGGCACGTCCAGCTCGGCGCCGACCTTGCGGGCCGTCTCGGCGTCGGAATCCACCACCGCCACCAGGCGCGCTTCGGGCAGCCGCGCATACTTCTGCGCGTGGAAGCGGCCGAGGTAGCCGACGCCGACGACGGCCGCGCGCAGCGGCCCGGAGGCCTGCGACGCTGGTGTCATGCCGATCTCCGCACCTGGAACGCTCCGCCAGCCCGGATCATACCCGCCGCCGCAGGAGGCGCGCGGCGCTAGCGCACGCGGCCGCGGCGGATCAGGTTGACGATCGCGAGCAGGATCACCGCGCCGCCCAGCGACACCAGCAGTCCGGCGAGGCTGAAATCGCTCTGGTTGATCGTCGCGACGCCGATGAGCGGCGAGATCACCCACCCGCCGACGAGCGCGCCCACGATGCCGACCACGACGTTCAGAACGATGCCCTGCTGCGCGTCCGTCCGCATGATCATGCTCGCGACCCAGCCGATGAGCCCACCGACGACGAGCCAAATGACGAGATTCATGCGACCCCCTTTCGGATTGCGTACGGCGCCGCGCTGACCGCCGGGAACGGCCGCACCCGGACGGCAGCCGCAACGAAACCCCTTCGCGCGGCCGCCCGTGCGCGCCGGCTTTCGCGAACCGCGCCGGCGATTTCGCCGGCGGCACATCCTTGCGCCGCGCACCGGGTTTGTCAACCACGCCGCCCGCGCCGCCGTTCGCGGCCCGGCAGGTCCGTCCGGAGTCCGCACGCCACCGCGCGGTCCGCCGGAATCCGCAATCGCGCGCCGACGAACCTGGACTTTGCGCTGGATCAGATCGGGCCGGCTGCGGTTGCGGTTGAATACCGGCATGGACCGGACCCGACCCGAGGCCCGCGCGACCGGCGCAACGCCACCATGTTGACCCTGGAAGACTGTCTTGCCCTGTGCGGGCTCAGCGAGGAAGAGGTGCTCGCGATCGTCGAGCACGAGCACATCCCGGAGATCGCCGCCGCCGAGCTCGGCAACTATCTCGTGCAGACCGCCGCGGGCGAGCTGCGCATCAAGGCGATGATCAGGGACGACATCGCCGCGGCGGCGGCACGGGGCGACCGCAACCGCGAGCTCGCGCTCAGGCTGCTCCTGCGCAACTTCGTCCTCAATCACCCGCGCTGCGAGGAGCGCCACCGGCGCGAGCTCCGGCTGCCCGAGCGGCGCGGCGCCTGAAGGCCGCTCCGATGCTGCTCCGGGACCTGGAAACCGTCGACCTCGAGACCGGCACGCTGCCGGTCGAGGGACTCGACCGGTCGCTGCACGCGATCCTGGGCCGCGCGACGCGCGCGATCTCGCCGACCTCGCTCGTGCTCGCGTACACGGACTGGTGGTCGCATCTCGCGCTGTCCCCGGCCAAGCAGCTGCAGCTCGCCCAGAAGGCCTTGCGCAAGGCGCACCGCTTCGCGCTGTACGCTCCGCGCTCGCTCTCGGCCGACGCGCCGCGTTGCATCGAGCCGCTCGAGCAGGATCGGCGCTTCGGCCATCCGGACTGGCAGCGGTGGCCGTTCAACCTGATGCAGCAGTCCTTCCTGCTGGCGCAGCAGTGGTGGCACAACGCCACGACCGAGGTGCGCGGCGTCTCGCGCCACCACGAGGAGGTGGTCACGTTCGTCGCGCGGCAGCTGCTCGACGTCGTCGCGCCCACCAACTTCGTGCTGTCCAACCCCGAGGTGCTCCGGCGCACCTTCGAGACCGGCGGCGCCAACCTCGTCCAGGGCTGGCTGCACTGGCTCGACGACTGGGAGCGGGCGCAGGCCGGCCGGCCGCCGGCCGGCGCCGAGGCGCATCGGGTCGGAGAGACGCTCGCGACGACGCCCGGGACGGTGGTGTTCCGCAACCGCCTGATGGAGCTCATCCAGTACGCCCCGGCCACCGACCGGGTCCGCCCCGAGCCGGTCCTGATCGTCCCGGCCTGGATCATGAAGTACTACGTCCTCGATCTCGGTCCGCACAACTCGCTGATCCGGTACCTGGTGCAGCAGGGACACACCGTCTTCTGCATCTCGTGGAAGAACCCCGGCCCGGCCGATCGCGACCGCGGGATGGAGGACTACCTGCGCATGGGAGTGATGGACGCGCTGGAGGCCGTGACGGCGATCGTGCCGGAGCGGAAAGTGCACTGCGTCGGCTATTGCCTCGGCGGCACGCTCGCGGCCATCGGCGCCGCGGCGATGGCGCGCGACAGCGACGAGCGGCTCGCCTCGCTCACGCTGCTCGCGGCGCAGACCGACTTCTCGGAGCCGGGAGAGCTCGCGCTCTTCATCGACGAGTCCGAGGTGGCCTTCCTCGAGGGCATCATGTTCGATCGCGGGTATCTCGGCGCCGGGCAGATGGCCGGCGCGTTCCAGCTCCTGCGGTCGAACGACCTCGTCTGGTCGCGCATGGTGCGCGAGTACCTTCTCGGCGAGCGGCGCCCCCTCTCGGACCTGATGGCGTGGAACGCGGATGCGACCCGCCTGCCCTACCGGATGCACTCGGAGTACCTGCGCCGCCTCTACCTCCGCAACGATCTCGCGGAGGGCCGCTACCGCGTGGGCGGCCGGCCGATCGCGCTGAACGACGTCCGCGTGCCGATCTTCTGCCTCGGCACCGCCGGCGACCATGTCGCACCGTGGCGGTCGGTCTACAAGCTGCACGTGCTCACCGACAGCGAGGTCACGTTCCTGCTGGCGAGCGGCGGCCACAACACCGGGATCGTGAGCGAGCCGGGCGGACGGGCGCGCGGCTACCGGATGACGACGCGGCCTTACGACGGCAGGTACGTCGATCCCGACGCCTTCCTCGGCCAGGCGACGCGCAAGGAGGGGTCGTGGTGGCCGGAGTGGGACGCCTGGTTGAACGCGCGCTCGGGCGACCCGGTGCCGCCGCCCGCGCTCGGCGCGCCGGAGCAGGGTTACGCTCCGCTCGCCGATGCGCCGGGGAACTACGTGCTGCAGTAGCCGCCGGCACACCGGCCGGCGCGCGGCTTCGCGGCGCGTTCGCTACGAGCTCCGGCGCGGGTAGAGGACGTAGCTCTTTCCGTCGATCACGACGCGCTCGGCCTTCATCAGCCGCTCCTCCGGCCGCGCCGAGCGATGGCCATGCACGGTGATCACGCGCCCCACGCCGAGCAGATCGTCGGTCAGCCCCGCGCGCTGGTTGCGCCACGGCTGCCCCACTTCGACGATCCACGCGTCGCCCTCGACGTCGAGCGTTACCTCGCCGTGCGGGTTACCCAGCCGCACACCGACGATCGTGCCGGTCAGCGCGAACTCTTCGTCCGTCGCCCAGCTCCAGCCGTGATGCGCCGGCGCCGGCTGTGCCAGCATCAGACCGGCGAGCAGCGCGATCAGCGCAAGCGCGCCGCGACGTCCGGACCGTGAGCCCATCCCTCGTCCCCCGTGCGGTATGCGGATCGGTGCGGGCGGTGCCCGAGTCCGATTGACCGCGTCCGACGTGCGGAGTTCGACGCGCCGGGCGGGCACGGCGCTTGCGGCGCGGCCCACGTCGCGCGCGCTGGGAGGTGAGCGGTCCTTCCCGGTCCTTCGTGCGATGCCGGATGCTGCCGCCCTACGACGCTCCGCCGTTCGGACGCGGCGCGGCAGGGCCGTCACCGGTGCGCGAGAGCCGCGGCGTCGGCAGCGAAGCGGCGCTCTCCTCGGGCGGCGCCGGATGGTCGTGCTCCGCCCAGGCCTGGTCGTCCAGATCGGCCTCGCGCAGTCCTCCCGGCATGACCATCCCGGTGCTCTGGCACTCGAGCAGGATCTCGCCGCCCACCATCATCGGGCGCTGGTTCAGGGCATTCAGCGCGATCCGCGCGTACCAGTCGAACGCCGCCTGGCGCGCCTCGTACTGCTCCACCAGGGCGACCTCCCGCTGTTCCACGTGATAGACGTACCAAGGCAATCCGCTCGCGAGCACGAGAAAGCCCACGTCGCGGACCAGACTCGCGGTGTCGGCAAGCTTGATCCATCGCCCTTCGACACCGGGTTCAACCGTGCTCGTCCCGCTTTCCATTCGGTCTCCACTGGCAGCAAGTCTTGTCACAGATTTCACGTTTCACCGCGTTTTATGCATCCAACATAAACGGTGGCGGCGCTGTGCGCAAGCGCCGCGACGCGCTCGCGCAGCGCGCGATCGCGCGTTCGCCACGCGTCGCCGGGACTTGCGGCGCGATCCTCAAGCGATATGTCATCTGCATGCGCGCCACGCCGCGGGGCGCGCGCAGTCACGGCGCGCGACGGCGCCGATGCGCTCGGCCGCGCGCGACGCGCCCGCGCGCGCCGCGGCGCTACGCCGGCATCGGCGCGGACTCGCCGAGCGGCTTGCGGCTGCGCGGCGGGCGCTCGTCCATGAACCACTGCAGCAGGAAGGCGGTGACGCCGATCACGATCAGCGCGCCCCAGGCGAGGTCGTAGTTCCCCATCCGGTCGAACAGCACGCCGCCCATCCATGCGCCGAAGAACGAGCCCACCTGGTGGCTCAGGAAGACGATGCCGTAGAGCGTGTTGAAGTGCGTCAGGCCGAACACGCGCCCGATGATTCCCGTGACCAGGGGCGCGACGCCGAGCCAGAGAAGGCCCATCGCCGCGGCGAACACGAGCGTCGAGGTCGCGCTGACCGGCAGGAACAGGAAGACGACGATGAAGAAGGTGCGCAGCAGGTAGATCAGCGCGAGCAGGTGCTTCTGGCTGTAGCGCGCCCCGAGCAGCCCGAAGACGTACGTGCCGACGGTGTTGAAGAGCCCGATCAGCGCCAGCGCGCTCGCGCCCACGCCGGGCGCGACGCCGCAGTACTGCAGGTAGGCCGGCAGGTGCGTGGTGATGAACACGAGCTGGAAGCCGCAGGCGAAGAACGCGAGCGTCATGAACAGGTAGCCGCGGTGCGCCGTCGCCTCGCGCACGGCCTCGCCGAGGTTCTGGTCCACCGTGGGCGCGCCGCCCGCCGCCGGCGGCTGCTCGCGGATCGCGAGCGCGAGCAGCGCCATCGAGGCCGCCACCGCCGCGAAGACCACCATCGCCGCCTTCCAGCCGAAGCCGTCGATCAGCCCCTGGCCGACCGGCGCGAGCACCATCGTGCCGAGCGAGCCC
>JAHDYJ010000064.1:0-17713 GCA_023383795.1 Burkholderiales bacterium | reverse complement strand
GCTTCTCCGGCGGCGTCGCGCGCGACACGGTGCCGATGAGGACGCCGAAGCCGGTGCCCGCCGTGCCGACGCCGGCGAGAAACCCCGCGATCTCCAGCCCACCGGGGACCGACTTCGAGAACACCATCAGCAGCAGGCCGGCCGCGTAGACGAGCGCTGTGCCGACCAGCACCGGCCGTGCGCCGTAGCGGTCGGCGAGCGCGCCCACGAACGGCTGCGACAGGCCCCAGACGATGTTCTGCAGCGCGATGGCGAACCCGAAGGTCGCCGCCGAGATGCCGAGCTCGAGCGTCATCGGGCGCATGAACAGCCCGAGGCTCTGGCGCAGCCCCATGCAGATCGAGATGATCAGCGCGCTCAGCAGGAGCAGCACGATCATCGCGCGGCGGCGGTCGGGAGAGGTCATGGCGGGGATCCGAGCGGCTCGCATTAGAACCTCCCCGGATGCGGAGCTCAAACGCTTTTTTCGCCCATTTGGCATGCGCTATGGGAATGTCAAACCGACGATGCCCTTGAGAAGACTCCCGAGCGCCCGCCGCCGGGGCCTCGCCTGGAGCGACCGTCGGAATCCTTTATGGTTGCCGGCCACCCGGCGCAGGGAATCCTGCAGGTCATTGAAAAAACGACACTTCTACGGCTAGCATCATTCCTGCTTGCCTTTGTTCCCGGCCCCCGGAGTGCAAAGGAAGCCGTCATGCGCCATGCAATTTGCCTTCTCGCCGCCCTCCTCGCGCTCGGCTCGGCCGGCGCCAACGCCGCGATCATCACCTACGCGGACCGTGGGGCGTTCATCGCGGCGACCGGCGCCGTGCCGATCGGCGCGATTCCGGCCAGCGTCCCGAGCGGCGGGTTCAGCCTGGGCGGCCTCACGTTCTCGAACCACTCGCCGTCGTCATTCAACTCGAGCGTGAACTGGAGCACGCTGATCAGCGAGGCGAACGACCTCGCGCTCAACGGCGACGAGGAGTTCA
Source organism: Burkholderiales bacterium (assembly GCA_023383795.1). Taxonomy (GTDB): domain Bacteria; phylum Pseudomonadota; class Gammaproteobacteria; order Burkholderiales; family SG8-39; genus JAABRB01. Next base: position 16,742 of record JAHDYJ010000064.1, on the reverse strand, counting down.
ACATCGACGCGGCCGGACCGCTGTTCGCCTTTGGATTCGATTTCCACGAGCCCTCCCTGTCCACGCCGCCCGGACCGACCTTCCCCGACACATGCAACACCGCGTGCGTGGACTCGACCTTCACCGTGACGCTGCTTGCGGGCGCAGTCGTGGTCGATGCCTTCGCGTTCAACCGGCCGGACGACGTGCTGGCGTTCGTCGGGGTCGCGAGCACGACCGCATTCGACCGGATCGAGATCCGCGAGTCCGGCACCGCCGACAACGAGTTCTTCGGCAACTTCCTGATCTCGCGGACCGCGATCCCCGAACCTGCGACGATCGCTCTCCTCGGCATCGCGCTCGCCGGCCTCGGTTGCGCCGGGCGTCACCGGCGACCCTGATCGCACCCGCCGTCGAAGCACCCCGGCCGCCGCCGGTTTGGCCTCGATCGGCGCGTGCTCGTACACCGCGCCGATGATGTCGCCCGCGATTGCGCCGATCATCGGCGCGCGCGCGCCGTGCGTGCGACGTACACCGTGTTGGCGGCGTCCCGGCGTCGCGACGCCGCGCCCTGCAGCGGGTTGTGGAACGTGACGACGTGGGCCTCGTGCGTCGCGAACACCGCGGCGAGCTCGACCCGGAAGTCCGCGTCGGGCGGATCGTTCGACCACAGCGCGAACGCCCCGCCCGGATGCAGGTGCGACGCGAGCCGATGGAGGCCCTGGCGCCCGTACAGCGCGGCGTGGCTCGGATGCAGCACGTGACGCGGCGAGTGGTCGATGTCCACCAGGATCGCATGGAGGCGCCTGCCGGGGTCGCGGGCATCGATGCCCGGCGAACCGACGAGCGCGAAAAAATCCCCGTTCCGGAGCGCGCAGCGCGGATCGGCGCAGAGCCCGGCGCCGAGCGGGACCAGCCCGCGCCGGTGCCAGTCGATCACCTCGGCGAGCGCCTCCACCACCACGAGCGAGCGCACGCCCGGATGATCGAGCACCGCGCGCGCCGTATAGCCGAGCCCGAGGCCGCCCACCACGACGTCGAGCGGACCGTCGCCGAGGCCGGCGAGCCCCAGCCGTGCGAGCGCGATCTCGCCCGCGGTGAAGAGGCTGGACATCAGGAACTCGTCGCCGAGCTTGACCTCGTACAGCACGACGCCGAGGGCAGGCTCGGTCCGGCGGCGCAGGACGAGCTCGCCGAGCGGCGTGCGCCGGTAGTCGAGCTCCTCGAATTCGACGGTCATTGCGCCCGCGCGATGTCAGCCATCGACGCCGGAGCCGCGCACCCGCGGGACGGCGCGATCCCGATCCTCGATTTTGAGGACCGATACTGCCATGCTCGTCGCGCGAACGCTCGCGCCACCCTGCCGGCCCGGCGGCGGCGTCGCTGTCCTCCGGAGCAGACCCGGGCACATGCCGAATACGCCGCGGACGATCGGTGCGTTGCAGACCGGCAAGGCCTGATCGTGCCGCAGGCCAGCGTCACTTCATCGCATCGGCGGTCCACCCGATCAGCCGCTCGATCACGGCATCGGCGGCCTGCGTGAGGGCGCGCGCGCCGCCCGCCGCGTCAGGGCTCGGCGCCGGCGGGCCGGCGCTGAAGCTCGTGTGCGCGACGAGGCGTCCGTTCTCGACCAGCAGCGCCCGCACGCGGACGAGCGCACGGCTGCGGTCGGGCGCTTCGAACACCTGGCTGAACTCCAGCAGCTCCACCCGCAGGGTGACTGCGCTGCGGACGCCGTCCGCCGGGGCGAGCACTCCGCTCCGCGCGGTGGCAGCGAAGCGGTCGCGGAGCCGTGCGGTGAGCAGCTCCGCCGGCGGAGCGATCCAGCGGCTCCCGACGTAGGATCGCGGCTGCGACGCATCGTGGTACGCGAGGCGGTAGACGAGCGCAGGCGAGTCGAGCCAGGCCGGGGCGCTCACGGCTGCGACGGTGATGTCGCGCCGCAGGCGCGGCGGCTCCTCGACGGGTGCGGCGCCGGGGCCGAAATCGTACTCGGCCGGGGGCACGGGCACACTGCTCAGGCACGCCGCAAGCGTGAGCGCGGCAGCGAGTGGGGCGAGCTTCCTCTTCACGGCCGGTGCCCGGCGTCGAAACCGGCTTCGCCGGGGCCCGGGCGAGGCGGCGGCAAGCCGAACACGATGCTGTTGGGCTGGTCGGCAAGCGCGCTCAGTATCCGCGCCAGCACGCGCACTTCGCGCCGCAACTCCTCGGCGAGCACGTTCAGTCGCGGCAGCGTCTCGTCGCTGATCGCGCGCGCGGCCGTGCCGACCTCGTCGGCGTTGACGCCGACCTGTGCCAGAACCGGCGAGCGCTCCTCGAGCGTCGCCGCGAGCGTGGTCATCGAATCGACCATCAGCTCGGCGCGCTTGACCGCGTCCCGGGCGTCGTTCACCGCGACGCGCGCATCGACGAGCAGCGGCGCGAGCGACGCCGCGGCAGGCTCGAGGCTCTCGGCGAGTTGCGTCGCCTTCGCTGCGGCAGCGTCGAACCGGGCGAGCGTTGCGATGAACGCCTCCTGGTTCTCGTCGGCGAGCAGCCGGTTCATGCGATCGGCGATCTCGCCGAACGCACCGACCAGCGCCTCGCCGGTATCGAACAACGACGGACGCATCGGGATGCGCGCCGGCGCGTCGGCGCTGGTCGCGAGCGGCTGGCGCGCGGCGCCGTCGTCGTCGAGCTGAACGAACGAGAGGCCAGTGACGCCCTGGAATCCGAGCTGCGCGTAGGTGCCGCGCGTGAGCGGCGTTTCCGGGTCGACGCTGATGCCGATCAGGACGCGACCGGGCTCGGCCGGATCGAAGCGGATGGCCTCGACCTTGCCGACGTCGACGCCGCGAAAGCGCACCGGCGCCTCGATCTTGAGTCCGGAAACGGAGCGGGTCGTCGTCAACTCGTAGGGCACGCCGCCCGCCTGCTCGTCGCGGTTGAGCCACAGCACGCCGGCGACGAGTGCGATGCCGAGCAACAGCACGAACACCCCGGCGGTCAGCGCATACGCTCTGTTCTCCATCCTGCCCTCCCGGTCGCTCAGTTGCCGGCGACGGTCGCCGCTCCGAGCGCGTTCAATGCGCGCCGGCCGCGGTCGCCGCCGAAGAAGCTGCGAATGAACGGATGATCGACACGCACGACCTCCGGCACCGTCCCGAGCGTGATCAGCTCGCCCATGAACAGCACGGCGACGCGGTCGGCGAGCGAGACCAGCGTGTCGAGGTCGTGCGTGACCATGACCACGGTGAGCTCCAGGCGCTCGCGCAGGGAGGCGAGCAGCCGCACGAAGCTCTCGCTGCGGTCCGGGTCGAGCCCCGCGGTCGGCTCGTCCAGGAACAGGAGCTCGGGCTCGAGCACGAGCGCGCGCGCAAGGGCGACGCGCTTGACCATGCCCCCGGAGAGCTCCGAGGGCATCCGGTCGGCGTGGCGCCGCTCGATGTCGACCATGTCGAGCTTGAGCAGCACCAGATCGCGGATGAAGTCCTCGTCGAACGCGCGCAGCTCGCGCAAGGGAAGCGCGAGATTGTCGTACACCGGCAGCGCGCTGTAGAGCGCGCCTTCCTGGAACAACACCCCCCAGCGCTTGCGGATCTTCGCCCGGACCGCCGGCGGGGCCTCCCGCAGGTTGATACCGAACACCTCCACGCTGCCGCGGCTCGGGCGCTCGAGCCCGACCATCTGCCGCAGCAGCGTCGTCTTGCCGCTGCCCGACCCGCCGACGAGCGCCACGATCTCCCCGGCGTCGATCTCCAGGCTGATGCCGCAATGGACGACGTGCGTCGCGAACTCGGTCCAGAGCTCCTTGACCGCGATGACCGGGCGTTCCGGGGTGCGCGGCGGGCGGATCGCGGCGCTCGCCGGAGTTCCAGGATCGCGGGCTGGACGTGGAGGCGCCATCCTTCTTGCCGGTCGCATCCTCAGCCGCGGAGCTCGAGGCCGATGTGGGAGAAGGCGACGGCGAACAGCGAGTCGACGATGAGCACGATCGTGATCGCGGTGACCACCGACTGGGTAGTGCCGGCGCCGAGACTCTCGGTGTTCGGGCGGATGCGCAAGCCGTAATGGCACGCGGTCAGCGCGATCAGCGCGCCGAACACCGCGCCCTTCACCAATGCGAGCCAGAGGTTCGCGGTCGGCACCGCGACCGGCAGGGTCTGCAGGAACAGCGCGAAGCTGATGTCGAGCTCGAGCCGCGCCGCGAGCATCGCGCCGATGAGCGCGATCGCGCTGGTCCACACGACCAGGAGCGGCACCGCGATGGCGAGCCCGACCACCTTCGGCAGGATCAGCCGGATCCCGGCCGGAATCCCCATTACCCGGAGCGCGTCGAGCTCCTCGGTCACGCGCATCACGCCGAGCTGGGCGGTAATCGCCGACCCGGAGCGCCCGGCGACGAGGATCGCCGCGAGCACCGGGCCGAGTTCGCGGATGATCCCGATGCCGACGATGTTGATGACGTAGATCCCGGCGCCGAACGTACGCAGCTGCTCGGCGGAGAGATAGCTCAGCACGATCCCGATGAGAAATCCGACCAGTGCCGTGATCGGGAGCGCCTGCGCTCCGGCCCGGTAGATCGTGGCCGACAGCTCACGCCACGGGCCGCGCGACGGATTTGCGATCACCCATGCGCCGTCGAGCACGACCTGTCCGGCGAGGCGGACGATGCGCACGAGGTGGCCCCAGACGCCGATCGCGCGGCTTCCGAGCGCGGCGAGCGGGTCGAGGAGCGACCGGCGCGGCGCGCTGCGTGCCTCGCCGTCCGCGTGCGCGAGATTCTCGAAGAAGAGCTCGTGCGCGGGCGCCATCCGGATCAGGTCGGGGCGCTTGCGTGCCCACGCGCGCCACAGCAGCAGCGCGCCGACGTGATCGAGACGCTGGACGCCGGAGAGATCCCAGGCGTCGCGGGCGGCGAAGCGGGCGAGCTCACCGCCCAGCGCGCGCGCGCGGACCTCCAGCGCGCGAATGTCCCACGCCCCGCCGAGCCGGACGGTGCGCGTGCCATCGGCCGCCGTCTCGGCATCGATCTCGGGTTCGCGGATCCGCGTGGGCGCGGGGTCGGCCATCGATCGTCGCCCGCCGGGCCTCGCCGCCGCGCGGGTCTCCTCCCTCCGTTCTCCCCGGGCAGCCTAGCAAAATTATCCGGCCTCGGCCATCGGGCCGTCCTTGTCTCCCCGGGGCGCACGCGCTGGCAAGCTCGTTCCGGAGCAGGGGCGTTGCAAACCCTCCGCTCCTCTCGACGGTGGGCCCGCTTGGCTTCGAACCAAGGACCAAGGGTTTATGAGCCGGGGCGGGCAAAAGATCAGATACATGTGCTACCCGATCGATCGCCGCGGCCGCCCGACCGTCGCGGTCTACCGCTAGCCCGGTTGCTCTGGGAGAATCATTCCCGTGCAGCACGCGGACCGACCTCGTCCAATTCGGGCTCATCCCGGAGTTCACCGGACGACTGCCGATCACCGCGCGCTTTCAGGAACTGTCCCGGAAGATGCTGGTGCGGATCATGACCGAGCCTGCCAACGGCCATGTACACCCAGTTTCGCGACATATTTGCCGGCGAGGGCGTCGAGCTGGTCGTCGACCGCGAGGTGTCCGAGCAGATCGCCGACCTCGCGATCCCGTACAAGACCGTGGCACGCAGCCTGCGCGGGCTCTTCGAGGAACTCATCACCCCGGTCCTGGACCCGGTTCCGGACGACCCCATGATTCGGAAGGTCGAGATCACGTCGCTCTTCGCCGAGCCGCGCGTGATCCGTGGCGAGCGCCTGGTTTGAGCGGTGAGACCCGTTGCCCCGCGGGCGGCGCACGCGCGCGTGCCACGACGCCGCGACCGAACCGCTGACCCGCCTGAACGACAACGCGCTGATGCGCCCGCGCCGCCGGGCGGCGGGCCGGAGCCGCACCCGCTCAACGCGCCCCGGACAGGCGTACAGCAGCCTCGCCTCGCGTGCGCGGGGCGGGGTCCGCGCCCCCGGCCCGTCGCCATTCGAGCTCGGAGATCGGTGCCTCGGGATGGAAACCGAGATCGCCGTCTCCCGCAAGCCCACCGCGCATGAACAGCAGCTGGCTGGGAGCAAACAGGGGATCATCCACGCCGATGTCAATCAGCCAGGCGAGCGGCACGCCGGCGTCGAGCAGGCGCCGCTGGAAGCATCCGAGAAGATCGGTGCGCTCGCGCACTGCGGCCGGTGAGACCCGCGCCTCGAGCGCGAATGCGGCCAGCGCGCCGGCCGCCTCGCCGATATTCCACTCGACCGGATGCAGGCGATAGCAGCCGTTGGTGATATGCGTGGTGCCGAGGTTCTTGCCGCCCGCGATCAGGTTGCCGATGCGCACCGGCAGCAACGCCCCCAGAGGGATCTGGAATGGCTTGGTGCGGCAGCTGGCGCCGACATCGTCGGGGCCCGAGCGATGGATGTCGATCGGATACCAGCCGACGCCGACGGAGTCGAAGAAGTGCGCGGCGCGCGAGCCGCGCTGGTCATGCGCCGACACCTCCTGCGCGACGATCGTCTTCACGGCCCGGATGCGCCGCGATTCGCGGATGTAGGGGTGCTTCGACAGGCCGTCGGCGGTGCCCATCACGTCCAGCCGCAGCCGGATCTCCGGCGCGCCGCACCGCGCTCCGGTGACCGGCGCCTCGGTCTGCAGCCAATGCAGGAAGCCCAGGCTCACGCGCTTGGCATCCTGCAGCGCACGGGCGGCCTCGTCCGGGCGGCATTCGAGAATGCTTCGGTCGCGGTAGTCGTTGCCGGGCCAGTTGAACAGGGAGAGGTCACGGCCGACGGCGCCCGCCAGCGCGGCGCGGTCGAGCAGCCGTCGGTAGGACCACAGCCCACCCTTGGTGCCCGGCATCGTGTCGTACAACCGGTACTCGAGCCAGCCGCTCGTCTCGCCGTAGATCTCGCCGCCATGCACCTCGATCCGGAGGCTGTAGGGCTGCGCCGACCGGAAGTGCTCGTACTTCTCGGGGCGCTGAATGACGTGGCGCTCGCCTTCGTCCCCGCGCTCGCAGGCAAACGTGTAGGTGAAGCTCTGCACGCAGTGCGGTTTCGGCTCGACCGGTTGCGCCTGCCGCTCGCCCGTCTGCGCGACCGTCTCGGCGCCGACGACGTACTCGGCACCGCAGAGCGGCAGCAGATCCCCAAGCTCGCTCGCGTCGATCACGAGCTCCGGCTGGAACCGGACCAGACGCCGGTCGTCGAGTCCCATCGCGACCACCTCAGCGATGCTGTCCCCGTCGGTGGTCACGGCGACGGTCTTGGTCCGCCGGTGGATCGTAAGCCGGCCCGCCTCGACGTGCGGCCGCAGCATCCGCTCGATCACTTCGACCGCGACGCGGGGCTCAAACGCGAGCCGCGTCACCCAGCAGGCCCCGGGATTGAAGTCGGGCCGGCGGCCGACCTCCCCGGCGAGCGTGCGGTAGTGGTCGCGCAGCATCGCTCGCAGCCGGTAGTAGGCGGCGGTGCCGCCGAACTCCTCGATATGCTCGTGCTCGTCGAGCGCGGCCACGCCTTGCGCGGTCATCTGCCCGCCGAGCCAGTCCGTCTCCTCGAGCAGCACGACCCGTCGGCCCGCGCGTGCCGCCGCCAGCGCCGCGGCGACCCCGCCCGTGCCGCCTCCCGCAATCAGGATTTCGCACGCCTCGCCGCGCGCGGGCGCGGGGCCCGTCGCGGGCACCACCGCGACTTCCGCGCGGCCGGCGGCAGGCACGCGCATCACGTCGATTACTGCGTCCAGCGCCCGGCGCATGACTCGCTCCCTACTTCGCCATCGTGCCGGGAAGCCAGAGGACGATCTGCGGAAATGCGATCACCAGCCCGAGCGCGAGGATCTGCAAGCCCAGATAGGGCCAGACCGACCTGAAGATGTCGTTGAGCGTGACGCCCGCGGGCGTGACGCCCTTGAGGTAGAACACCGCCGGACCGAACGGCGGCGAGATATAGGAAATCTGCATGTTCATGCAGAACAGGACCCCGAGCCAGATCGGGTCGAACCCGAGCTTCACCGCCACCGGCACGAAGATCGGAGCCGTCAGCAGGAGGATGCCGATCCAATCGATGAAACAGCCGAGGACGATCCAGATCACCTGAATCAGGATGATGACGCCGAGTGGACCGACCGGCAGTGCGGTCAAGATATCCTGGATGAGCTGGGTGCCTCCGGCGAGTGTGTAGACGCCGATCAGCGCGGAGGATCCGAAGAACAGCCAATAGAGCATCACCGTGACCTTCGCCGTGTCCTCGGCGGCGAGCCGCAGCTTGGTCCAGCTCAGCTTGCCGTTGTGCCACATCGCGATGATCGCGCCGAGGACGCCCACGCCTGCGGCCTCGGTGGGCGTGGCCCAGCCGAAGTACAGAGAGCCGAGCACTCCGAAGGCGACCAGCGACGGCACTATCAGCTCGCGCAGCAGGCCGACCTTCTCCCGCAGCGAAATCGCCAACTCCGCCTCGCTCGCCGGCGGCGCGAACTCCGGCCGCTGCCGGCAGCGAACGACGATGTAGGTGATGTACATGGCCGCCAGAAGCAGGCCGGGAACAACGCCGGCGGCATACAACTGCCCGATCGACACCCCGGCGGTCAGGCCGTACATGATCAGGACGACGCTCGGCGGAATCAGCGTCGCCAGGCCGCCGCCGGCGCAAATGGAGCCGAGCGCCAGCTCCTTCTTGTAGCCGCGAGCGAGCATCGCCGGCAGCGCCACGACTCCCATGGTGACGATTTCGGCGCCGATGACGCCGACCATCGCCGCCATCAGCGCGCAGGAGATGATCACCGCAACAGCCAGGCCGCCGCGCATGCGCCCGGCCCAGACGTGCGCGGCGCGGAAAATGGCCTCGGCGATGCCCGCACGTTCCAGCACGCACGCCATGAACACGAAAAGGGGCACCGACACCAGCACGTAGTTGCCCATCAACGTGAACACACGGCTGACGACCAGGGTGAGGCCGGGCCAGCCGAACAGCGCGACGGCGAACACGACCGCCACCGCGCCGGTAGCGAAAGCGAGCGGCAACCCGGTGAGCAGGACTGCCGCGAACACCGCGGCGAAGAGCAAGCTCAGCAGCTCGATGCTCACGCAACTCGGCTCTGGGAGCGCGCCAGGCCGAGGTCGCGCAGCAGATTGGCAACCCCCTGCAGCAGGAGCAGCGCGGCCGCGATCGGAATCGCGAACTTGACCGGCCAGATCGGCGGGTTCCACGGCGTACCGGTGCCCTCGCCCTGCTGAAACGAGGTCCACCCCATGGTGGTCCCGACCCAGATCAGCGCGCCGATGTAGAGCAGGAAGAACAAGAAAGTGAAGCAGTCGAGCAGCGCGCGCGCGCCGGGCGAAAGCAGATCGTAGACGAGGTCGATCCGCACGTGGCGGCGATGCGCGAGCGCGTATCCCCCGCCGATCAGATACGCGACCGCCGACAGGTAGATGGTCGTCTCGTTGCTCCACAGCGTCGCCCGTCCGAAGACGCCACGGGCAACGACCTCGTAGATGACCGCGAACGTAACGCCGAAGATAGCGAGCGCCCAGAGGCGCCCGACTCGGCTGTTCAGGCGGTCGACGAGATCGCAGTAGCGGTCGGCGAGCGAGGCCGGCGCCGCGGGCGGATCGCCCGGGTCGCCGGCCGCGCGGTTCCCTGGGGTCAAGCCACGATCCTGAGATCCTTGAGCCAGGCCAGTTGCGAGTCATACGCCGCCTTGGCGAGCGGCGTCTTCTTCGACCACTCCTCCCAGGTACGCTGCGCCAGCTGGCGGATCTTCGCCATTTCGGCCTCCGGCCACGCCGCCGTGCTGACCCCCTTGGCGACGAGTTCCTTGGTCACCCGCGCATCGTCAACAGCGACGCGCTGGATCTGGTCCCAGGTCCATTCGCGCACGGCGGTGGAGAGCAGCGCCTTCAGATCGTCGGGCAGCTTCTTCCAGGCGTCCATGTTGACCGCAAAATCCTGCATTGGCATCGAGTGGAACAGCTTGGTCGGATTCTTGGCGATGGCGTGGAAGCCCATGCGCTCGTTCATCGAGACCGTCGCCCAGTCGGCGGCGTCCACCACACCCTTGTCGAGCGCCGAATACACCTCGCCGCCAGGCAGCACGACGATCGAGGCGCCGAGCTTGGTCAGAATCTCGGCCGTCATCCCCTGGGGCGAGCGGAACTTGACGCCCTTGAAGTCCTCCATCCGGCTGATCTGCTTCTTGGAGACGATGGACTCCACCCCCCACCAGCTTGCGCCCACCGCATGGATGTTGTATTTCGCGTAGGCCTGCTGCAGGAGCTGCAAACCGCCCTTGTGGTAGAACCATGCTTCGGCCTGCCACGGGTGATCGTACCCGAACACGAAGTCGCTGAGGACCGCAAGGCCGGCATCCTTGCCGGTCCAGTAGCCCGGCCAGGAGGCTTGCGCCTGCAGCACGCCCGCCGTGACCGCATCCAGCGTCTCGAACGCGCCGGTCACCGCGCCGGCGGCGAACGGTTGTATCACCAGCCGCCCGTTGGACGCCGCCTTGACGCGTTCGCAGAAGTCCACGAAGCACTTGTGCGTCAGCTCCGCAGCGCTCCACAGGGTCTGGCAGCGCCAGGTTGTGACCTGCTGCGCCTTCACGATCGCCGGCGCGCCGGCGATCGCTCCGCCCGCTCCCACGATGGCGGCGGATGTCGCCGCGACTGCGGACCTTGACCTTGAGTCCGGTCGCGCACCCCGTTTGCCCAGTCCGCACGCGGCCGCGGTTAATATACTTGCGATATGTTATGCAGCCGGTTCCGAGCCTGTCAACGCCGGGCCGCTACCCGCCCCGTTGCGACGCAACACTCCGGCGCTCACGTCTCCTGCAGTACGGTCGCGCGCGTGAGCTCCTCGACGTAGTCCATCAAGCGGTCGGCGGCCGCTCCGGCGCGCGTCTCGTCGCCCACCGCGATCGCGCGGATGACGTCGGCGTGATAGCGGGCCGCAACCGGCAGGTCGTGCGTCTTCCGGTAGTGCAGGAAATAGAAGCGGCGCGACATCGCATGCGCCGGCGCAATCGCGCTCGCCGCGAACGGATTGCGCGCGCAGGCGGCGATGTATTTCTTGATGTCGTAGTGATAGCGCAGGAACCCGAGCACGTCGCCGTCGGTCATGGCCTCGAGCGTGTCGGCCATCCGCAACAGCTCCTCCCGCTCCGCAGGCGTGGCATGCCGCGCCGCGCTCTCGGCGATCAGCCGCTCCAGAACGCGCCGCACCTTGAGTAACATCAGCTGCTGCGTGACGTTGATGTCAGTGACCTGCGCGCCGTACCGCGGCATGATCTTCACGAGGTACTCGCTCTGCAGGCGCTGCAGCGCCTCGCGCACCGGCGTGCGGCCGATGCCGAGCTTCCGGCTGAGCTGTGATTCGGACCAGACGCTGCCCGGGGGCAACTCGAGTTTGACGATCAACTCCTCAAGCGCCGCCCGCGCCTGATCGGCGAGTGCGGGCGCGCCGGGCCGGCGCGCCCGCACTCGGGCCGTGCCTGCGGTACGGCGCTGACGCTTGGCGCGCCCGGCCGCCGCCTTTCGCGCCCGCTTCGTCATCTATCGGGCGCGCACCCAAGACATATTCATGATATGTTACGCGCCAAAAAAGACGTCAGACCAGAGGATACACGCCATGCTGAAGGTCCTATCGCAAGCCGCCGTCGAGACCTACCGGCGCGACGGCGTCTATTGGCCGGTGCGCGTGATGCCGGCCGACGACGCCCGCAAGTACCGTGCCGCCCTCGAGGCGCACGAGGCAAAGGCCGGGCAGCCGCTGCAGGGGAACTGGCGGCACAAGACGCATCTGCTGTTCACCTGGGCGGACGCGCTGGTTCATCATCCCAAGATCGTCGACGTGGCCGAGGACGTCATCGGTCCGGACATCCTGTGCTGGACCACCAACTTCTTCATCAAGGAGCCGCACAGCCCGGGCTTCGTCTCCTGGCACCAGGACTCGACCTACTGGGGGCTCGACCCGGACGACGTGATCACCGCTTGGGTCGCGCTCACCGACGTGACGCCCGAGAACGGTTACATGGAGGTGATTCCCGGCAGCCACAAGGTCGACCAGCTGCCCCACGTCGACACCTTTCATAAGGATAACCTCCTCTCCCGCGGCCAGGAGATCGCGGTCGAGGTCGACAAGTCCAAGGCCGTTGGTATCGCCCTGAGCCCCGGGGAAATATCGCTGCACCATATCAAGCTGGTGCACGGCTCGGGGGCGAACCGTTCGGATGACCGCCGCATCGGACTGGCGATCCGCTACATTCCGACCTATGTCCGCCAGACAAAGGTGCGCGATTCGGCGACGCTGGTGCGCGGCACCGACAAGTATGGCCATTTCGACCTCGAGCCTCGACCCAAGGCCGACCTCGACGCGGCCGCGCTCGCGGCCCATGCCGAGGCAATCGGTCGCCAAGTGAAAGCCTTGTACGAGGGCACGAACAAGACCGCCTTCCGCGCCTGAGGCCGCCGGCGCCTGGGGGCATGGGATGGCCGAAGAGCGCAAGAAGCTCACCGTACCGGAGCTCGCGCTGCGCAAGCAGGCCGGCGAGAAGGTCGTCATGGCGTCGATCCCGGACTATCCCACGGCGGTCTGGGCCGAGCGGGCAGGCATCGACATCGCGGCCGTCGGGGACAGCCTGGGCATGGTCAGCTACGGGTTTGCAAACACGCTCCCGGTCACGATCGACATGATGATCGCCCACGCCCAGGCGGTGCGCCGGGGGGCGCCGAGCTGCATGATCATGGTCTCCATGACCTATGGCAGCTACGCCACGCCGGAGCTCGGCGTCGCGAACGCCCTGCGGCTGATGAAGGAAGGCGGCGCCGACGTTGTGAAGATGCAGGGCGGCAAGGACAAGGCGCACGTCATTCGCGCCATCGCCGATGCAGGCGTGCCGGTCATGAGCCATGTCGGGATGTGTCCGCACTTCGTGCACCAGTACGGCGGCTTCAAGCTCCAGGGGCGCACCGCCGCCGAGGCGATGCGCGTCATCGAGGACGGCATCGCTATCGAAGAGGCCGGCGCCGTCGGCTTCGAAATCGAGGCGGTGCCCGCGCCCGTCGCCAAGGCGGTCGACGACGCGGTGCAGATCTTCACCTTCGGCATCGGCGCCGGCCCCGCCAGCTGCGGGCAACTGCTGCTCGCCTTCGACCTGCTCGGCGTCTTCGATCAGTTCAAGCCCAAGTTCACCAAGCGCTATGCGCAGCTCTCGGACAGCGCAGTGGAAGCTTTGCGACGTTACGCCGCCGAAGTCCGCGAGGGTATATTCCCCGACGCCGATCACTCGTACGGTATGAAGCCCGAGGAGCAGGAGGAGCTCGCTCGCCTCCTCGCCAAGCGCGGTCGCTGAGCGCCCACGGCCCGCTATTCCCACTCGATGGTCGCGGGCGGCTTGCTCGAGATATCGTAGACGGCGCGGTTGAGACCGCGCACCTCGTTGATGATCCGGTTAGAGACCCGCGCCAGCAGTTCGGCGGGTAGCGGAGCCCGTTGGGCCGTCATGATGTTGGTCGTCTGCACCGCGCGCAGCGACCCCGTACTCGTAGGTCCGACCGTCGCCCATCACGCCGCCCGAGCGCACCCGCAGGAATCGCGCCAGCCGAGGAGTCTCGATCACAGAGCCTTCGAGATGGCGTCGTTCTGGGCCAAAGACGCAAGCGCGGTGTGGTGCAAGCCTTCGGCGACACGCTTCTCGGCAACGGGTGGCAGCGCGCCGAACGTTCTGTCCGGCAGGAACGCCCGTCGGCTGCGAGCACAAGCCGCAGTCGGTGAGACGCGAGGCGCCGGTGCCAGCCAGCGCTTTGATGATCTTGCTGGTGGGCCCGCTTGGATTCGAACCAAGGACCAAAGGATTATGAGTCCTCTGCTCTAACCGCTGAGCTACGGGCCCGCGGCGGCAATGGTAGCAAAGGCGCTGCGGGGAACCGTGGCCGCCCGCCCGCCCCGGGGCGTCGATCCGGATCGAGCGCGCCGCGGCGGAGGGGCGGCTGGTGTATCCTCCCCCGACCGTAGCGGAGGGGCACGATGAAAATCGACATCTTCAACCACTTCTTCCCCAAGGCCTTCTTCGACCGCATGATCGAGCTGTCGCCGAAGGGCAAGGACATCAACAAGCGCGTGCGCGAGGTGCCGAGCATCCACGAGCTGGACGAGCGCCTCCGGATCATGGACAAGTTCGACGACTACGCGCAGGTGCTGTGCCTGCCGGCGCCGGCGCTGGAGGACTTCGGCAAGCACTCGGTGGAGATGGCGAAGCTCGGCAACGACGGGCTCGCCGAGCTCGTGCGGAAGCACCGCGACCGCTTTCCGGGCTTCATCGCCGGCCTGCCGATGAACGAGCCCGATGCGCTCCTCAAGGAGGCCGAGCGCGCGGTGAAGGAGCTCGGCGCCGTCGGCGTGCAGGTCTACACCAACGTGCTCGGCCGGCCGCTCACCGACCCGGCGACGATGCCGCTCTTCGACCTGATGGCCGACATCGACCTGCCGATCTGGATGCACCCGATCCGGGCCGCCAACATTCCCGACTACAAGGGCGAGCCGAAGAGCCACTACGAGATCTGGTGGACGTTCGGCTGGCCGTACGAGACGAGCGTGGCGATGGCGCACATGGTCTTCGCGGGGCTCTTCGACAGGCACCCGAACCTCAAGATCATCACGCACCACATGGGCGGCATGATCCCGTACTTCGCCGGGCGCGTCGGCCCGGGCTGGGATCAGCTGGGCGCGCGCACGTCGGACGAGGACTACACGCTGCTCCTCAAGAAGCTGAAGAAGCGCCCGTTCGACTACTTCAAGATGTTCTACGCCGATACGGCGCTCTTCGGCACCAGGCCGGCGACCGAGTGCGGGCTCGAGTTCTTCGGCGCGGACCACACCCTCTTCGCGTCGGACTCGCCGTTCGACCCGGAGAAGGGCTCGGCCTACATCCGCTGGACCATCGAGATCATCGACGGCCTCGACATCACGCCGCAGGAGCGCCACGCCATCTACGAGGGCAACGCGCGGCGCCTGCTGAAGCTGAAGTAGCCCGGTCCATCAGCGCGCGGCTTCGATCGCCGCGTCCAGATCGCGTCGCGTCGCCGCGGGCTGCGGCGGCATCGCCTCGCCCCAGTCGAGCGGCGGCGGCGCCGCGATGCACTCCTGCTCCAGCGGAAAGCGGTCGTGCTCCGGTCCGTAGACGTCGTCGAGCGTCATGCGAGTCCTCCGTGTGCCGGGGCGGTCGCGGCAAAACCACCCGCAGGATCGGCGCACACGGTTACCGGAATGCGCTCGCTGCGATGAAGCTTCGGTGACGGAACCTCACGCGGCGTCGAGGATGCGCGCGCAAGCGCCCGTCACGGCTCGATCGCGTGCGCCGGGTAGCCGCGGGCCACCAGCGCGTCCAGGACCTCGCGCAGATGCGCGAGCCCGCGCGTCTGGAGGACGAGCTCGATGTCGGCGTTCTGCGCCGGCAGCCGGGTGAAGGCGCGCTGGTGGTGGACCTCGATGATGTTCGCGTTCGCGTCGGCGATGATCGAGGCGACCGCGGCGAGCGAGCCCGGCACGTCGCGCACCCCGACGCGGATCCGCGCGAGCCGGTGCGTGCGCACCAGCCCGCGCTCGATGATCTCGGTGAGCACGAGCGGGTCGATGTTGCCGCCCGAGAGCACGAGCCCGACCGCGCGTCCGGCGAAGCGCTCGCGGTTGCGCAGGAGCGCAGCGAGCGCCGCGGCGCCGGCGCCCTCGACCACGGTCTTCTCCACCTCGAGCAGGAGGAGGAGCGCCTGCTCGAGATCGGCCTCGTCGGCGAGCAGCACGTCGGCCGCATGCTCGCGCACGATCGCGGTGGTCAGCGCGCCCGGCGCCTTGACCGCGATGCCGTCGGCGATCGTGCTCGGCCCGCAGGGCAGGCCGGTCCCCTTGAGCGCGTTGTACATCGTGGGATAGCGCTGCGCCTGCGCGCCGACCACCTCGATCGACGGCCGCACGCCGTGCGCCGCGACCGCGACGCCGGAGATCAGGCCGCCGCCGCCGACCGGCACGACGAGCACCTCGAGATCGGGCACCCGCGCGAGCATCTCGAGCGCGACGGTTCCCTGGCCGGCGATGACCAGCGGATCGTCGTACGGATGGACGAGCGTCAGTCCGCGCTCGGCCGCGAGCGCGAGTCCGTGCTCGCGCGCGGCGTCGAAGTCCTCGCCGTGCAGCACCACCTGCGGGCCGTGGAAGGCGGTGCGCTCGACCTTCACCGCGGGCGTGAAGCGCGGCATGACGATCACCGCCGGGATATCGAGGCGCTTCGCGTGGTAGGCGACGCCCTGCGCATGGTTGCCGGCCGAGACCGCGATCACGCCGCGCGCGCGGCTATCGGCGTCGAGCGACAGGAGCTTCGCGAGCGCGCCGCGTTCCTTGAACGACGCGGTGAACTGCAGGTTCTCGAACTTCAGGAAGACGCGCGCGCCGCAGATCTCGGACAGCGTGCGCGAGAGGTCGCACGGGGTCTCGAGCACCTGCCCGCGGATCGCGTCGGCCGCGCGGCGGACGTCCTCGAGGGTGACCATCGGCCCATGTTACGGCGGAATAGGTGAACGGTGAACGGTGACCGGTGAACGGCCAAGCGCGCAAACGCTCGTGCGGGATCTCGTCAAGATCCGGGCCGCCACCGCCGCGGCCCGCCTTTAGCGTTCACCGCTTACCGCTCACCGTTCGCCGTCGAGCCGCGCGCGGAGCGCGCGGCTCAGCTCTGGGCGAGGGAGCTCTTAAGCCCCTCGGAGCGCGAGGGATGGCGCAGCGTCCGCAGAGCCGTCG
>JAHDYJ010000063.1 GCA_023383795.1 Burkholderiales bacterium | reverse complement strand
CCGACATGCCGGTGGTGATCTCGATGCTGAACAGCTACTCGGGCTGGGCCGCGGCGGGCATCGGCTTCTCGCTCGGCAACACGATGCTGATCATCGCCGGGTCGCTGGTCGGCTCCTCCGGCGCGATCCTCTCGTACATCATGTGCCGCGCGATGAACCGCTCGTTCATCAGCGTGATCCTCGGCGGCTTCGGCGGGGCCGAGGGCGCCGCGGCGGCCGGCGCCGAGCAGAAGCAGGTGAAGTCGGGCTCGGCCGACGATCTCGCGTTCCTGCTCGCGAACGCGGAGAGCGTGATCATCGTGCCCGGCTACGGCCTCGCGGTGGCGCGCGCGCAGCACGCCGTGAAGGAGATGGCGGAGAAGCTGATCGAGAAGGGCGTGCAGGTGCGCTACGCGATCCACCCGGTGGCCGGCCGCATGCCCGGGCACATGAACGTGCTGCTCGCCGAGGCCGAGGTCCCGTACGACCAGGTCTTCGAGATGGACGACATCAACAACGAGTTCGGCACGACCGACATCGCGCTGATCCTCGGCGCGAACGACGTCGTGAACCCGCTCGCGCTGGAGAAGGGCAGCGCGATCTACGGCATGCCGATCATCGAGGCGCACAAGGCGCGCACGGTGGTCGTCAACAAGCGCTCGATGGCCGCGGGCTACGCCGGCCTCGACAACCCGCTCTTCTACATGGACCGGACGATGATGGTGTTCGGCGACGCAAAGAAGGTGATCGAGGACGTGGTGAAGGCGCTATGACGCAAGTGGGCAGTTGACAGTCGGCAGTGGGCAGTGGACGGCGGTTCGCTACTGCCTACACTCCGTTCACCGTTCACCGTTCGCGGTTCACCGTTCGCGGTTCACCGTTCACCGTTCACTGTCACTCGCGCCCCTATGAGCTTCGATAGTTCCACTGCCGCTCGCAAGCGCATCCTCGGGCGGATCCGCCGCGCCCAGGGCCGCGGCGCGAGCCGGCCCTCCGAGGCCGAGCTCGAGGCGGTCGAGACCTACCTGCGCGCGCACCCGCGCGGCCCCGCGCCGCGGGTGGCGGAGGACCTGGTCGGACGCTTCCGCGCACGCGCCGAGTCGATGCAGACGACCACGGATCTCGTCGAGGACTGGGCGGCGGTGCCCGCGGCGGCGGCGCGCTACCTCGAGGCGAACGGGCTGCCGGCCGCCGGCTGCGTCTGGCCGCGGATCGCGCATCTCGACTGGGCCGGCGCGGGCCTTGCGCTCGCCGGCCGCGAGGCGCACGCCGAAGATCTGGTCGGCGTGACCGGGGCGTTCGCCGGGATCGCCGAGACCGGCACCCTGATGCTCGTGTCCGGGCCGGAGACGCCCGCGAGCGTGAGCCTGCTGCCCGAGACGCACGTGGCCGTGGTGGCCGCCGGGCGCATCGTGCCGTACATGGAGGACGCGTGGGATCTCGCGCGCCGCGAGCTCGGCGCGCTGCCGCGGGCGGTGAACTTCGTATCCGGCCCGTCGCGCACCGGCGACATCGAGCAGGTTATCATCCTCGGGGCGCACGGCCCGTATCGCGTGCACCTGATCGTCGTGCGCACCTGAGCGCGGTCCGCGCCCGATCGCGCACGCGGCGCCGGCCGCGCGCAGCGGCCGCGAACGCAGGGGAACGCCGGCGACCCCGGGGAATCACAGGCCAATGACCGACTTTTTCTTCCTGCCGGGATGGCCGCTCGCGATGCCGCAGCTCTTCTGGCTGGGGGTGCTGCTGCTCGCGGCGACCGCGCTCGGCGAGCTGCTCGACCGGTGGCTACGCCTGCCGCGGATCCTCGGCTACGTCATCGCGGGCGCGCTGCTCGGTCCGGAGGTCACCGGCCTCCTCACCGAGGGCGCGGTGCAGGGCCTGGGGCCGTTCCTGGACGTCGCGATGGGCATCGTGCTGTTCGAGCTCGGCAGCCGGGTCGATCTGCGCTGGCTGCGGCGCAACCCGTGGCTGCTCCTCACCAGCGTGCTCGAGTCCGCGCTCGCCTTCGGCGCGGTGTACGCAATCCTCGCGGTGGTCGGCACCAAGCCGCTCGTCGCCGCCGCGGCCGCCACCATCGCCGTCGCCACGTCGCCTGCGGTCGTGCTCGCGGTGTCGAAGGAGATGCGCGCGCAGGGCCAGGTCACGGAGCGGCTGCAGCTCCTGACCGCGCTCAACTCCGTCTACTCGTTCGTGGCGTTCGCGATGCTGTTCGCCTGGCTGCACCTGGAGGCGCGCGGCAGCATCGGGCTCGTCGCGATGCATCCGCTCTACCTGGTGCTCGGATCGATCGCGCTGGCGGCGGTCGCGGCGGTCGTGCTGCTCGCCGCGCTCGAGCGGCTGGGTCCGCGCGGCGACGTGCAGACGATCTCCGCGCTCGGCGTGGTGGTCGTCGCGGTCGCGGTCGCGATGGCGCTCAAGCTGTCGGTCGTCATGACGCTGCTCGGCATGGGCATCCTGACGCGCGCGCTGGACCGCAACCGCCGGTTTCTCGCCGTCTCGTTCGGCTACGTCGGGCAACTCTTCATCATGATGCTGTTCGCGCTGACCGGCGCCGCGCTGCGCCTCGACCTCGCCGCGACGGCGCTCGCCGCCGGGCTCGGCATCGCCGCCGCCCGCGCGCTCGGCAAGGCGGTGCCGGTGCTGGCGCTCGCCAAGCCGAGCGGGCTCTCGTACCGCAAGGCGTCGCTGGTGTCGGTCGGGCTGCTGCCGATGTCCGGCGTGGCGGTGGTCATGGCGCACGAGGCGGCGTCGATCTGGCCGAGCTTCGGACCGCAGCTCGGCGCGGTGGTGCTGGCGGCGGTGCTCATCCTCGAGCTGCTCGGGCCGCTGGCGGTGCAGTTCGCGCTGCGCCGCGCGGGAGACGCGGCGGACGCGGAGTGAGCGATGGAACCCCTGGTCGAATCCGGTAACGCGCCGCCGACCGCGGCCGACACCGCGGGCGAGACGCTCGAGTTCAAGCAGTCGGCGCCGCTCTCGATGGGCGTCGAGCTAGAGCTGCAGCTGGTGGAGACGCGCGGCTGCGACCTCACGCGCGCCGCCTCCGACCTGATCGAGCTGGTCGAGCGGCGGCCGCATCCCGGCGAGGTGAAGCCCGAGATCACCGAAAGCATGATCGAGGTCGCGACCGGCGTGCACCACCGCTACGACGCGCTCGCCGCCGAGCTCGCGGCGATCCGCGACGCGCTCGGCGCGGCCGCCGAGAGGCTGAACGTGCTCGTCTGCGGCGGCGGCGCGCACCCGTTCCAGCACTGGCCGGAGCGGCAGATCTACGACCGGCCGCGCTTCCGCCACCTGTCGGACCTGTACGGCTACCTGGCGAAGCAGTTCACGGTCTTCGGCCAGCACATCCACATCGGCTGCCCGCACGGCGACGATGCGCTCTACCTGGTGCACGCGCTCGCGCGCTACGTCCCGCACTTCGTCGCGTTCGCCGCGTCGTCACCCTACTCGCAGGGCACGGACACGCAGTTCGAGTCGGCGCGCCTGAACGCGGTCTCCGCGTTCCCGCTCTCGGGCAGAGCGCCGTTCGTGCTGCGCTGGAGCGAGTTCAACGAGTACTTCGCCAAGATGCGGCGGCTCGGCATCGTCGAGAGCATGAAGGACTTCTACTGGGACATCCGGCCGAAGCCGGAGTTCGGGACGGTCGAGATCCGGGTGTGCGACACGCCGCTCACGGCCGAGCGCGCGGGCGCGATCGCGGCGTATGCGCAGACGATCGCGCGCTACCTGCTGATCGAGCGGCCGGTGCAGCTCACCGAGGACCTGCTGCTCACCTACTCCTACAACCGTTTCCAGTCGTGCCGCTTCGCCTTCGACGGCGACTTCATCGACCCGGTGTCGCAGAAGCACTCGAGCCTGCGCGACGAGATCGCGGCGACGATGGAGCGCCTCGAGCCGCACGCGCGCGAGCTCGAGACCGAGGAGCCGCTCGCCGCGCTCGCGGCGGTGGCGCGCGAGAACGCGAGCGACGCCCGCTGGATGCGCAGCCGCTACCAGCTCACCGGGTCGCTGCACGACCTCGTCTGGCAGCAGTGCCGAAGGTGGCGCGGGGAGGTTTGAGCCCGGCGCCGCGGGCCGTGCCATGACCCGGCGCCGGCCGCTGCGGATCGGACTGTCGGCGCGGCTGATGCACGAGCCGCCCGCCGAGCTCGGCTTCCGCGACAAGACCCTGCAGTACCTCGAGCAGTCGGTCGCGCACTGGATCATGTCGCAGGGCGCGCTCGTCTTCATGGTCCCGACGATCGAGAGCGGGGCGGACGTGCGGCGCGCGGCGGTGCACGTCTCCGACTACGTGCGCGAGATCGATGCCCTGGTCCTGCAGGGCGGCGCCGACGTCAGCCCGCGGAGCTACGGCGAGGAGCCGCTGCGGCCCGAGTGGTCCGGGGACCGCGTGCGCGACCTCTACGAGATCGAGCTGCTGTGGGAGTGCGTGATCCAGGGCAAGCCGGTGTTCGGCGTCTGCCGCGGCGAGCAGATCATCAACGTCGCGTTCGGCGGCACGCTCTACCAGGACATCCTGACGCAGCTGCCCGACGCGATCCGCCACGTCGACCGCGCGGTCTACGACGAGCTGGTGCACGAGATCGCGATCGAGCACGGCTCGCTCCTCGCGCGGCTCTACCCGGATACCGCCGGAGCGCGCGTCACCAGCATCCACCACCAGTGCGTCAAGGCGCTCGGCAACGGCCTCGTCGTCGAGGCGCGCTCGCCGGTCGACGGCGTGATCGAGGCGATCCGCTACACCGGCGCCGGGGACGTGATGGGCGTGCAGTGGCACCCGGAGTTCCACCATCCCGGGGAGCGCATGCTGCTCGACAGCGGCCCGCTGCTGATCGACTTCCTGCGCCGCGCCGAGGAGCGGCGCGGCTGAGGGAGGCGGGCGGGTCAGGGCGAAGCCGCGCCGTACTGCAGGTTGGTCAGCCCGATGCCTCCCCACCGCCGGCAGCGGCACACGGTGAGCACGTAGAGGTTGTCGTACTCGGCGCTGCCGATCGTGACGGCCGGGCCGCCGAGCTCGGCGATGATCTGCGGCACGGTGTTACTGTGCCCCACCACCATCACTTTCTGGCCGGAGTGATCGGTGCGGAGGGTGGCCACGAGGCCCGCCACGTCCGCCGCGGCCACGGCTGCCGGGGTGATGCCGAGCAGGCTGGCAGTCGGCGCCGCGGTCTGCTGGGTGCGCGCCGCCTCGCTCGTGTAGATCGCGCTGATGCCCGATTTCTCCATGACGTGCGCGAGCGCCTGGGCGCGGGCGGTGCCGGCCGCGGTCAGGGCGTCCGCCGTGCCCTGCCGGTCGGCATGGCGCACCAGCAGCACGGTGGTCGGCATTCCCCAGCAGAAGTACCAGGAGACCACGGCGACGGCGATCAGCGTCGCCGCGACGACGCCGGCGTAACGCCAGCGCAGGTTCCGCGCATGTCCGCCGTTCATGGCGCCCGCCTCATGCCGTTCGCTCGCGCGGCTTCGGCCGCAGCTCGCCCGGTCTTGCCACGTTGACCTGTACCGCCACGCCGCCGACGATGCGTTTGGCGGCGAGGCTGCGCTGGACGAAGTGCAGCCGGATCACCTGGCCCGGCTGGGCGTTCGCCGGCACTGCGATCTTGAGCCCCACCACGGTTTGGGTGAAGGGCGGCAGGTCGATGGCGAGCCGCGCCGCGCCCTTCGTCGGAAACGACGCCTCCCAGCTTTCCGGGTAGCGCGCCTCGATCAGATCGAGCGTCGCGCTCGTGAGGATGCGGCCCCGGCGGTCACGCCCCGTCCCGGGGATGTGGCCGCCGCACTCCAGCACGATCTGCTCGGGCGCGCGCACCCGTCGAGTGGCGAACGGGGTGAACTGCTTCGGCTTCACCTTGGCGGTGCGGAAGATCTCCGGCGTCGGATGGACAAGGCTCGCCTCGAACGCGGCGGAGTCCCGCACCCGGATCACCTCAAGCGCGAACATCCGCTCGAGGCGCGCGTACCAGTTGGTCACCACCACGGGCAGGATCAGGAAGGCGTCGGGCAGCAGGTCCACTACGATGAGATTCTTCTGCGCGAGGTTGTTGTGCTCCCAGACGTGGCGGCCGGTCACCGGATGGTCGGCGCGCGTGATCACCGCGGCGAGCAGGCACGTGTGGGTGTCCTCGGCCGGGACCAGCGCACGCGGCCATCGCGCCTTTACGATGCGCGTCGCACCGGGGGCGAGATCGAACTCGGCGCGCGCCGCGATGCACGGCAGGAAGTCGCCCGGATACTGGAACTGCGTACCGGCGAAGCCCTTCGAATGGAACGTGACGACGAAGTGCTGCGCGACGCCGGCACCCGGCTTGTTGCGCACGCGGGCGTGGAACCAGTTGTCCTGGCCGTATTCCGGCGACTGGTGCGCGGTGCCGCCATCGTCGGCGTTGCGGATCCACAGGTCCGGCGAATCCCAGAAGGCGCCGCCCCACTCGTCCGCGCCGGGGTCGGCGGGGGCGTCGCGCAGCCACAGATCGGGCGCGGGCGACGGGCTCGCCAGGCCGTAGACGAAGCGGTGGAACGCGTCCACCACCTGCGCGTTGCCGGACTTGCAGAGCAGGAACTCCTCGATCATGGCGGTGGAGACCGGGTTGCCCTGGTGGGCGACGTAGAGATCCTTCATCAACGTGTTGAGCTGCGCTACGCCCAGCATCGCGGCCATGCCCTTCCAGAAGCGGGCGCCGTCGGAGTAGGAGTTGCCGGGGGTGTTGCGTTGCCAGGGATCGCGCGAGCACAGCAGCACCGGCGCAGCGCCGAAGTCGAACGGCAGCGCGTCGTCGGCGCCGTCGTCGTGGAAGGTGGTGAAGCCCTCGTCCCACCAGCCGTCGGCCTGGGCGGCCGGCTTGATGCCGCGCGCGTACCAGCTGTGAAAGGTCTCGTGCAGCAGCGCGCCGGCGGAGGTGGTGGTGCCGCCCTCGTACTCCATGCCGCCGCTGCCATTGAAGAACGCGACGAAGCGGCCGCCGTGCAGATAGTGGCCGTAGCCGTTCTCGTTGTCGGCGAGCAGCGACTTCAGCGTGTTGAGCTGGCCGGTCAGGCTCACCGTGCTGCCGACCGGCTTCCACGCCTCCAGGGACACGGTCCTGCCGGAGACCGGCAGGACGGTGGTGTCGGTCTGCAACTCCAGCGTGTCGCTGGCGCGCAGCTCCAGCAGCGGCGACAGCGCGGTGAAGCGCGACGGAAATTCGAGCCGCCAGTGGTTGGCACCCAGCGCGGTGACGACCCCGTTGGTGATGACCGAGTGCGCCGCCACGGTGTTGACGAGCTGGATCTCCAACATGAGGGCGAACTGGTCGAAGATCAGGTTCGCGGGGAGCCAGGCCTCGGCGTAGCGCGCGCGGTTCAGGTCCGAGAGGCCGAAGACGAAGCGCAAGCGCGGGCCCGCAGACCACTCGATCGCTGGCAGATAGCTGCCGCCGAGCTGCGAGTCGGGCGTCGCGAGCGGATACTGCACGCGCAGGGTGTGGACCGAGCCGGCGCTCTGCACCGACTCGATCACCCGCAGGTCCGTGAAGGCGCCGGCGCCGAAACCGTGGTGCGCGAGCTGCGCGGCGGGAAACGGCGCGCCGTCGAGCCACGCGGCGGTGATGTCCTGCCGCAGGTCGAAGATCGGATTGCCCGCCGCGGGCCCCACCGTGTAGGTGATGGTCGCGTCGGCGCTGGCCGCCGACGCGGCGCCGTCGAACACGAACAGGGCTTCGACCGACTGGATGTCGATCGGCACCGCCGCCAGCCCGTCGACGGTCTTGGGCGGCGGCGCCAGGTGAAAGTTCGTGGCCATGGCCAGGATCGCCCAGCGGGCGCGGTGCGCGCGCCCTCAGCAGGGGTCGTCCTTCTTGACCCTCAGGCTCACCACGATCTCCTTCACGCAGACCTGTCCGATCTCCTGCTTGATCCCCAGGCAATCCGCCAGGCGTTGCGCCTCGTCCAGACAGCCCTTGCCTTTCGGCCGATCGGCGTTCCAAGGCCGCGAAAGGTCGGGGTCGAGCCGGTAGGTCATGCCGCCGATCAGGTTGTCGTTTGCCAGCACGTCGATGCGGATGTCGCGGTCCCGCGTCGCCTCCACCGCGTCGCGCGTGAAGGGCTTGCCCGGGTGCAGCTTGATGAAGACTTCGCGCTTGGCGCCCGAGGCGAGCGCGAAGCCGCCGCCCACGCCGACGAGCTCGAGCCGCCAGCCGAGCCTGGTCAGCAGCGAAGGCAGCGTGACGTTGAAGGTCATCTCGCCCCGCCGCGGGTTGGGATTGCCGACCAGGAAGCTCACCCCGTTCAGCCCCGCCATCAACCCCTGCTCACCGCCCCCGCCCGGCACCGGGCTCACGTTGCGCTGGCCGACGTTGTTGTCGTTCGGCACCAGCCGCCATTCGGGGATCGTCTCGCCGGCGGTGAAGTTGTCCACGTTCGAGGGGTCGCCGTCCGCGGTGACCACCATCAGCATGCAGTCGTGGCCGTAGGCGTTGATGTTGGGCGTCCACTCGAACGGCCCTACCACGACTTCGTCCGTGTTGTTGGCGTTGACGGTGCCCACGTTGATCGACGCGGTCGCGAAGGGGTCGAAGTCGGCGGGCCAGTTCAGCCCCGCGCCGGGCTTGGTGTGGTAGCCGTAGACGACGACGTTCTGCGCCTGCTGCGTGCCGCGGTTCTTGATCTTGACGTAGGCATGGTTGGTCGACCCGAGCTCCGGCTCCTGGTGGGCGTCGACGCCGTCGGGCTCGCGGCGGTTCCAGATCGTGGTGGTGTGCCAGTGCACGTGCTGGAACTGGTACTCGCCCGCGCGTCCGTCGTCGATGTAGACGTCGACGTTCGGCGGATCGCCCGCGCTCGTGATCGTCCCGTCCGCGGGGCTCCCGGACGTGACCAGGGGCGTCTGGTATTCGCCCTGCTTCTCGAACGCCCAGCGGATCACCTTGTTGTAGGCGCCGCCGAACACGCCCTCGCTCGTCCAGTTGAGCGCGTCCGTGTCCATGAGCGCGGATGCGAAGTCCCGCGCGTACTGCGGGTCGGTCGCGGGAGTCAGGTTCCCGATGGCGCGCAGGATCAGGTACATCGCCATGCGCGAGGCGAACTGCCGGCGCCCGAGGTTGGGGTGATCGCCTCCGATCGCGCGGTAGAAACTGAAGAGCGTGGTCGCGAGGATCTCCTCGGAGCCGTATCCGCCGTCGTCGCGGGATCCGTTCCAGGCCCAGCCGTCGGCCACGTTCCGGTCGCACCGCCGGTTGAGGGTCGGGTGCCAGGGCACGTAGGTGAATCGCAGGTCGCCCGGCTTGCCGAGCGGCGTGCCGTCCACCCCCTTGCATTGGGAGTCCGGGTCGAAATAGATCAGGGACAGCGAGTCGCCCGCGCTGTGGGTGAAGCCCATGTTGGGGCTGTCCACCGCCTCGTACAGGATCCCGTGGCCCAGTACCTCGTGCAGGTGCACGCGCGGGTCGCAGGCCCGGCCGAGCGGGTTGGCGGTGTCGGTCGTGTCCATCAGGCCGTAGCCCGTGTGGCCGATCCCGCCCATGCCGTCGCCGACGCAGTGCGCATTGATGGCGTCGAAGCAGCGGATGTCCACCGGGACCGGGAACACGGTGTTCGACATGTAGGTGCCCACGTCGAAGCCGAGATCCTGCATGGTGCGGAAGATCCGGTCGACGTGGAAGTAGCCGCTGACCGAGGCGAAATCGTTCGTGCGCACGTCGTAGTCGAAGTCGGTTCCGGTCGCTTGCGTCGGCGGCGCGATGTTCGCCCCCTCGACCTGCGTCACCTCGGCGAAGGCGCCCGACAGCGACTGCGTGCCGGCGGCGGGTGGATCGAGGTTCTGCAGTGTCACGTCGTCGCGATGCGGATTCAGCGTGGCGTTGTTCGAGGCGCTGGTCGGCGTCGTCGTGCCGGTCTTCGTGATCGGATCTTCCTCGTAGACGTAGCCGTTCACGTTCGCCGACATCGGCCGCAGGTAGAGGATCGAGTCGGTTTCGAGCTCCACCAGGGCGCGCCACACCATGCGGTCGCGGCCGATGGCGACCTCGAAGGTAATCTCGGCGACCATGTAGTAGGCGCCGTCCTTGATCCTGGGGTCGACGTCGGGGATGTCGAAAGGCCGCGGCAGCGGAAGCCCCGGCGCCTCGCGTCTGCTCGTCTTGCGACGGCGGCGGGTCTTGGCGGCCGGCTGCTCCTTCACGACCGGACCATCGGTATCTCCATCTTCGGGCAAGCGCGCATCGGCGTCGTAGCGGTAGATCCAGAACCGGCCGCGGATCAGCCGCACGCCGGCTTTGCGCTCTCCGGACTCGTCCTTGACGGCGATCAGGCCGCGGACGAAGGCGCCGCCCGCGCTCTCGGCCTCCTCGCTGGCGGCGGGTGCGGCCGCCCGCAGGTCGGGCTGCATCATCACCGCGCGGCGCCGGATCGCCGCGGTGTTGGAGCCGACGAACACCCTTCGGTATCGCTCGACGGCCTCCTTGGACGGCATCTTGGCGTCGACGCCCTGCTGGGTGGTGTCCTCGGACTTGATCACCCGGTTCGGACCCTGCTTGAGCGTCACCTTCAGCCCGGCGCGCCAGACTGGCACGTTCAGGAAGGTCTGGTAGAAGCCCAGGGTCTCCGAGTCGAACTGACGCCGCTGCTCCGACAACCTGTACTCCTCGCCCTGATCGCGCGGATCGAGGAAGCTCACCTTCGTCTCCATCCGGTCGAGCTTCGTCGTCGGTATTCCGTAGACGCCGGCGAACTGGCGAAAGTAGGCGACGGCGGTCGGCAGGCCGCCACCGGCAGGGCTCTCCCAATACTGTTGGGTGTGTCGGATGACACGCACCCGGCTGGCTTCATCGATCAGGACGTGCGCCTTCAGATCTGGGCGATAGCGCTCTTGCATGACGATTCCTCTCCTTTCGCCTCCTGTCGCGTGAGCCTCGTGCCGTGTCACGCCAGCCTCGCGGCTGTGCCGGCCCGGCGCCTGCGATCGGCAGGCGCGATGGCGCGGCTGATAGACAGGGTCTGTGGATGCGTTCCGTTCGGGCGCTGGCGATGCAGTCTGGAGGTGCCCGGTGGAGACGTAGACTGCCCGCGCCGTGTGGGTTCTGGGGGCAGCGTACGTCCGCGCTTGATCGAGATCAATCGGACGGATGGTCTAATACTGGCCGGGAATCGTCCGCGAGATGCACACGCTGCGGCATTGCCGGCCCGAGCGTCTGACCCGATAATGTGGACACCTCAGCGCGGCGGCAGCGCCCTGAGGCCCGGCGCGCCGGGCCGAACAGGATTTGCCGGTACATCAACAAGTTCAAGGATGAGCCAGTGCGGCTCTCGCCGAGCTCAGATTCTCGGGCGCACGTCCTCCACCTGATGCTGCCGGTCGAGGTGGGCGAGTGCCGGCAGTAGCCCGATGAAGTCGGTGAAGCGCGACGTGTTCGGCCGCCGGCTGCTCGCGGAGCGCACGGCCGCGGGATGGGGCTCTTCGATCTCGGCCCCGACGGCAAGCGCCGCCGCGCGACCGACGTCGTGGTGCCGGACTTCGTCACGGAGGCCGAGATCGACCAGTATCTCGCCGACGTCTTCCACGAATCAGCCACCGCCCTGCACTCCGCGGTGCGGCGGAGCGAAGACTAAGCGGACCCGCCGCGGCGCCGCGGGAACCTATCGCGCCGATTGCGTACATACCTTGGACGCGTCCGGGCCCGCTTCCGGACAAACCCGGAACGGTTCTCCCCCGCAACCGGATCACTCGCAAGGAGGCACGCGTTCCATGCCGCGAACAGATCGTCCATCCGAGACCAGAACGACTGGCGCCGTGCCGCTCGCGGCCGACGAGCTCCGCAAGATCGATGCCTACTGGCGCGCGGCGAACTACCTCTCGGTCGGCCAGATCTACCTGCTCGACAATCCGCTGCTGCGCGAGCCCCTCGCGAAGGAGCACGTCAAGCGGCGCCTGCTCGGCCACTGGGGCACGACCCCGGGGCTGAACTTCATCTACGCGCACCTGAACCGCGTGATCAAGGCGCGCGACCTCGACATGATCTACATCACCGGGCCCGGGCACGGCGGCCCGGCGCTGGTGGCGAACGTGTATCTCGAGGGCACGTACAGCGAGTTCTACCCGAACGTGTCGCAGGACGAGGAGGGCATGCGGCGGCTGTTCAAGCAGTTCTCGTTTCCCGGCGGGATTCCCAGCCACGTCGCGCCGGAGACGCCGGGCTCGATCCACGAGGGCGGCGAGCTCGGCTACGCGGTCTCGCACGCGTACGGCGCGGCGTTCGACAACCCGGACCTGATCGCGGCATGCGTGATCGGCGACGGCGAGGCCGAAACCGGGCCGCTCGCCGCGGCGTGGCACTCGAACAAGTTCCTGAATCCGCGGACGGACGGCGCCGTGCTGCCGATCCTGCACCTGAACGGCTACAAGATCGCCAACCCGACCGTGCTCGCGCGCATCAGCCGCGAGGAGCTCGAGAGCCTCTTCGTCGGCTACGGCCACAAGCCGCACTTCGTCGAGGGCTCCGATCCCGCGGCGATGCACCAGGCGATGGCCGCCACGCTCGAGCGGGCGCTCGACGAGATCCGCGAGATCCAGCAGACCGCGCGCGCGAAGGACGGCATGTCGCTGCGCCCGCGCTGGCCGATGATCGTGCTTCGCACCCCGAAGGGGTGGACCGGACCGCGGGAGGTCGACGGCAAGAAGACCGAGGACTCCTGGCGCAGCCACCAGGTGCCGTTCGGCGACACCGCCGCCAACCCGGCGCATCTGCGCCTGCTCGAAGAATGGCTGCGCAGCTACCGGCCCGAGGAGATCTTCGACGAGCGCGGCGCGCTCGCGGCCGAGCTCGCGGCGCTCGCGCCGGCCGGCGCCCGGCGCATGGGCGCGAACCCGCATGCGAACGGCGGAACGTTGCTCCGCGCGCTGCGCATGCCCGACTTCCGCGGCTACGCGGTGAGCGTGCCGCGGCCGGGACACGCGACCGCGGAGGCGACGCGCGTGCTCGGCAAGCTGCTGCGCGACGTGATGAAGGCGAATCTCGCGACCCGCAACTTCCGCGTGTTCGGGCCCGACGAGACCGCCTCGAACCGGCTCGGCGATCTCTTCGACGTCACCGGCCGCACCTGGCTCGCCGAGCGCCTGCCCGAGGACGAGCACCTCGCGCCGGACGGGCGCGTCATGGAGATCCTGTCCGAGCACACGTGCCAGGGCTGGCTCGAGGGCTATCTCCTCACCGGGCGGCACGGCTTCTTCTCGTGCTACGAGGCGTTCATCCACATCGTGGACTCGATGTTCAACCAGCACGCGAAGTGGCTGAAGGTGACGACCAAGGAGATTCCGTGGCGGCAGCCGATCGCCTCGCTCAACTACCTGCTCACCTCGCACGTCTGGCGCCAGGACCACAACGGCTTCAGCCACCAGGACCCCGGATTCATCGACCACGTCGTCAACAAGAAGGCCGACATCATCCGCGTCTTCCTGCCGCCGGACGCGAACACGCTGCTCTACGTCGCCGACTGGTGCCTGCGCAGCCGCGACTTCATCAACGTGATCGTCGCCGGCAAGCAGCCGCAGGCGCAGTGGCTCGACATGGACGCCGCGATCAAGCACTGCGCCGCGGGCATCGGCATCTGGGAGTGGGCCTCCAACGACATGGGCTCGGAGCCCGACGTCGTGATGGCCTGCGCCGGCGACGTGCCGACGCTCGAGACGCTGGCGGCGGTATCGCTGCTGCGCGAGCACCTGCCCGAGCTCAAGGTGAGGGTCGTGAACGTGGTGGATCTGATGACGCTGCAGCCGCGCGAGGAGCATCCGCACGGCCTCGCCGACCGCGATTTCGACGCGCTCTTCACCACCGACAAGCCGATCATCTTCGCCTATCATGGCTATCCGTGGCTGATCCACCGCCTGACCTACCGGCGCACCAACCATCCGAACCTGCACGTGCGCGGCTACAAGGAGGAGGGCACGACCACCACGCCGTTCGACATGACCGTGCTGAACGACCTCGACCGCTTCCACCTGGTCGCGGACGTGATCGACCGGGTGGACAAGCTCGGGTACGCCGCGGCGTACGTCAAGCAGATGATGCGCGACAAGCTGATCGAGCACCGCGAGTACATCACCCGCACCGGCGAGGACATGCCCGAGGTGCGCGACTGGCAGTGGCCGGGCTGAGCCGGCGTCCGACTCCGCGCCGCTTGCGTCCCGCGGTCGTTTCGCGACAAGGAGAGAGCATGGCAAGCACCTGGGTAGTGGTCGCCGACAGCAGCTCGGCGCGGATCTTCGCGGCGCCGACGCCGACTGGCGGGCTCGAGGAGCTCGCATCGTTCGTGCACCCGGAGGGCCGCATGCGCGCGCAGGAGCTCACCAGCGACCTGCCGGGGCGCGCGTTCGACAGCGTCGGCGCCGGGCGCCACGCGATGGAGAGCGAGGTCGGGCCGCGCGCGCAGGCGGTGATCGCGTTCGCACGGCAGCTCGCGTCGCACCTCGGCGCCGCGCGCGCGCGCGGCGAGATCGAGCGCCTGGTCGTCGCCGCCGCGCCCGAGTTCCTCGGGCGGTTGCGCGACGCGCTCGACGATGCGACGCGGCGCGTCGTCGAGGCGGAGCTCCCTCTCAACCTGGCGAAGATGACGCCCGCCGAGATTCGCGCCCGCCTGCCGGAGAAGCTGTACTCGACGCTCGCGACGCGCAAATGACCCGCGGTGCGAGGCACGCGTAGCGCATGTCCGAGCTGCGGCAGGATCCAGTCACCCGGGACTGGGTGATCGTCAATCCCGAGCGCGCGTCGCGCCCGCACGACGGCGCCGGCGCCGCATCCGGCGCCTGCCCGTTCTGTTTGGGCAACGAGGCGCAGACCCCGGAGGCGGTCGAGACGATCGCCGGCGCGGACGGGCGCTGGCTCGTGCGCGCGGTGCCGAACCGCTTCCCGGTGCTGCGGATGGACGTGCGCGAAACCGCGGGCGCGCCGCCGCCAGAGGCGTTCTGGCGCCGGCTGCCGGGATACGGCCACCACGAGGTGATCATCGAGACGCCCGACCACCACGCGCAGCCCGGCCGCATGCCGGTCGCGCAAGCGCGCCGGGTGCTCGAGATGTACGTCCGCCGCGCGCGCGCGCTCGCGGGGCGCGACGGCGCGCTGCGCCAGATCGTGCTCTTCCGCAACCACGGCGCGCGCGCCGGCACGAGCCTCGCGCACCCGCACTCGCAGATCGTCGCCACGCCCGCGGTCGCGCCCGAGACGCGCCGCCGCGTCATGGACGAGATCGCCTGGTACGACGAGAACGGCGGTTGCGCGCTGTGCCGCACGCTCGAGCGCGAGCGCGCCGCCGCCGCGCGGATCGTGCTCGAGACCGCGCGCTTCGCGACCATCGCCCCGTACGCGTCGCTCGCTCCGTACCACCTGCAGATCGTGCCGCTGCGCCACGCGCCGGCGTTCCTCGAGATCGGGGCGGCCGAGCTCGACGACCTCGCCGGGCACCTCACCCGCGTGCTCGGCGCGCTCTTCGACCGCCTCGGCGACCCGCACTACAACCTGGTCGTGCAGACGCCGCCGCTCGACCTGGTCCACCGCAGCGCGAGCCACTGGTTCGTCGAGATCCTGCCGCGGCTGTCGACGCCCGCCGGGTTCGAGCTCGGCTCGCGCATCGTCGTCAACGTCCAGCCGCCCGAGCGCGCCGCCGCCGAGCTGCGCGCGGCGCTCGGCGCGGCGGACGCGGCCGCGAAGGAGGCGTGAATGGAGAAGTTCTTCCGGCCGCTGCGCATCGAGCAGTACGAGGCCTTGATCGGCGCCGAGGCGGTCGAGCGCATCATGCTCAAGGCGAAGCGCCTGCACGACCTGCGCGTGATCAACATCAGCTCGACCTTCTACGGCGGCGGGGTGGCCGAGATCCTCTCCTCGCTCACGCTCGCGCAGCGCGCGATCGGCGTGCGCGCCGACTGGCGGCTGATCCAGGGCAGCCCCGACTTCTTCAGCGTGACGAAGAAGCTGCACAACGCGCTGCAGGGCGGCGACATCAACCTGAGCGAGCTGAAGAAGGAGATCTACGAGGAGGTCAACTTCCAGAACTCGATCCGCATGGAGGTCGAGGCCGACGTGGTGGTGGTGCACGACCCGCAGCCGCTGCCGATGGTCACCCACTACCGGCGCGCCTGCCCGTGGGTGTGGCGCTGCCACGTCGACCTGTCGCGGCCGCACGCCCCGTGCTGGGACTACCTGCGGCAGTTCGTCGAGCAGTACGACGCGATGATCGTGTCGCTGCCCGAGTACGCGCAGGAGGTCGACGTCCCGCAGCTCTTCTTCATGCCGGCGATCGACCCGTTCTCGATCAAGAACCGCGAGCTGTCCGAGGCCGAGGTCAGGGACCGGCTCGACCACTACGGCATCCCGGACGACCTGCCGATCGTGGCGCAGATCTCGCGCTTCGACCGCTGGAAGGACCCGCAGGGCGTGATCGAGGCGTTCAAGCTCGCGCGCAGGGAGGTCGACGCGACGCTGGTGCTGCTCGGCAACGTCGCGACCGACGACCCCGAGGGCCAGGAGGTGTTCGAGTCGCTGCTCGGCTGCAAGGAGGAGCGCATCCTGATCCTCACCGCCGAGGACAGCGCGCTCGTCAACGCGCTGCAGCGCCACGCCGCGGTCGTGCTGCAGAAGTCGCTGCGCGAGGGCTTCGGCCTCACCGTCACCGAGGCGATGTGGAAGGGCACGCCGGTGATCGGCGGCGACTGCGGCGGCATCCGCCACCAGATCGAGGACGGCAAGAACGGCTTCCTGGTGTCCTCGGTGGAGCAGGCCGCCGCGCGCATCGTGCAGCTCGTCAAGGACGCCGACCTGCGGCGGCGCCTCGGCGAGGCCGCGCGCGAGATGGTGCGCGGGAGGTTTTTGATGAGCCGGCTCGCCGAGCAGTATCTCGATCTCTTCGCCGCCTTCGAGCCGCGCTTCGCGCTCAACCATCCGCGCGGCGGCGGCAGGCTCGAATACCTGCCGCCGGGCGGGCGGCGGTCGAACAAGGGACGCTGACATGGGCAGGCGCTTCAGGGTGGCGATCATCGGCGCCGGCACCGCCGGCCTCTCGGCGCTCGCGGTGGTCCGTCGCGCGACCGAGGACTTCGTGCTGATCAACGACGGGCCCTACGGCACCACCTGCGCGCGCGTGGGCTGCATGCCGTCGAAGGCGCTCATCGAGGTGGCGAAGCGCTTCCACCATCGCGCGAGCTTCGCCGGCATGGGCATCGGCGGCGGCGAGCGGCTCGCCGCCGACGTGCCGGCGGTGCTGCGCCGGGTGCGTCGGATCCGCGACGAACTGGTGGCGGGCGTCCTGAAGCTGACCGACGATCTCGGCGCGCGCAACATCGCGGGCCGTGCCCGCCTCGCCGGGCCACGGGCGCTCGAGGTGAACGGCGAGCGCATCGAGGCGGAGCGCATCATCGTCGCGACCGGCTCGCGGCCGATCGTGCCGAAGCCGTGGCTCGCGCTCGGCGATCGACTGATCACGACCGACGCGCTCTTCGAGCAGCCCGGCCTCCCGCGGCGGCTCGCGGTGATCGGACTGGGCGCGGTGGGCGCGGAGATGGCCCAGGCGCTCGCCCGTCTCGGTCTCGAGGTGAGCGGCATCGACGCGCTCGAGCGCGTCGCCGGGCTCACGGACCCGGCGGTGAACGACGCGGCGGTCGCCGCGCTGCGCGCGGACCTCGCCGCCGTGTACCTCGGCGCGCCGGCCGAGCTCGCCGCCGAGGGCGCCGGCGTGCGCGTGCGCGCGGGCGCCGCGAGCGTGCTGGCCGACAAGGTGCTGGTCGCACTCGGCCGGCGGCCGAACCTGGACGGCCTCGGCCTCGAGACGCTCGGCGTCGAGCTCGATGAGCGCGGCCTGCCCCCGTTCGATCCGCGCTCGATGCAGATCGCCGATCTGCCGGTGTTCATCGCCGGCGACGCCGACGCGCTGTCGCCGATCCTGCACGAGGCCGCCGACGACGGCTGGATCGCCGGCAGCAACGCGGTGCGTGACGACCCCGAGTGCTATCAGCGCCGCACCCGGCTCGGCATCGTCTTCACCGACCCCAACGTCGCGATCGTCGGTCAGCCGTTCGGCGAGCTCGCTCGGGGCGAAACGGCGATCGGCGAGGTGAGCCTGAAGCGGCAGGGCCGGCTGCGCATGAGCGACGACGACCGCGGCGTGATCCGCGTCTACGCGGAGCGCGCCACGGGGCGGCTCGTCGGCGCCGAGCTCTGCGCGCCCGACGGCGAGCACCTCGCGCATCTGCTCGCGCTCGCCGTGCAGCAGCGTCTCACGCTCACCGAGCTGCTGCGCCTGCCGTTCTACCATCCGACGGTGGAAGAAGCGCTGCGCGCCGCGATCCGCGGCGCCGCGAAGCAGACGCCGGGGTCGGGCGGACCCGACCTCGCCGCCTGCGAGCATCCGCCGGCCGCGGCGCTCGATTGAGCGGCTCCGCCCCGCGGGGGGACCATGCCGTACGGATCGATCGCCGAGCTTCCCGCGCCGGTGCGCGCGCACCTGCCGAAGGCGGCGCAGGAGATCTATCTGGCGGCGTTCAACGGCGCTTGGGAAGGGTACGCCGCGCGCGCCGACCGCGAGGCGGTCGCGCACAAGGTGGCCTGGACTGCGGTGAAGAAGCAGTACCGCAAGCAGGGTGCGCGCGGGGTGAGGAAATGAGCATGGACGCGGCGGTTCGACTCGCCGCGCGCTACGCGCGCGGCTTGCGGACCGGCGCCGCGCGACGGGACTGCGCTTCCGGCTCGGTCCGGCGCGAAGGCGGATCGGTCTCGGAGCGCTCGACGACGGCCTTGAGTCCGGCGGCGTCGCGGATGACGATCCTGCGGTGATCCACCTCGATGATGCCCGTGCCGGCGAGCGCGCCGAGCACGCGGCTCACGGTTTCGACCGAGAGCCCGAGGAAGCTCGCGATCTCGGCGCGCGTCATGGGCAGGTCGAACGCGAGCCGCGGCGCGCCGCCGCTGCCGAGCCGCGCCGAGAGCCGGTCGAGGAACAGCGCGACCCGCGCGGTCGCGCTCAGGATGCCGAGCATCCACATGCCCTCGAGCGCGCGGCTGAGCTCCTTGCCGAAGATCCGCGACAGCAGGAGTCCCGCGCCCGGGAATTCCCGTCCGACGCGGTTGAGCTGCGCAAGCGGCAGGATCGCCACTTCGGCCTCGCTGAGCGCGGTGATGTCGGCGTGGTGCACACCGGCATCGATGCCGTCGGCGCCGATCACGTCGCCCGCCATCGGAAAGGCGACGACCTGCTCCGCCCCGCCCGCGTTCATCGCCACCTGCTTGAAGACCCCGTGACGGACCGCATACATGGACCGGAACGGGTCGCCGTTGCGGACGAGCGGCTGGCCGGCCCTGCAGCGGCGCACGGCGAACCGCACGTCGGCGAGGTCGGGGGGAGCCGGCTGCGCGATCCGGACGAGCTGCGCGAGATCGGGAAACGTGATCGAAGCGGCGGCGCTCCGGCTTCCCGGCCCTGTCGTGGAATCGCGTGCGGCGCGCCCGGTGCGCGGCGACGGATCGATCACGTTGCCCGCTCCCTTATCCGCGTGGACATCGGGGCGTGGATGGCTGGCGCTCTGCGCGCGGGGGTCCGCGCGACGAGGTCCTGCATCGCGGTCTCCGCATCCTGGCGGTTGCGGTACGGGCCGCGGAACTCGGCATCCTCGTTGAACGTCCGGCGCGCCGTCGTGTTGCGCCGGGCCACGTAGTAGCCGGGCGCGAGACCGCGCCCGTCGCGCCGCCAGTAGACGTGCTCCTGGGCGTGCGCGTCCAGCAGCCGGCATCCGCTGATGACACGCACGATCTCGGGGTGCGGCATGTCGGGCATCGGGGAGTCCACTGCGCGTTCGCCTTCGCTTGCCGGCTCGCGGAACCGGAGCCCGCACGCGAAACGACGATAGCGTTCCGCCTACGGCACCGACATAAGGGCGAACACCTACTCGGCGTGCAGCGGGCAATCGGCGGTCTTGGGCCTCGCGCCACTGCTCGTCCGGGGGGAGAGCCGGCAGCACAGAGAGGAGGAGAAGGGGTTGCCCCGATCCTCGCCCGCCGGACGAGCGTGACGACCTCAGTATGGGCCGCCGGGCGCGCGCCTGAACATACGACCGAATCCCTATGCTCCGGCGCCGGGCGCCGGCGTGCTCAGCGTCGCTTGGGCCGGCGGGGCGCCGGGTCGCGCCCCGTACCGGGGCCGCAGACGGCCGCCGCCGCGGCGAGCTCGAAGGCGGAGGCGAGGCCGAGCTTGAGCATGACGCG
Source organism: Burkholderiales bacterium (assembly GCA_023383795.1). Lineage (GTDB taxonomy): Bacteria > Pseudomonadota > Gammaproteobacteria > Burkholderiales > SG8-39 > JAABRB01. Next base: position 4,726 of record JAHDYJ010000063.1, on the reverse strand, counting down.
CCCGCGATGGATCTCCACCGTCCGGTGGCTGATGCCGAGCTCGCGCGCGATCTCCTTGTTGGAGCGCCCGCGCGCGGCGAGCGCCATGACCTCCCGCTCCCGCCGCGTGAGTCCCGAAAACCGGTCGCGCAGCTGCGCGTGCGCGGTCGCGTCCGCCTGGCGCTCCGCGTCGATCGCCAGCGCGCGCCGCACCGCGTCGAGCAGCACGGGCCCGGCCACCGGCTTCTCGAGGAACTCGGCCGCGCCCGCCTTCATCGCGCGCACCGCGGTCGGCACCTCGCCGTGCGCGGTGAGGTAGACGATCGGCAGGGAGGCACCCCGCGCCACGAGCGCGTCATGGAGCTCCGGGCCGCTCATTCCCGGCATGGCGACGTCGAGCAGAATGCAGCCGCGCCAATCGGGCGCGAACGCCTGCAGGAACGCCTTGCCGCTCGCGAAGGTCCTCACCGATAGGCCCGCCGCGGAAATCATCTGCGCGAGCGCGTCGCGCACTCCCGCGTCGTCGTCCACGACGAAGACCGTCGGCGTCACGATGCGAAGGGCAGCGTGAAATACAGCTTGCCGCCGCGGCCGGATTCGGCCCAGATGCGGCCGCCGTGGGCCTCGACGAGCGTGCGGCAGATTGCGAGTCCCATGCCGACCCCGTCGTCCTTGGTGGTGTAGAACGGATCGAACACCTTCTCGGCGAGCTCCGGTGCGATGCCGGGTCCGTCGTCCGTGACGCTCACCTGAGCCATACCCTCCGGTGTCCTCCGCGTGGTGATGACGACCTCGCCCGCTTTCAGGCCGGCGCCGACGATCGCCTCGATCGCGTTGCGCGCGAGGTTGACGATGACGTGCTCGATCTGGATCGCCGAGCAACGCACCGCGGCGAGCCGCTCGTCCAGGCTGAACAGCTGGCGCACGTTCGCGCGGCGCGCCTGCGGCCCCAGGATCTCGCACGCGCTGCGCACCAGCGAATTGAGGTCGTCGGCGCGCAGCTCCGGGCCTCCCCTGGAGATCAGGCGCCGCAGCCCGTTCACGAAGCGACCGGCGCGTACCGCCTCGACCGCGATTCTCTCCGCGTTGCGAACGATGGCCTCCGGCGCCCGCGGGTCGCCACGCACCGTCTGCAGGCACGCCTCGGCGTAGCCCGCGATCGCCGCGAGCGGCTGGTTGAGCTCGTGGCCGATCATCGCCGCGAGGCCGCTTGCCGTGTAACGGCGGTGCAGGAGCGCGAGCTCCTCGGTGCGAACGCGCAGCCGGTCCTCGGCCGCGCGCTGCTCCGACACGTCGACCCCGGTGCCGATGACGTGCAAGATTCCGCCCTGCTCGTCCCGCAGCACCGCGTTCGACCATGCGATCAGACGGCGTTTGCCGTCGTGCGGCACCCAGTGGTTCTCCCAGCGCAACGGCGTCTCGCCGGCGAGCAGTCGCTCGAAGACCGCCCGCACGGCAGGGAGCTCCTCGGCCAGCAGCAGCCCGAGGTCCCAGAGCGTCTTGCCTGCGACGTCCTCGTTGCGATAGCCTGACGTGCGCTCGGCGGCCGCATTCAGACGGACGATGCGGCCACCGGCGTCGAGCACGACGACCAGTGCCTCGGTGGTCTCGAGCACGGTGCCGAGGAATTCGTGCTCGGCGCGCGCCGCCTCCTCGGCACGCCCGCGCTGCGCGACCTCCGCCTGCAGCTCGAGCGTCCGCTCGTCGACGCGCCGCTCGAGCTCCGCTGCCATCTCGCGCAGCGACGCCTCGGCCTGCTTGATCGCCGTCACGTCCGCGAACGTCAGCACTGCGCCCTCGATGCGGTTGCCCTCGGTGCGATAGGGGGTCACGCGGCGCAGGTACCATTCGCCCTCGCCGGTGCGGATCTCGCGGCTGCGCGGCGCCAGTGTCCGCAGCACCGCGTCGATGTCGGCGTGCAGCTCCGGATCGCTGAAGCGCGCGGTGATGTCGCCCAGCGGACGCCCGACGTCGGTGGCGATGAGGCTGAACAGGCGCGTCGCCGGCGGCGTGAAGCGCTTGATGGTGCGGTCCGCGGCGAGAAACACGACCGGCAGCTCGGCGCTCGCGAGGAGGTTCGCCATGTCGTTGTTCGCCCCCTCGCGCTCGTCGACATTCCCGCGCAGCGAGCGGTTGACGGTGGACGGCGCCCCGACGGGACGCCTGCGCCGGGGCGCGGCCGCTTTCCGCCGGCCAGTACCCGAGCGGCTGACAGTCTTCTTCGTTGTCGATCGCGGCATATGCGCGAGAGGCCGGCGTGCTCTCCTCGGGACGCGCCGGCGAGGGCCGATGACCGCATCCTGCCCGATTTTCCCCGACCCGGTGCCCTCGGGCCGAGCTTAGGCCAAAGCGGCGCTCGCCGCCTGGCGAGCGGCGCGCTGAGCATCGGAAAGCTCGACCTCGAGCGGCACCGCCCCGGTTGCGGGCGCCCCGGGCCGGCCCTTGACCTACGTCAGGACGCGAGGACACCGCTTCTGCGGTAATAGTCGCGTCAAGCAGGGCGGATCATTGACCCCGGAACGAGAGGTGGACGCCATGGCCAAGCCCCCCGCGGTATCCGTGCACGAGGTGAGGGTCGAGGCCGCCGACGCGACGCTCGAAGGCAGCCTCGCCCTCCCGTCGGCTGCGCGCGGAATCGTCGTCTTCGCGCATGGCAGCGGCAGCAGCCGGTTCAGCCCGCGGAACCGGTCCGTCGCCGGCTTTCTCAACGAGGGCGGCCTCGCGACGCTCCTCTTCGACCTGCTGACCGCCGAGGAGCACGCGATCGACGAGCGCACGCGCGAGCTGCGCTTCGACATCGCGCTGCTCGGCCGGCGCCTGACCGGCGCGGTAGACTGGCTGGCGAATCGGCCCGAGACGAAGGCGCTGCGGATCGGGCTGTTCGGTGCGAGCACCGGCGCCGCCGCTGCGCTGATGACCGCCGTCGAGCGGCCCGCGCGCGTCGCGGCGGTGGTCTCGCGCGGCGGCCGGCCGGATCTCGCCATGGCGGACCTGCCGCGCGTGAAAGCCGCCACGCTGCTCATCGTCGGCGGCCTGGACGCACCGGTGATCGAGATGAACCGCGCCGCCGCCGCGCAGCTCGAGGTCGAGCACCGGATCGAGATCGTCGCCGGTGCGACGCACCTGTTCGAAGAGCCGGGCAAGCTCGAAGCGGTGGCGAAGCTCGCGCGCGAGTGGTTCACCCGCCACCTCGGCTAGCGCACCGGCTCCCGGCGGGCGCTTGCGGCTGCCGCGCCGCCCGTCCGTCGCCGACCGCGCCGAGCGCGTGCGGCTGTCCAGCCGCGACTTGACCGTGATCAATCCGCGCGTGCGCGATGCGGATAATCTGCGGAAGCTCGCGAACAAACCAAGCGCGCGTCCCGCGCATTCCGAAAGGAGAGAGCATGGCCACCCGAAAGACCCGACGTACCAAGAGCAAGCCCCGCAAGACGAGCATCGCCAGGGTCCAGGCGGCCCAGAAGCGGGCCGAGCGGTCACTGCAGAGCGCGCTGCGCTCCGGCACGGCCGGGGCGCAGGCCGCGGTGGCCGCGGTGCGCGACGCCGCGAGCAGGATCGCGCACGCGGGCTTGCGCGAGATCGAGGCGGTGGCGAACGCGACGCGCAAGGCGCTGCAGCGCTTCGTGGTCTCCAGCGAGCGCGCCGCGAAGTCGACCAGCCGCAGCGTCACGAAGGCGGCGCGCGGAGCCGCGCGATCCGTGCAACGCGCTGCGCGCCGGAGCGGCCGCGCCGCGCACGCGGGAGCGGCCAAGGGGGTGGAACGGGCGGCGCGGCGCACCGCGCGTGCCGCCCGGCGACGCGTGCGCCGGGCGCTCGGCTGACGCGTTCGCCCGGCGCGCCGCGCGCGCCCGCTGCTTCCGGCTAACGCCGCCCGCGCCGCGGCGGCTCCTGCACCGGCGGTCCGCCGTCGTCGGGCGGCTCGACGGGCGGCTCGTCGGGCGTCGGGTCGTCGACCGGCGCCCGGCGCTTGCGACCCGGCGGCTCGACCGGCGGCGGCTCGGGGCGTGGATCCTTCACCGGCCGGCGCCGGCGTTCGCGCTGTGCGGAAGCTCGAGCGATGGTCATTGCGATCCTCTCATTCCTCGACCTCGGGCAGACGGACGGCGCTTGCGGCGGCCGCCAGGGCGAGCAACGCGAGCACCAGGATGACACCGGGCGTGCCGAGCAGTTCCGCCACCGCGCCGAACGCGCTACCGGCGAGGAGCAGGAGCCCGATCACCGAGTTGCTCACCGCGACGTAGGCCGCGCGCGTGCGCTCGTCCGCGAGGTCGACGAGGTAGGTCTTGCGGCCGAGCCGCGCACCCGCATGCGCGACCGCGGTGAGGAAGAACAGCGCCGCGAACGACCACTCGTGGCGCAGTGCCGCGGCGCCGGCTGCGTCGAGCGCGAAGACCGCGATCCCGAGCGCGCCGGTGGCGAGCGCGGCGGCGATCATCACGCGGCGGCTCGAGCGGTCGGCGAGGTGTCCCCACACCGGCGCGCTCACCGCACCGGCCACGCCGCTCGCGGCGAGCAGCAGGCCGAATCCCGCTGCGCCGGTGCCGGTGCGCTCCACCGCGAGCGCGACGTAGAACGGCATCGAGAGCGCGGTCGCGAGCAGCAGCGTGCGCGTGATGACGAACCGCCGGAAAGCGGCGTCGCGCCCTAGCAGTGCGACGCTGCGCAGCGCCTCGGCGAGCGCGTCCGCGCCGCCCGCGGTCGCGCCGGGCGCCTCGCGCACCGCGGCGAACGCCGCGGCGGCGGCGAGCCC
>JAHDYJ010000219.1 GCA_023383795.1 Burkholderiales bacterium | reverse complement strand
TTCCAGAGATTGCCGTCCGGATCGGTGCGGCCGGACCAGCCGACGAGATACGCCTCGAAGTCGCCGCGCTGCGCGGCCTGCAGCGAACTCGCGAACTCCATCGCGCGGATCTACACCTCGAACCCGGCCTCGGCCGCCATGGCCTGGATCACCTCGCCGACCTGGCGCATGTCCGGGTTGTTCGGCACGGTCAACTCGACCTTCACCGGTGTCGCCACACCCGCCTCGCGCAACAGCGCCCGCGCGCGGGCGACGTCGCGCGTCGGCGGCGCGAGCGAGCGGACGTAGTAGGGCGAGGAGGGCGGCACGGCCTGCGCGGTCGGCGCGAAGTGGCCGTCATAGACGACCTGGATGATGGTCGCGCGGTCGATCGCCAGGTCGAAGGCCTGGCGCACCTTCGCGTGCTGGCCGATCGGCGCCTTGGCGCGGTCGCCGTTGGCGATGTTGAAGGTGATGCTCTGGGAGCCGAGCTCGTCGCCCATCGCCACGCGCAGCCGCGGATTGCGCTGCACGGCCGGGATGTCGGTCGCCGAGATCGTCTCGGTGAGTTCCAGCGCGCCGGACTGCAGATTGGCGAGCCGCACCGTGCTGTCCGGGATCGGCAGATAGATGATGCGGTCGAGATGCACGTTCTCCTTGTCCCAGTAGTCCGGGAAGCGTTCGACCACGATGCGGTCCTGTGCCACCCGCTCGACGAAGCGGAACGGGCCCGCGCAGACCGGCTTGAGCCCGAAGTCGCGTCCCGCCGCCTCGGCCGCCTTGGGCGAGACCACCATGCCGGCACGATCGGTGAGCTGGGCGAGGAACGGCGCGAAGGCCACCTTCAGGTGGATGCGCACCGTCTTCGGATCGACCACCTCGACGCGGTCCATCGCGTTGATCTCGCCGCGGCGGAAACTGCCCTGCATGGTGAGGTGGCGGTTCAGGCTGTAGGCGACGGCGTTCGCGTCCATGGTCTCGCCGTCGTGGAACTTCACGCCCTCGCGCAGCGTGATCGTCAGCGTCCTGCTGTCGTCCCATTTGAAGCCGGTGGCGAGCTGCGGGACGATGTTCAGGTCCTTGTCGATGTCGAACAGCTTGTCGCAGAGCGAGGCGAACACGATCCGCCCGACATAGGTGCGTGCGAGAGTGGGATCGAGAATGTCCGGATCCTCGCGCAGCCCGATGCGCATGGTCTGCGCGGAGGCGTGATGGACGGGCAGTGCTGCCGCAACGACCGAGGCGGCAACGGCGGCCAGCAACAGTCTCTTCATGACGAAGCTCCCGTTCTTGTCGTTCCTGCGGGGCCGAGCGTCGCGCCGGACGCGGCCGGCGACAAGCCCTTCGGTGTCTCCGCCCGGAAGTGGCGGGCGAGGGCATGCAGCCGGGCGCGCGCCGCCGGGTCGGCACCCGCCGCACCGCTCTCCCACGGCGCGAGCCCGCGCCAGTGATGGCAGGCGACCCGGTGGCCGTCGCCGGGGTCGGCGAGCTCCGGGTCCTCGGTCCGGCAGCGCGGGTCGGCATGCGGGCAGCGCGTGTGGAAGCGGCAGCCCGGCGGCGGGTTCATCGGGCTCGGCACGTCACCCTCGATGGTCGCGCGCGGCGGCGCGGCCACGGGTTCGGGGCGCGGGATCGCGGCGAGCAGTGCGCGCGTGTAGGGATGGCGGGGGTTCGCGAACACCTCCCCGGTCGGCCCCTGCTCGACGATCCGGCCCAGATACATCACCGCCACCCGGTCGGCGATGTGGCGTACCACTGCGAGGTCGTGCGCGATCAGCAGGAAGGCGAGGCCGAGCCGTGCGAGCAGGTCGTCCAGCAGGTTGATCACCTGCGCCTGGATCGAGACGTCGAGCGCGCTCACCGGCTCGTCGCCGACCAGCAGCTTCGGCTCGCAGGCGAGCGCGCGGGCGATGCCGATGCGCTGGCGCTGCCCGCCCGAGAACTCGTGCGGGTAGCGCGCCGCCTGCTCGGGGCGGAGCCCCACGAGGGTGAGCAGCTCCGCGACGCGCTCCTCCACCGCGCGGCCCGCGCGCAGCCGGTGCAGCCGGATCGGCTCGGCGAGGATCTGGCCCACGGTCATGCGCGGGTTGAGGCTGGCGAACGGGTCCTGGAAGACCAGCTGCATGTGCCGGCGCGCGGCGCGCAGCCGCGCCTCGTCCATCGCCATCAGGTCGGCGCCGTCGAAGGTGATGCTGCCGCGATCGGGCTCGATCAGCCTGAGGCAGAGCCGCGCGGCGGTCGATTTGCCGCAGCCCGATTCGCCCACCAGCGCGAGCGTCTCGCCCGGCATCACGGCGATGTCGATGCCGTCCACCGCGCGCACGAAACCGACCGGCCGGCCGAACAGTCCGCCGCGCACCGGGAAATGCTTGACCAGGCCGCGCGCGTCGAGAAGGGGCGCGCTCATGCGGCGGCAGCGAAACGGTCGAGCGGGGCCTGCCAGCACGCGGCGACGTGCCCCTCGCCGACCGGGGCGAGAGGCGGCGCCTCGGCGCGGCAGCGCTCGACCACGAAGGGGCAGCGCGGCGCGAAGCGGCAGCCGGGCGGCCAGGCGCGCGGGCTGGGCACCGCGCCCTCGATGGTGGCGAGCCGCTCGACCTGCTCGTCGAGCCGCGGCACCGCGCCCATCAGGCCGACCGTGTAGGGGTGCTGCGGCGTGCGGAACAGCGCCTCGACCGGCGCCTGCTCGGCGACCCGGCCGGCATACATCACCAGCACGTCGTGCGCGAGCTCCGCCACCACGCCGAGATCGTGCGTGATCAGCACGATCGCCGTGCCCGTCTCCTCCGAGAGCTCGCGCCTCAGCGAAAGGCTCTGCGCCTGGATCGTCTCGTCGAGCGCGGGCGGCGG
>JAHDYJ010000062.1 GCA_023383795.1 Burkholderiales bacterium | reverse complement strand
CGCCACCATCCCGCGCATCAATGCCAGCGTCTCGGGCGCGATCTCGAAGGCGAAGCGCGCGGCAAAGCGCGCCAGGCGCAGGATGCGCACCGGGTCCTCGGAGAAGGCCGGCGAGACATGGCGCAGCACGCCCAGGCGCAGGTCGCGCTCGCCGCCGAAAGGGTCGATCAGGCGCCCGTCTTCGGCGCGCGCGATCGCGTTGATGGTCAGATCGCGGCGGGCGAGATCCTGCTCCAGGGTCACTTCGCGCGCCGCCAGCACGGTGAAGCCCTTGTAGCCGCGCCCGGTCTTGCGCTCGGTGCGCGCCAGCGCGTACTCCTCGTTGGTGTGCGGATGCAGGAACACCGGGAAGTCCTTGCCGACCGGGCGGTAGCCGAGGCGCACCATCTCCTCGGGCGTCGCACCCACCACGACGTAGTCGCGGTCCTTCACCGCGAGGCCGAGCAGCTCGTCGCGCACCGCGCCGCCGACCGTGTAGACCCTCATTCTCGGCCTGACGCAGGGATACTCAAGTGGCTTGCCCTCGTTCGTTTCGGGAGCTACGCAAAGGGCTCGTACGACCGGGGTTCGCTCCGCACGCGAGGTGCCTTGCACGAAGGCGTCGCGGCGGGCATGCCTAGGACGCCTGCGACGCGTAGGGCTCTTCGTCGGCGAGGAACTCGGGCTCGGCGGCCGCGGCGGCGTACCACGCCTGCATCGCCGGCAGCGCGAGCACGTCGTCGGCGTACTGCTGCAGCGCGCCCGCGAGCTTGACGCCGTAGGTGAGGAAGCGCGAGGCGACCGGCGCGTACATCGCGTCGGCGCTCGAGAACGCGCCGAACAGGAACGGGCCGCCGGAGCGCTTGAGGCACTCGCTCCAGATCGCCTCGATGCGCGCGATGTCGGCGTCGACCGCGCCCGAGCGGCCCTTGCCCGGGTAGCGGCCGCGGCAGTTCATCGGCATCGCGGCGCGCAGCGCCGTGAAGCCGGCGTGCATCTCGGCCGACACCGCGCGCGCGAGCGCGCGCGCGGTGCGGTCGGCGGGCCACAGCGGCCTGTCGGGCCAGCGCTCGGCGGCGTACTCGATGATCGCGGTCGACTCCCAGACGCGCAGCGGACCGTCGACCAGCACCGGCACGCGGCCCGCGCCCGAGTACTCGAGGATCCTCCGCTTCGTCTCCGGCATCCCGAGCGGGATCCGCTTCTCCTCGAAGGCGACGCCGGCCTGGGTCAATGCGAGCCAGGCGCGCAGCGACCAGGACGAGTAGTTCTTGTTGGCGATGACGAGGATCGGGGTGCCCACGCCGGCGCTCTCACACTTCGCGCGGCTTGCGCCCGGCCTTGTAGCGGAACGCGGAGAACCGCGAGCGCGGATAGGCGCCCTTCAGGTAGACCGGCGCCACCGCCTCGAGCGGGGTCGGCTCGATGCCGAACGGGAGCTTCGCGTCGGCCACGTTCGCGACGCGCATCGAGCGCACGTTGTCGCGGCTCATGAGCTTCACCGGCAGGAGCTCCATCATGCGCGCCTGCAGGTGCGACATGCGCTCGCCGAGCCCGACGATCGGGCGCGGATGCCCGGAGATGCGGCCCGCGTACTCCACCAACTCGCGCAGCGTGTACACCGTGGGCCCGACGAGATCGTAGGCCTTGTCGACGCTTTCGCTGCGCGCGAGCGCCGTCACGAACGCGCGCGCCACGTCCTGCACGTAGACCGGCTGGAACTGCGCGTCCGGACAGGCCAGGAACAGCACCGGCAGCCACCGCTGCAGCGCCGCGAACGTGTTCAGGAACTGGTCCTCCGGGCCGAACACCACCGACGGCCGGAAGATCGTCGACGCGAGACGGCCGCGCGCGGCGATCACGGCCGCCTCGCCGTCGGCCTTCGAGCGCAGATACTCGCTCGGCGCATCCGGCGCCGTCTTGAGCGCGCTCATGTGCAGCAGCCGCGGCACGCCGGCCGCGCCGCAGGCGGCCACCACCTTCTCCGGCAGCTCGACGTGCGCGCGCTTGAACCCGGGCCCGTAGGGGTCGCCCGGCGGGCTGTGGAGCACGCCGACCAGGTTGATCACCGCGTCGCACCCGCGGAAGAGGCGCACGAGCGCCTCGGGGTCGTGCACCTCCGCCTGCACGACCTCGACGGTCGGCAGCAGGATCAGGTGCTTGGCGCGCTCGCGCCGGCGCGTCGGCACGACGACGAAATGGTTCTCCTCGACCAGGAACTCGACGATGTGGCGCCCGATGAAGCCGGAGCCGCCGAGGATGCAGATGCGGGACATCGCTTCTCGCTGTGGTGAGCTCTGCTGCAGGAAAGGATGCGGCGCCCGCCGCACCCCAGGCCGGCCGTCCGGTGCGGCGCGCGGCCCGCGCCGAGGGCTATTTTAGCGTCGGCTCGCCCGAGCCGTCGGTCGCGTCCTCGGCGCCGCGGCCGGGGATCACGCCGAGGCGCTCCTTGAGCGGGCGCACCTCGCCGCCGTAGATGGCGGCGTAGTAGACCGTGTTGCTCATCACCTTCTTGACGTAGTCGCGCGTCTCGGTGAAGGGGATGGTCTCGGCGTAGATCGCGCCCTCGAGCGGACCCTCGGCGCGCCAGCGCTGCGCGCGGCGCGGGCCGGCGTTGTAGCCGGCGGCCGCGAGCACGGTGCTCTCGCCGAGGCCGTCGTAGACGTACTTGAGGTAGCTCGTGCCGAGCGCGACGTTCACGTCGACGTCGGTCACCTTGCGCCACGAGTAGTCGCGCATGCCGATCTGGCGCGCGATCCAGCGCGCGGTGCGCGGCATCAGCTGCATCAGGCCCGAGGCGCCGGCCGCGGAGCGGGCGTCGGTGATGAAGCGGCTCTCCTGGCGCACCAGGCCGAGCACCCAGTGCTCGTCCAGGCCCTGCGCGCGCGCCTGCTCGCTGAACACCTCGCGGTAGGGCGCCAGGAACCGCACCGAGAAATCGTGCTCGCCGACGGTGCGGTTCGCGGTGTTGATCGCGCGGTCCCAGATCTCGTAGCGGCGCGCGAGCTCGGCGGCGGCGAGCAGCTCGCGGTCGTTCATGCCGCGCACGCCCCAGATCCACTCGCGGGTCGCCTCGCCGCGGAAGTCGACGCGGAAGAGCGCGAGCGAGCGCTTCAGGCTCTCGTTGGAGGCGGCGCGCGCCACCTCCTCGTCCTTCGGCGCGTAGCCGCGCGGCGGAATCGAGAGCGACAGGCCGAGCTCCTCGCGCGCGAGCTTGCCGTAGAAATCGTGGTCGTGGGCGATGCGGGCGAAGAGGAGCTCCGCGCCGCGCGCGTCGCCGGCCGCGCGCAGCGCGCGCGCCTTCCAGTACACCCAGGTCGGATCGCCGCGGCCCTCGGCGCTCATGCGGTCGATCGCGGCGCCGACCTCGGGCCAGTTCCCGGCGCGGAGCGCCGCCCGCGCGCGCCACGCGAGCTGCTCGTCCTCGAGCGGCGCGTCGCCCGCGCGCGCGAACCAGAACGTCGCCTCGGCCAGGTGCTGCCGCGCGGCGTTGGTCGCGATCTGGCCCCAGACGTAACCCTGGTCGGCCGCCGGGAAGCGCTCCCGGAGCCGGTCCGTGAAATAGGCCGCGGCGCGCCCGGCGTCGCGCTGCGCGACGCGCGTCAGCGCATAGATCGCGAGCTCGCGGTCGACGCGCTTCTTCAGGTCGTGCTTGTGCTGCTCGACGTAGTGCTCGGGCTTGCGCCGGATCGAATCGATCGTGCGCTCGCGCGGGGTCTCGGCCGCCGGCAGGTAGTTGATCGTGCGCTTCGCCGCCGCGACCTGGTTCGCGACGAGCAGCGCGCGCACGCGCGCCCACGCGTCCTCGGTGTCGATGCGCCCGTCGGCGATCTCCGCCTCGATCAGCGGCAGGCAGCCTTCGGGAACGTCGCGCGGCGCGTTCCAGAACGCGCGGACCTCGGAGAGCGAGGCGCGGTCGCCGTTCCGCCAGCGCGCCTGCAGCGCGAGGCAGGTGACCTCGGGATCCTCCTGCGTGAGCTTCGGGTACTCGGCGAGTAGCACGTCCCACTGCTGCTGGCGCGCAAGCGCGCGCAGCCAGTCGTTGCGCAGGCGCTCGCCGAGCAGCAGGCCATCGTTCTTCCAGAGCATTTCGCGCACCGCGCCGGCATCGACCGTCTCGAGCTCGAGCTTGAGCTGCCAGTAGTCGAGGTAGGGCTCGAGCCCGCTGCCGCGCAGCTTCTTCGCGTGCGCCTCGAGCCGCGTCGCGTCGCTCTTGCGGAACGCCTCGGCGGCCGCCTTGAACGCCTCGCGCTCGTCCACGGCGAGACACGGCGTCGCGACGGCGAAGGCGAGGGCGAGGACGAGCGGCCTGAGCACGGGGTGTATAGTAACCAGGACTCTTGAGAAACTACATGAAGAATAGCACGGGCAATCTTACGAAAACCTTTCCCGCCCCGCGGGTTGTCGGCTCGGAAGCCGAGCGTTGCGGCGATGCAACGGACGCGCCGCCCGCGGACCTCGCGGCCTGGCGCAAGGCGCTGCGCGGCGAGCTGATCGCCCGCCGGCTCGCGCTGCCGCCCGAGACGCTCGACGCGCATCGCCGGCAGATCGACCGGCATCTCGAGCGGGGGTTCCCGAACCTCGCCCGCGGCGTGGTCGCGTTCTGCTGGCCCTACAAGAACGAGTACGACGCCCGCTTCCTCGTCAGGCGGCTCCGCGACGCAGGCGCGACGACTGCGCTGCCGGTGGTGGTGGCGCCCGGGTCGCCGCTCGCCTTCCGCGAATGGCATCCCGGCGTGAAGCTCGCCAAGGGGGCGCTCGGCATCCCCTATCCGGCCGACGGCGCCGGGATCGTGCCGACCACCGTTCTGCTGCCGGCGCCCGGCTTCGACGACGCCGGCTACCGCCTCGGCTACGGCGGCGGCTTCTTCGACCGCACCCTCGCCGCGCTCGAGAAGCGCCCGCACGTCATCGCGGTCGCCCACGAGGTCGCCCACATCCCCACCATCTATCCGCAGCCGTGGGACGTCCCGGTCGACTTCGTCGTCACCGAGCGCGGCATCTACGAGCGGCGCGAAGGGAAGCTCGAGTTCCTTGGCGCGCCGGGTCCCGCCGGCAGCAGGATGGCCTCGCCCGTCTGCTACGCGGACGAGGTCGATCCGGGGTACTTCGGCGGCGAGTGAAGCGGGTGGTGCTCAGCGGGCGCCGGAGCGCTCCATCGCGCGAACGTAGCGCAGCGTTGCCAGGGCGGCGAGCAACGACGGCACCGCCATCATGAACACCGTGGCCGGAACCATGAGCTCCGGCGGCAGCGGCCGCAGCAGGTAGGCGCCGGCCGCCAGCGCGGCACCACAGAGCGAGGCGGCGATGAGCCCGCGCCCGAAGTGCGCGTTGGCGGCGAGCCAGAGCTCCTCGCTCGCGAGCGTCGCGCACGTGCGGAAGCCGTAGACGGCGTTGCGCGGCACTTTCCGCAGCGCGAGCGGAACGGCGATGACGACGAGGAGCGCCGACACGGCGAGCACGGTGACGAAGCTCTTGTCGTAGATGCTCATCCGCAGGCGGCGCTTCCCCGGCGTCTGCGCGGCGCCGGCCGGCCTCAATCCACGATGAAGAGCGTGGCGCCGGCGGCCGTGGACGAGCGATGCGGCTCGGCGCCGTCGGCGACCTGGTACGACATGCCGGGCTTCAGCACGAAGACCCGGCCGTCCGCGAGCTCGGTGCGGAGCTCGCCTTCGAGGCACAGCAGGATGTGTCCCTTGGAGCACCAGTGGTCCGCCGAGTAGCCGGGCGCGTACTCGACCATGCGGACGCGGATGTCCCCGAAGCGGCGCGTCCGCCACCTGGCCTTGCCCGTCGCCCCCGCGTGCTCGGTCGGCTCGATCGCCGACCAGTCGGTCGTCGCGAACGGGATGTCGGTCATTCGCATGATGAGCCCTGTGTCGAGTGAGCTACGGACGAGCGAACTCGGGGATGCGGAAGCGCTTGCGGTAGGCGCCCGGGGCGAGGCCGATGGTGCGCTTGAAGAGGCGCCGGAAGAAGGCCGCGTCCTCGTAGCCGACCCGCCAGGCGATCTCGTCGACCGGCGCCTCGGTCCGCTCGAGCCGGCGCTTGGCGTCCTCGATGCGCAATCGCTGGACGTAGGCGATCGGGGTGAGCCCGGTCGCGGCCGCGAAGCGCCGCTTGAACGTGCGCTCGGCGAGCTTCGAGCGCTTGATCATCTCCTCCACGGGGCTCGCGACCGAGAAGTGGCTGCGCAGCCACTGCTGCGCGCTCAGGATCTCGCCGTCGCCGTGGTCGGTCCGGCCCTCGAAGACGATGAACGGCGCGAGCCCGTCCTGGTGCCACTGCAGCGCGAACAGGCGTGCGACGTCCTGCGCGACGGTCGCACCGGCGAAGCGCGCGATGAGATAGAGCACGAGGTCGTGCCAGGTGGTCGATGCGCCGGAGCTCACGAGCTCCTCGCGCCGCCCCGAGATCACGAGCACGCGCTCCGGGTGGATCGGCACCGCCGGATAGGCCGCCGCGAACGCGCGGGCGTAGCCGAAGTGCACCGTGACGTCCTTGCCGTCGAAGAGCCCGGTCTCGGCCAGCAGGAAGATCCCCGAGCACGCCGAGCAGAGCACCGCGCCGCGGCCGTGCATCGCGCAAAGCCAGTCGACGAGCCGCGGATAGCGGCCCTTCGTCCAGCCTTCGGGCGGCAGCAGGATCGACGGAACGATCGCGATGTCGGTCGCCTCGACCGCATCGATCGGCCGCTGGACCTCGATCGAGACGCCGCTCGCGAGCGCGAGCGGGCCGGCACGCTCGCCCACGATCTCGATGTGGAACGGCGGCGCCGCCGCCGGCGCCGCGCTCGACGCGCGCATCATCGCGAACGCGTTCACGACGTCGTAGATCCCGTAGAGCGTCGAGACCACCGCGTCGGGCAGCGCGACGAGACTGACGTGGCGCGGATGCGCGGCGGGGCGGGGCGGGGGCTTGGCCATGGCGCGTGACGGCGCGTCGGGTGTGGCACGAATGGACCGATCTTAGGCGATTCCGGCTCCTGCGCAAGGCACGGTCCGGCTGCGAACATGCGGCCGACGTTCCGATCGTTCCAACTCGCCAGAAAGGAGTCAAGCCGTGATCGATCAATCGAAGCTGGACGGTTTCCTCGGGCGCGCCGTCGGCGACCTCTCCGCCGGCTACGGCGGCGTGATGGTCAGCCTCGGCGCCAAGCTCGGCCTCTACAAGGCCATGGCGGGCGCCGGCCCGCTCAGCGCCGCCGAGCTCGCGGCGCGCGCGGGCTGCGCGGAGCGCTACGTGCGCGAGTGGCTGAACGCGCAGGTGGCAGGCAGCTACCTCGACTATCACGCCGTCAGCGATACCTACGAGCTCTCGCCGGAGCACGCGATGGTGCTCGCCGACGAGGAGAGCCCCTACTTCATCCCGAACGCGTGGCAGGTGCCGGCCTCGATGTGGTTCGACGAGGAGAAGGCGATCGACGCGTTCCGCACCGGCAAGGGGATCTCGTGGGGCGACCACGACGGCCGGCTCTACTGCGGCGTGGCGGCGTTCTACCGCAACGCCTACAAGGGCAGCCTGGTGTCGCAGTGGCTGCCCGCGCTGGACGGCGTCGTGGCGAAACTCGAGGCCGGCATCACCGTGGCCGACGTGGGCTGCGGGCACGGCCACTCGAGCATCCTCATGGCCCAGGCGTTCCCGCGGTCGCGCTTCTACGGCTTCGACACGCACCCGGCCTCGATCGACGAGGCGAGGCGCAACGCCGTCGCGGGCGGCGTCGGCGGACGCGCCGCCTTCGAGGTCGCGCGCGCCGCGGACTACCCCGGCAAGGGCTACGGACTCATCTGCTTCTTCGACTGCCTGCACGACATGGGCGACCCGGTCGCCGCGGCCCGGCACGCGGCGGAGGCGCTCGCGCCCGACGGCACCGTCATGCTGGTCGAGCCGTTCGCCAACGACCGCGTCGAGGACAACGTCTCGCCGGTCGCGCGGCTGTACTACGCGGCCTCGACCACGCTGTGCTGCGCCCACGCGATCTCCGAGGGCGGGCACCTGGTGCTCGGCGCGCAGGCCGGCGAGGCGCGCCTCGCCGAGGTGTTCCGCAAGGCAGGGTTCACGCACTTCCGCCGCGCCGCCGAGACGCCGTTCAACCTGATCCTCGAGGCACGCTTCTGACCCGCCCGGCAAGGAAGGGGCCTCGCGCCCCTCCTGCCACGGCGAACGGCCGCGCGCCGCACGCCCGTCGCGGCAACCCGGCCGAAACAAACGAAACGGTCCGGCTGCGAAACTGAAAACCGCCGGATACGCGCGCGGGCTAGCCTGTCGGGCACGAGTAACCGCACGACGAGAGACACGGCCCATGACCAAGTCGGCACTGGCGCGCGCTCGCGCGGCGCCGCTTCGCGCGTCCGCGCCGCGCTTCCTCCGTGAAGAGGCGGGCTTTCGCTACCTGCCCGCGTCCGAAGTTCCGCGCGAGCGGATCGTGCGCCTCCTGAGCGAATGCTTCGCGCGCGAGCCGATGGCCGCCGCGCTCGGCATCGCGGCGAGCGATCTCGCGCATCTGATCGACCGGTTCATGCCCGAATGCGCGGCGAACGGCCTCTCCGCCGTTGCGGTGCCCGAGGGCGCGCCCGAGACCGTGGCCGCGGCGTTCCTGAGCCGCGATTTCAAGTCGCCCCTGCCCGAAGGAATCATCGAGGACTTCCCATGGTTCCTGCCGGTCGCCGAGGCGCTGATGAGCGTCGGCGAGGCCTACGAGGCGAGGCATCCGGAGCTCGCGCCCGGCCATGCCGCCGATCTCTGGATGGTGGGCACGGACGCGCGCTTCGCACGGCGGGGCCTCGCGAGCCGGCTCTTTCGCGTTTGCACAGACCTCGCGCGCGATCGCGGCTTCGAGCGTTGCGTCACCGAATGCACCGGGCACTTCTCCCAGACCGCTGCGCGGCGCGCCGGCTTCGAGGAGGTCGCGCGCCTCGCATACGGGGCGTTCCGCTTCGAGGGGCGGCCGGTCTTCGCCGACATCCCGCCGCCGCACACGCACCTCGCCTTCTACGACCGCAAAGTCTGCCCGTAGACGAGCCAGCAAGGCGCGTCGGCAGGGCGCCGCCGGTACGGCGCGGCGGGCGCGGGCTACGCTGCGCTCGGCGCCAGCGCGGCGCAGCGCGCCGCGTCGAGCGGCTGCCCCGCCGCGCGATAGCCGCGGGCCGCGGCGTCGAAGCGGGCCGCGGCGAGCGCGTCGTCGCCCCGCGCGCGGGCGATGTGCGCGCGCACCTCCTCGAGCGCCGCGTGCCACGCGGGCAGGCGCATCACCACCTCGGCGAGGAACTGCACCGACTGCTCGAGGCGCGCGGCGAGATCGAGCCGGCCCGCGCGCGCGGCGGCGATGGCGGCCGGCACGGCGAAGGTGATGCGGCAGCCGGGGCAGGTCTCCAGCGGGCCGCGCACCGCGGCTTGCGCCTCCTCCAATGCGGCGAGCGCCGCGGCGGGCGCCTCGCACAGCGCCACGCGCGTGCCGTAGATCCGGTCGAGCAGATGAAAGCCGATGTCGGTCTGGCGCGCGAGGTCGAGCGCCTCGTCGAGCAGCGCGGCGGCCGCGTCGCGCCGGCCGCGATACAGCGCGACTTCCGCGCGACGCTGCAGCGCGAGCGCCTCGCCGGTCGCGCCGCCGAACGCGCGATGCAGCCGCCCGCCGAGCGTGAGGTGCTCCTCGGCCGCGTCGAGGTCGCCGGCGAGCAGCTCCGCCTCGCCGCGCAGGGTCACGCCGAAGGCGTGCCCGCGCGCCGCCCCGAGCCGCCTCGCCTCGGCGGCGAGCGCATCGGCGAACGCGATGACCTCGGGATACGGCCGCGCCCCGTAGAGGAAGCGCTGGGTGATGCAGAGCTGGCCGTCGAACACCCGCACGGCGAGGTGCGGCACGTGGTGCGTCTCGTGCAGATCGGCCCACACGCTGCCGTGCAGCTCGCCGCGCGCGTGCGCGGCCGCCGCCTGCGCCCACGAGGCGACCACGATGGCCGCCGTGTCGCCGGTCTGCAGGGCGAGCCGCCGCGCCTCGGCGGACTTGAGCGTGCCCATCACCGGGTCGGCGACGCCGAGCGCGGCCGCGCCGCTGTACGCGAGCGCCTCGGCGAGGCGCCCGTCCACGGTGGTCGGGCGCACGCCGTCGAGCGCGCGCAGCGCCCCCTTCGGATCGCCCAGCTTGACCTGCGCGAGCGCCCGCTTCGCGCGCAGGTCGTGCGAGGCGGGCTCGCCCGCCGCGTCGGCGGCGCGGTCGTACGCCGCCAGCGCGGCCGGATCGCCGAGCGCGTCGAGCGCTTCGGCCCGCAGGCGCAGCGCCTCGGCGTGGTCGCGCTCGTAGTCGAGCAGCGGCTCGAGGTGGCGCAACGCGTCCTGGAACGCCCCGAGCCGCATCGCGTCGCGCGCCGCGTCCAGCAGCCACGCCGCGGCCTCGGCCGGGCTGCCGCCCGCGAGCCAGTGGCGCGCGACCACGGCGGGCGGCACCGCGAGCTGCGCCAGGCGCCGCGCGGCGTCGCGATGCGCCTTCAACCGCTGATGCGGCGGGATCTGCTCGACGAGCGCCTGGCGGACGAGCTCGTGGCGGAAGCGGTAGCGCCCGTCGGCGACGACGAGCACGCCCGCGTCGAGCGCGAGATCGAGCAGCGCGAACGCCGCGGCCTCGGTGCCTTGCGACAGCGCGACGACGAGCGTCGGATCGAGCTCGTCGCTCGCGAGCGCGAGGCGCTTGAGCAGCGCGAGCGCGCCCGCATCCACGTCGCACAGGCGCGCGGTGATCGCCTCGCGCACGCTCGCCGGCAATCGCGCATCGGCGCCGGGGCCGATGCTGCGGGCGAGCTCGAGGACCGCGAACGCGTTGCCCTCCGCGAGCCCGACGATGCGGGCCCTGAGCGCCGGGTCGAGCGCGCGCGGCGCCGCGTGCGCGGCCAGGGCCGCGGCCTCCTCGTCGGTGAGCGGCCCGAGCTCGATCGTCTCGAGCTGCCTGCCGTGGGCGAGCTGCGACAGACGCTCGGCGAGCGGCGCGGCCGCCGGCGGCGCGCGGAGCGCGAGCGCGACGCACACGGGCCGCCCCGTAGCCGCGAGATGCACCATCACGTCGGCGTCGGCCTCGTCGAGCAGATGCGCATCGTCCACCAGCGCCATGACCGGGCCGCCTTCGGATGCGGCGAGCAGCAGGCGCCGGAGCGCGCCGATCACCTGGTGGCGTCCGAGCGGCACCGCCGCGGCGGGCGCGGCGCCGGCAAGCGGGGTGAGCGCCGCGAGCACCGCGCGCGCGGGCGCGCCCACGAGCTCCATGACGGCGCGGCTCTGGAGGATCGCCTGATCCACCACGGCCGCGACCGCCGCGTACGCGCGGCCCGGCTGCGCCGCATCGACGCTCACCACCTTCCAGCCGCGCTCGCGCGCGAGCGCTTCGATCTGCCGGCAGAAGGCGGTCTTGCCGATACCCGCCGCGCCGCGCACGACGAGCCCGCCCGCGCGCTCGGCCGGGCTCGCCTGCAGCCACGTCGTGACCCGCGCGAGCTCGGTCTGGCGCCCGACGAAGGCGGGCCCGGGGCGCGCGGCGCCCGCGATGCATTGCGCGTACAGCGCTTCGGTCTCGCGGTCGGGCGCCACGCCGAGCGCGTGCTGGAGCGCGGTGCGCAGGCGCGCATACCAGCGGATCGCCGCCGCGCGGTTGCCCGCCGCGAGCTCGCGCTGCATGAGCGCGCGGTGCGCGGGCTCGTCGGTGGGCTCGGCGTCGGCGAGCCGCTCCCACTGGGCGCTCGCGCGAAGCAGCGCGACATAGCGGCTGCGCAGCCGTTCGCGCGCCGCTTCGGTCCAGGGCTCGTACGAGGCGCCGGGCAGCAGCTCGCCGGCGTAGGCCGCGGCGGCCGCGGCGCACGCCGCCGGATCGCCGCTCGCGAGGGCCGCCTCGGCCGCGCGCTCGAAGCGCACCGCGTCCACGTCGAGCGCGGCGCTCGGGCACAGGATCACCTCCCCGCCGCGCAGCACCACCGCGTCGGGGCTGCGCAGCGCCTGGCGCGCGTAGTGCGCGGCCTTGCGCAGATTGGCGCCGCCCGCCTCGGGGGCGAGCTGCGGCCACAGCGCGTCGATGACCTGCTCGCGCAGCAGCCGGTGGCCGTCGGCGAGGCCGAGCAGCTGGACGAGCTCGGCCGAGCGGCGGCCGGGCCAATCGCCGGGCGGAGTTCGCGCGCCGTCGACCGACGCCGCGAAGCCGCCGAGCAGCCGGATCTCCACGCGGCGGCCGGCCGTGCCTCGAGTCGCCTTGCGAGCCATGGGCCGGAGTGTCCTATGACCGCGGCGCGCGAACAACCGGCCCGCGGGCCGGGAACGTTTCGGGAACGGCGCATGTGGATGCTGGCACCCGCAGGCGGCCCGTTTGCGCCTGCGGCTCACAACCCGGTCGACACCTGCGAGGAGCGCTACATGGACGTTCGCAAACTGGTCGTTCCCCTCTCCGATGGCGGATACGCGACGCTGACTTTCCCGGAGCCCGTCACGCCCGAAAGGGTCCGGATGCTCGAGGACGCCACCGCCCTGATGCTCGAAGCGCTGCGCGACGGCGCGCTCGCGCGGCAGGCGCAGCAGGCCGGCGCGATCGAGCACGACTCCTGGGCGGCTCACGCCTGAGCGCCGGCGCGAGGAGGCTCCCATGGCTGCAACGCTCTACGAGCGGCTCGGCGGCGCCGAGCGCATCGCCGCGATCGTCGAGGAATCCATCGATCGCCACGCGGTGAACCCGGTGCTCGGGCCGCGCTTCCGGGGCAAGGACCTGCCGCGGCTGAAGCAGCTCGGCACGCAGTTCTTCTGCGCGGGCATCGGCGGACCGCAGCGCTACGCGGGGCGCGATCTGCGCACCGCGCACGCCGGCATGAACATCAGCGAGCAGGAGTTCCTGGCGACGATGGACGACATCGTCGCGGCGCTCGAGGCTCACGGCGTGGCGCGGCCCGATGTCGACGAGGTGGTCGCGATCCTGTACTCGCTGAAGGGCGACGTGCTGCGCATCTGACGCGGGCCCGGCGCGAGCGGCTGGGCGGCCGGGCGCGCCGCGCGCCCGGATCGGCGCTCCGGCCGCTCGCGCGCCGTCACGTCGCCGGCGCCGCCCCGGGCACGAGACCGAGCTCGGCGAAGCGCAGGTACAGCTCGCGGCAGACCCAGGCGTCGGTCGCGGCGTAGGCGATCTGCCGCGGCGTCAGCTGGCGCGCCGCCCAGTTCGTCGTCTTCGCGCCCTTGGGGATGCGCGCGGCGAGGAACATCCCGGCGAGATTGCGCACGCCGGTCTGCTTGACGCCGTGCCGCCGCGCGACCGTGCCGAGATCCACGACCGCGCGCGCCTCGAACGCGAAGAGCTCCCGCAGGCCGCGCAGATCCTCGCGCACCGACACGCCCGCCTTGACGACGCGCTCGGAGCCGAGGACCTCCCGCAGCGGGCCGGAGAAGTCGTGCTGCTGCACCTGCAGGAGATACACCGCGCCCGCGGTGGCGAGCTGCACGAGCGCGGGCAGGTAGCGCTCGCCGCGCACGAAGGCCGGCCGCGTCTCGGTGTCGAAGCCGACCACGCGCTCGCGCTCGATCTCGGCCAGCGCGCGCTCGAGCTCCGCCGGCGCCGTGACGAGGCGCACCGGCCCCTCGTAGCGGCGGATGGGCAGCGCGCCGAGCGCCTCGGGCGAGAGACTGCGCGCCTCGCTCACGTGCAGCGCCCGCGCGAGCGAGCGCGCGCGGCCCCCGGGCGCGGGCCCGCCGCGCGGCCTGCCGCGCCGGCCGGCGCGAGCGTGAACTCGCCGTCGCTTCGCGCTTCGCTCCGCAGCCAGTCGACGAAGGCCGCCACCGCCTCGCTCCCCGCGACCGCCGGCCGGCGGGTCACGAAGAACGTGCCGCGGTGCGCCACGGCCTCGCGGCCGAAGGGCGCGCAGAGCACCCCTTCGCGGAGATGCCGCACGAGATACGGCCAGACGCCCATCGCGACGCCGCTGCCCTCGACCGCCGCGGCGACGAGCTGGTCGTACTGCGGGAACCACAGCGTGCTCGCCGGCTTGAAGCGCCGGGTCTTCGTCGCGTCGAGCCAGAAGTCCCACTCCGACATGCGCCGGCCGTCGCGCAGGCTCTCGTAATCGAGCCGCACGTGACGGGCGAGATCGGCCGGCGCGCGGATCGGGCGCGACCGGTCGCGCGCGAGGGCAGGCGAGCAGGCCGGGAAGGTCCTGCACTCGAGCAGGGGCTCGCCGTCGGGAACGTCGGCCCCCGGCAGCACCACCCGGATCGCGACGTCCAGCCGGTCGCGCTCGAGATCGGGCCTGTCGTTGCTCGCCACGACGCGCACGTCGATCCCGGGGTGCGCGCGATTGAACCGCGGCAGCCGCGGCGCGAGCCAGAGCGAGGCGAACGCGCTGGTCGTGGTCACCGCGAGCGCCTTCCCGGCATCGGCGATGCGATCGACGACCGCGTCGATCTGCGCGAGCGCCTCCTCGGCGACGCGGTAGAGCTCTTCGCCCGCCGGGGTCAGCTGCAGCATCCGGTTGACGCGATCGAACAGCGGTCGGCCCAGCTGATCCTCGAGCGTCTTGATCTCGCGGCTGACCGCGGGCTGGGTCACGAAGAGCTCCTGGGCCGCGCGCGTGAAGCTCAGGTGCCGCGCGGCGGCGCGAAAGCCGCGCAGGAGGTCGAGCGAGATCCGCGGCGGGCGGCGCTTATCCATTACCGCGGCTCATGGCAGGACTAACAAAAGATCGTTTGAGCGGCGCGCGGGTTCGCGCGAAGAATGCCGCCCAGATTCCCGCCCGCGGTGGACGGGAAACCGACCAGGAGGTGCCAACCATGACCACGCATGCCGTCGTTGCACGCATTCTCGTGACCTTCGTCGCCGGGAGCCTCGCCCTCGTCTTTCCGGCCGCCGCGCTCGCGGCCGACAACCTGCCCCCGGAGACGCTCGCCGTCAAGGTCTTTCCCGACCGGTACGTCGCGGTCGGAAAGCAGTTCGCCGACCTCGCCGCGCTGGAGGTCTGGGCGAAGCCGATCGTCCTCCAGGAGCTCCGGCTGGAAACCTGCAGCCCCCGGGCCGGCAAGCAGCTGCTCGCCGCGGTCGCGCGCTTCCAGGACGTGTACCGGGAAGCCGTCCTGATCCGGACGCAGTCTCCGGGCGAGCCGGCCGCCTGCGCTTCGGCGGCGCACGCGGGCGCGATGCCCGCGGTCGCCGGCACGCGCCCGGACGACCGCGAGTACCTGGCGACCAATGCCTCCGGACGGAGCATCCTGCCCTGACGGGCGAAGCGTCGCCGCACAGAGCGATCCGGCTTCAGCGGAGGCGCAACCGGCGGGCATCGCCCCGCCGGTTGCGCGTGCGCTTGCGGCGGGCGTCGCACCTGTGCGGCTAACCCCACACCGGCGGCGGATGGCCGGCCGCGGTCGCCTCGAGCACCGGCAGCGCCTCGCGATCGATCACGCCGGCCGGCGCGTGCGCGAGGAGCAGCCGCGCGAACTCGGGCAGGCCGACGAGCATGACCGAGACCCGCGCCACCGCGCCCGAATGCGTCTCGAGCCGGAACCACTTCAGGGACGGCGAGTAGGTCACGCGGCGCAGCTCCCACCACTCGAAGCGCCCGCGCCGGCCCGTCATCGAGCCGTAGCTCAAGCCCTTCTCCGAGACCTCGTGCCGCGCGAGGAAGTAGTCGGCGAGGATCGGCAGCGAGAGCGCCGCGAAGCCGACGAAGACCGCCGTCGTCCACCACGTCGTCGTCTCGTTCGCGAAGACGTTCGACACGACCGCGAGCGCGGTGAAGAACACGAGCTCCACGAGCCCGAGGACGAGCGTGCTCGGCGGATGGTACAGCCGTCCCGCATCGGCGCGCGGCCGCGCCCGGAGCCGGCTCCTCGCCACCCAGCCCATGATCACCGCCATCAGGATGCCCCACAGCATCCATTGCAGGGCGGACGACCACCAGGGCTGGCTCATGGCTCGATCGGGAAGCGCGCGTTCTCGGCGATCCTCACGACAAGACTCCGGGATTGAGCCGCCAGACCGAAAAGGTGAGCGCGCAGGCGAACGTCACCCAGGCCAGGTAGGGAAGCAGCAGCGCGGCAGCCACCGAGTGCAGCGGCCGGAACGCGACGACGGTGCCCGCGACGAGAACCCACAGCAGCAGGATCTCGGCAAACGCCAGACTGCCCTGGTGCCAGACGAAGAAGAGCCACGTCCATAGCGCGTTCGCGGCAAGCTGGACGACGAAGAGAACGAGGGCCGTGGCCGCGCGGCGGAAACCATGCGCCCGCCAGACGAGCCACGCGGCCACGCCGATCAGGACATAGAGGACGGTCCAGACCGGCCCGAACAGCCACGCCGGCGGGGCCCAATCGGGACGGACGAGCTCCCGGTAGAACGTGCCGGCACCCGCGGAAGCGACGCCGGCGACCGCGGCGGCCGCAAACGTCACGACGAGCCAGGCCACGAGGCCGAGCGCTTGCTTGGCAACCGGCAGGCGGGTCGTGGCATTCTTCACTGGGGAAACTCTGCAGAGGACTGGCGCAGTCTAGAGCAACTGTCCCACCCCAGAGGCGGATCCACCACCCGCAACTTCGAGCGAGACACACACGAACACCCATAGGCAGGGGGTGGGCTGTCGCAGAACCGTCATCGCGGTCGAGGGGCCGCCGGGATGCGGTTTGTCGATCTCGCCACGGCGCCTCCGAACGGAGGTGTGAACGATTACGGCTCTGGCGTGCTTGGGAGCACGTCGGGTCGAGCAGCCTAGCGCTTGAGCGCGAGGGTCATGCCGTCGCCCACCGGCAGGATCGAGAGCGCGATGCGGCGGTCGCGGTGGAGCTTGCGATTGAGGGCGCGCAGCGCCTTGGTGTCCTTGGTCTGCCGGCGGGGGTTGACGACCGAGCCGCCCCAGAGGACGTTGTCGATCGCGACGAGGCCGCCGGGGCGCAGGAGCTTCAGGCAGCGCTCGTAGTAGCGCTCGTAGTTCGTCTTGTCGGCGTCGATGAACGCCATGTCGAATTTGCCCGCACCGCCTTCCTTCAGGAGCGCGTCGAGCGTCGCGAGGGCGGGAGCGATGCGGAGATCGATCTTGTGCGCGACGCCCGCCTGCCTCCAGTACTCGCGGCCGAGCGCGGTCCACTCCTCGCTCACGTCGCAGCAGACCATGCGGCCGCGCGGCGGGAGCGCAGCCGCGATCCAGAGCGCGCTGTAGCCGGTGAAGGTGCCGACCTCGACCACGCGCTTCGCGCCGATCGCCTGGGCGAGGAGCGCGAGGAGCTGGCCCTGCTCGGGCGAGATCTGCATCTCGCCCATCGGCAGCGTGGCGGTCGCCTTCCTGAGCGCCGCCGCGACCGCGGGCTCGCGGCGCGAGCGGCGGACGATGTAGCGCGCGAGGCGCTCGTCGAAGCCGGTGATGCTGCGGCCCATCGGCTCACCCCAGGAAGAGGCGGTAGGCCGGGTTGCCGGTCTCCTCGACGTACGGGTAGCCGAGGCTGGCGAGGAACTTGCGGAACGCGCCCATCTCGTGCGGCGGCACCTGCATGCCGACCAGCACGCGGCCGTCGTTCGCGCCGTGGTAGCGGTAGTGGAAGAGGCTGATGTTCCAGTCCGAGCGCATGGCGTCGAGGAACTTGAAGAGCGCACCCGGCCGCTCTGGAAATTCGAAGCGGTAGAGGAGCTCGTGGTCGGCGAGCGCGGCGTGGCCGCCGACGAGGTGGCGCACGTGCAGCTTCGCCATCTCGTTGTCCGAGAGGTCGACCGTCTTCAGGCTGTGGCGCTCGAGCGTCTTCACCACGCGCTTGCGCTCCTCGCGGTCGTGGATCTGCACGCCGACGAAGACGTGCGCCTCCTTGGGGTCGGCGATGCGGTAGTTGAACTCGGTGATGTTGCGCCCGCCGAGCACCGCGCAGAAGCGCTTGAAGCTGCCGGGCCGCTCGGGGATGGTGACCGCGAAGAGAGCCTCGCGCTGCTCGCCGACCTCGGCGCGCTCGGCGATGAAGCGCAGGCGGTCGAAGTTGGTGTTGGCGCCGGAGGCGATCGCGATGAGCTTCTGGTCCTGGACGCCGGTCGCGGCCACGTACGCCTTCAGGCCCGCCAGGCTGAGCGCGCCGGCGGGCTCGAGGATCGAGCGAGTGTCCTCGAAGACGTCCTTGATCGCGGCGCAGATCTCGTCGGTCTCGACCACGATCCAGTCGTCGACGAGCTTCCTCGCCAGGCGGTAGGTCTCCACGCCCACCTGCTTGACGGCGACGCCGTCGGCGAAGAGCCCGACGTGCGGCAAAACCACGCGCCGCCCGGCGTGCACCGAGCGCGCCATCGCGTCGGAGTCGGCGGCCTGCACGCCGATCACCTTGATCTTCGGCGCGAGCCGCTTCACGTAGGCGGCGATGCCCGAGATGAGCCCGCCGCCGCCCACGCACACGAAGATGGCGTGGATCGGGCGCGTGCTCTGGCGCAGGATCTCCATGCCGATCGTGCCCTGGCCGGCGATGACGTCGGGGTCGTCGTACGGGTGCACGAAGGTGAGGCGCTGCCGGCGCACGATGCGCCGCGCCTCCTCGTAGGCGTCGCTGTAGGAGTCGCCGTGCAGGACGACCTCGGCCTTGAGCGCCTTCACCGCGTCCACCTTGATCGAGGGCGTGGTGACCGGCATCACGATCACCGCGCGGCAGCCGAGCTTGCGCGCGGCGAGCGCGACGCCCTGGGCGTGGTTGCCGGCCGAGGCCGCGATCACGCCGCGCTTGAGCGCCGCGGGCGCGAGCCGCGCCATCTTCGCGTAGGCGCCGCGCAGCTTGAACGAGAAGACGGGCTGCATGTCCTCGCGCTTGAGCATCACGCGGTTGCCGAGGCGCCCGGAGAGGTTCGGCGCGAGCTCGAGCGGCGTCTCCTCGGCGACGTCGTAGACCGGGGCGGTGAGGATGCTCTCGAGGTAGTCGTTTCTCGGCATGGGCGGGGAACGGGTGGAGATGCGGGCCGGGCGCGCGGCGCGCGGCTTCGCTCGCGCGCGGCCGGGGCGCCCCGGCGGCGAGCGCGTAATTTAGAGGAAAGCGCACGTTTACGCCATCGGCGATGCCATGTATAACGTGCCGCCCGCGCCCGTCCGGCCGGCCGGCGGCGCGCGCATCGGTCAGGCGCCAACGGCATGCTCGAGCTCTTCACGCCCGCAACGAGCCTCGCCTCGCTCGCCGCGGCCTCGTTTCTCGCGGCGACGCTCGTGCCGCTCTCCTCGGAGGCGGCGCTCTTCGGCGTGCTGCGGCTGCACCCGGAGCTCGCCTGGCCGGCGATCGCGGTCGCCACCGCGGGCAACACCGCGGGCGGGCTCACCTCCTACCTGATCGGCCGGTTCCTGGCGACAAAGCGCCCGCTCGCGCGCGTGGCGACGGTGCGCCGCTGGGGCGCGCCGGCGCTCGTCCTCGCATGGTTGCCGCTCGCGGGCGATGCACTCTGCGTGGCGGCGGGCTGGCTGAAGGTGAACTGGGCGGCCGTCGCGGCGTTCTCCGCGGCGGGGCGGTTCGCCCGCTACTGGCTCATCGCGCAGGGGGCGCTCTGGTAAGCTTCGCGCCCGGGAGAGTCCGGATGCCCAAGAAGACGCGCGCCTCGCGCAAGGCGAAGCCGTTCTGGGAGCGCGGCTACCGCTCGCACGGCTACTGGCAGGGTCGGGAGAACCTCGGCCGGGTGACCGTCGCGCCCCCAGGCGACGGCGCGCACCGCTACCACTGGCAGGCCGGCAAGCGCGCCGGCAAGGCGGCCACGCTGCGCGAGGCGAAGCTCGCGGTCGAGCACGCGGTGCTCTTCGGCACGCGGCAGCTCGGGCTGTTCGAAGACGAGTAGTCGCGGCGGGACGGCGGTCTACGCCGCGCGGTGCACGAAGAGCTCGTACAGCGTGAGCAGGATCTCCGCGACGATCAGCAGCACGATGTAGAGCTCCAGGCGCAGCGAGCGCCGGTTCTGCAGGAGCTGAAGCACCGCCTGCGCGGTGCTCGACACCACGCCGAGCTTGCGCTCGAGCATCGCGAGGCGCTCGCGGATCTCGAACTCGTCCTCGAGACGCACGAACAGCGGCTCGAGGTCGGGACGCTCCCACAGGAGCTCGGGCTTCTCGCCGACCGCCGCGCGACCCACCATCAAGTGCTCGGCGAGGAGCGTCGCGCCGGTGTGCTTGACGAGCTCGTCGGCGCCCGCGCCGATGCGGCCGGTCCGCCGCAGCTCGACCGCGAAGGGCTCGACACGGTCGAACGCCCCCGCCATCTGCGACTCGTAAGCGCCGAGCAGCACGCTCTTCGAGAGGATGTCGGCGATCACCTGCAGGCGCTCCACGGTCGCCTCGCCGAGCACGACCGCCGGGCCGCTCACGCCCTCGCGGGCGCCGGGCTCCACGCGCACCTCGACCTCCTCGCTCTCGGTCGGCGTGCGCCAGCCGGCGACGACCGGCTGCAGCGACTCGAGGAACACCTGCTGGCGCTGGACGTCGACGTCGAAGAACACGACCACGCCGTAGCGGAACAGGATCGCGATGCCCCCGCCCTCGAGCGGCACCGCGCGCGGGCTGTCGGCGAGCCGCTGCTCGGGCTGCCACCCGCGCAAGTCGATGCGCTCGCCGAGGAGGACGGCGCGGGCGCGGAAGGCGGGGCTGGCGAGGACGGACAAGGCAGTGGCCAGTAGGCAGTTGGCAGCAGGCAGCCCGATGCTGCCGCGCTCAGGGTTCGCGAATCACGATGCGGGATTCACGCCGGAGTGAGTTTCGCGTACTCGAGCTGAAGCCACTTCATGCCCTGCCTGCCGAAGTTGATCTGCACGCGCGCGTCGGCGCCGGAGCCCTCGGCGCTCACGATCACGCCGACGCCGAACTTCGGATGGTTGACGTTCTGGCCGATCCGGAACGGCAGCGCGCCGGGGCCGCTGCGCTCGGCCTTCGCGGCGAGGCGCAAGGGCGCCGGCGCGGGCTGCCAGGCCGCGGCGTCGCCGAAGAGCTTGCCGCCGCGCGGCGTCAGCCACTTCAGCACCGCGGCCGGGATCTCGTCGAGAAAGCGCGAGGCCACGTTGTAGCGCGTCTGCCCGTGCAGCAGGCGCGTCTGCGCGAACGAGAGGTAGAGCCGCGTGCGCGCGCGCGTGACCGCGACGTACATCAGGCGCCGCTCCTCCTCCAGGCCGTCCTCCTCGGTGACGCTCTGCTCGTGCGGGAAGAGCCCCTCTTCCAGTCCGCTGATGAACACGATGTGGAACTCGAGGCCCTTCGCCGAGTGCGCGGTCATGAGCTGGACGGCGTCGGCGCCCTCCCCGGCCTGGTTCTCGCCCGATTCGAGCGCGGCGTGCGCGAGGAACGCCGCGAGCCAGGGGTCGGGCGCCTCGGCCGGCGCGGCAGGCGCTGCAGCGGCTTCGGCCTGGTCCACCGCCGCGAGCGCCGCGCCGGTCGGCAGCTCGTCGCGCACGAACGCGGTCGCGGCGTTCACCAGCTCCTCGAGGTTCTCGATGCGGTCGGTGCCCTCGCGCTCGGTCTTGTAGTGGTCGAGGAGCCCGCTCGCGTGCAGCACGTGGTCGACCACCTCGGGCAGCGGCAGCCCGCGCGCGTTCTCGCGCATCGCCGCGACCAGCTTGACGAAGGCGCCGACCGCCGTGCCCGCCTTGCCGGTGAGCGAGGACGCGGCCGCCCACAGGCTTCCGCCGGCGCCGCGCGCGGCGTCCTGCACCTGCTCGACCGAGCGCGCGCCGATGCCGCGCGTCGGGAAGTTCACCACCCGCAGGAACGCGCTGTCGTCGTCGGGATTGGCGAGCAGGCGCAGGTAGGCGAGCGCGTGCTTGACTTCCTGGCGCTCGAAGAAGCGCAGGCCCCCGTAAACGCGGTACGCGATGCCGGCGGTGAAGAGCGCGTGCTCGAGCACGCGCGACTGCGCGTTCGAGCGGTAGAGGACGGCGATGTCGCTCCGCGCGTAGCCCTCGCGCACGAGCGACTGCACTTCCTCGGCGATCCAGCGCGCCTCGTAGCCGTCGCTCTGCGCCTCGTACACGCGCACCGGCTCGCCCTCGCCGGCGGCGGTCCACAGGTTCTTCCCGAGGCGCCGGCGGTTGTGCGAGATGAGCGCATTGGCGGCGTCGAGGATGTTGCCGTGCGAGCGGTAGTTCTGCTCCAGGCGGATCAGGTTCTCGACCTTGAACTCGCGCTCGAAGTCGGCCATGTTGCCGACGTTCGCGCCTCGAAACCTGTAGATCGACTGATCGTCGTCTCCGACCCCGAAGATCACGTTGCCCTGCCCGGCGAGCAGCTTCAGCCAGCGGTACTGCAGGCGGTTCGTGTCCTGGAACTCGTCGACCAGGATGTGGCGGAAGCGGCTCTGGTAATGGGTGCGCAGGACCTCGTTCCGCGAGAGGAGCTCGAAGCAGCGCAGCAGGAGCTCGGGGAAGTCGGCGAGGCCCTCGCGCCGGCACTGCTCGTCGTATGCGGCGTAGATCTCGACCATGCGGCGCGAGAAGTCGTCGTAGACCTCGACGTCGCCCGCGCGCTTGCCCTCCTCCTTCGCGCCGTTGATGAACCACTGCACCTGCTTCGGCTGGAACTTCTCCTCGTCGACGTTCATCGACTTCAGCACGCGCTTGACCACCGAGAGCTGGTCCGCCGAGTCGAGGATCTGGAAGAGCTGCGGCAGCCCGGCGTCGCGATGGTGCGCGCGCAGCATCCGGTTGCACAGGCCGTGGAAGGTGCCGACCCACATGCCGCGGGTGTTGATCGGCAGCATCGCCGAGATGCGCGTCAGCATCTCGCGCGCGGCCTTGTTGGTGAAGGTGACGGCGAGGATCCCCGCCGGGCTCGCGTTGCCGGTCTGCACGAGCCACGCGATGCGCGTGGTGAGCACGCGCGTCTTGCCGCTGCCCGCTCCGGCGAGGATCAGCGCGTGCTGGTTCGGGAGGGTGACGGCGGCGAGCTGTTCCGGGTTGAGGTGGTCGAGGAGCGGCATGCTTCGGGCTGCGGGCGGGCAGCGCCGATTCTACCGCACGGGTCGCCCGCTACCGGGCTTCGTCGTTCCCGCGCGAGCGGGAATCCAGCGATCCTTTCAGGCGCCGGGCCGGGTTTTCGCTTGCGCGGGGATGACTCGCTGCCGCGTTCGCGGGGACGACGACGCGGAGGCTTGCGCGGGGCCGAAGGTCAGCGCACCACGCGCGTCTCGGTGATGCCGAACTGGCCGGTGAGGCGCTCGCCGAGCGCGCGCGCCTCGGCGCGCGTCGGCAGGTTGGCGATGCGCACGTCGTAGTGGCGCTCGTTCCGGCGCCAGAACGCGCCGAGCTCGGCCGCGTAGCCGGCCCGCCGCACGCGCTCGTAGACGGCGAGCACCTCGTTCTCGTGCGAGCCGCCGAAGAGGATCACCTTCCAGCGCCCGCCGCGGCGCGCGGCGCCCCGGCCGTCGTCGATCTCGGTCTCGGCCGCCCATTGCGCGAGCTGCGCGTCGGACACCGGCGCGACCGGCAGCGGCGGCGCCCCGCGCGGGGCGACGTAGAACGATTTCGGCTGGTCCATGAGCACCGGCGCGTCGGTGCCGCGGGTGACCTCGATCGCCCCCTCGATCAGGCAGATGATGTCGCGGTCGGCGGCCGCCTTGCCCCACAGATCGGTGCCGCGGATGCCGGCGGTGGCGGTCGCGACGGTGATGCTCACGTCGCGCTGGCGCACCTTCTGGATCGCGGCGGTGGTGAACCGGAAGGCGCCTGCGAGCACGTTCATCGCGGCGGTGAGGAGGTCTTCGTCCCGGCGGGTGGCGACGGCGTCGAGGCGCAGGACCGCGTTCTCCCCGAGCTTGACCGAGCTGCCCTCGGCGAGCAGGAGCAGCAGCTTGCCGTTCGGACCGGTGCGAAGCGCGTCGCGGCCCCCGAGCGCCGTGCCCGGCGCGAGCGGCTCGGTGCGCCCGTCGCGCTCGAGCCACGCCGGCATCTGCACGGCTTCAACCACGGCGTCCTGCGCCGCCGCCGCGCCGGCGATCGCGACGAGCGCGGCGGCAAGCGCCGCCCCGCTGGCGAAGTGTCGCATGCCCTACCTCCGCGAGATTCTTCGTTCGAGTTGTCGGCGGCGGCCCGCACGCGCCCGGCCGCCGCCCGCGCCACTCTACGCTCCCCGCGCGGCGCCGGATGCCCCGGCGACCGGAACTAGTGCACAGGCTATAATTTTTCCTTTTCCATCAAGCAAGAGCACACCGGCACGGGCGGGAAGGCGGGCGGGGCGAATGGAGCCGAACTACGATCCGGCGCGCATCGAGCGCGACGCGCAGGCGCACTGGCAGTCGACCGGCGCGTTCCGCGCGCGCGAGGACGCCGCGCGCCCGAAGTACTACTGCCTGTCGATGTTCCCCTATCCGTCGGGGAAGCTGCACATGGGGCACGTGCGCAACTACACGATCGGCGACGTGCTCACCCGCTACTACCGCATGCGCGGCTACAACGTGCTGCAGCCGATGGGCTGGGACGCGTTCGGCCTGCCGGCCGAGAACGCCGCGATGGCGAACGCGCGGCCGCCGGCGGCGTGGACCTACGACAACATCGGCTACATGAAGCGCCAGCTCCAGTCGCTCGGGTTCGCCCTCGACTGGGAGCGCGAGCTCGCGACCTGCGACCCGAAGTACTACAAGTGGAACCAGTGGCTTTTCCTGCGCATGCTCGAGAAGGGGCTCGTCTACCGCAAGAGCGGCGTGGTGAACTGGGACCCGGTCGACCAGACGGTGCTCGCGAACGAGCAGGTCATCGACGGGCGCGGCTGGCGCACGGGCGCGCTGGTGGAGAAGCGCGAGATCCCGATGTACTACATGCGGATCACCGCGTACGCCGAGGAGCTGCTCGCCGCGCTCGAGCGGCTGCCCGGCTGGCCCGAGCGCGTCAAGCTGATGCAGGCGAACTGGATCGGCAAGAGCTACGGCGTCAACTTCGGGTTCCCCTACGAGCTCGACGGCAAGCAGCGCGTGATGCGCGTCTTCACCACGCGCGCCGACACGATCATGGGCGTCACCTTCTGCGCGGTCGCCGCCGAGCACCCGCTCGCCGAGGCCGCGGCGAAGCGCGACCCGATGGTCGCGGCGTTCGTCGAGGAGTGCAAGCGCGGCAGCGTGATGGAGGCCGACCTCGCCACGATCGAGAAGAAGGGCGCGCCGACCGGCATCCACGTCACCCATCCGCTCACCGGCGACAAGATCGAGGTGTGGGTCGGCAACTACGTGCTGATGGGCTACGGCGAGGGCGCGGTGATGGCCGTGCCGGGCCACGACGAGCGCGACT
>JAHDYJ010000061.1 GCA_023383795.1 Burkholderiales bacterium | reverse complement strand
GGCTGCGGCCGGCGCAGTCGGGCCCGGGGCGGCGGCGGTCGACGGCGCGGCGGCCGGTGCGGGTTCGGGGGCGGCGCTCGCCTGCGGCGCGGGGGCCGCCGCGGGCGGCTGCGCCGCAGATGGCGGTGCAGCGGCGATCTGCGTCGGCGGCGCCGCAGGCGGCTGCGCGACCTGCAGGCTGCGGGGCTGCGTCTGCCACCAGAAGTACACGATGATGGCGATCGCCGACACCCCGAGCGCGACGAGCGTGATCTTGAACTGGCGTCGCGGGTCGTAATCGGCGGGCTTCGCCTCGAACAGCCGGCGTGCGGCTTCGCGCTCGGCCTGCTCGCGGTCGAAGTCCTCGCTTGCTTCCGCGGGCGTGCGCGCCGCGGCGGCGCGCGCAGCCGGGCGCCGCGCTCCGGCGGCGGGCCGCTCCGCCGCGGGGCCGGCCGCCGCGGAAGCGTCGCGCGCGGTCGCCGCCGATGGCAGATCGTCGGTCAGGATCTCGAGCGTCGAGTGATCGATATCGGGCAGCCGGTCGCGCGTGATCGGCGGGCGTTCGGCGGCCGGTGCCGCCGGGGCCGGCGCCTCGGTCGGCGCGAGCGACAACCCCTCGCCCCCGTGCAGCGTGGTCTCCGGGTCGGGTCCCTGACCGGCCTGCTTGGCTTGTTCGGCCTTCTTCAGGGCCTCCAGGAGCAGACTCATCGCCGCCCCCGGGTCGTTCGGGAAACGCAGCGGGACGGGTCTACGGCCCCCGGTGCGATCCGCCCATCCGTGGCAAGACCTCGCGAGCGCGAGGCCCTGCGGAGAATCCCTGGCCTTCGCATCACTGCACTCGCTGGTCCGGGGTCCGCAGCCGGCCGGGGTTCGGCCGGGAGAGGAAGTCCTCGCCAGGCAGGAACACGCGGTAGCCGCGGTAGTCGCCGTCGAGGCTCGCGTCGCGGATCACCAGCGGCCGCAGGAAGATGACGAGCTCGGTCTTGGTGTTCTGCAGGTTGCGGTTGGCGAGCCAATCGCCGACGAGCGGGAGCCGGTTGACGCCCGGGATCGTGTCGTCGTTGTTCCGCACCCCGTCCTGGATCAGCCCGCCCATGACCGCGACCTGGCCGCTCGCGACGTTGATGATCGACTCCATCTCGCGGGTCTGCACTTCCGGAATCTGGCTGACGATCGGGTCGATGCCGCAGTTCGGCACGTTGCCGCACGGGTTGGCGAGCACAGGGTTCGGGTCGTTCACGAAGCTCACGATGCGCGAGATGGTCGGCTTGACGTTGAGCAGGATGCTGTTGTTGTCGCTGATCTGCGGCGTCACGTTCATCACGAAACCGACCGGCACCACCGCGGGCGTCGTGGTGAAGGTCGTGAGCGCGCTCGTCTGGGTCTGGGACGTCTGCGCCGAGATCGTGAAGTAGACGCGGTTGTCGACCACCTTCAGGATTGCGGTCTGGTTGTTGATCACGCTGATCCGCGGGCTGGACAGGACGCGCACCGTGCCGAAGCTCTCGAGCAGCTGGAGCGTCAGGTTGAAGCTCGACGAGCTGTAGCGGAACGTGAACAGGGATTGCGTCGGGGTGCCGGCCGGCGTCGGGTTGCCGGCGGCGACCGCGCCCGCGCTGACCACCGCGTTCCCGTTCCAGAGCAAGTTCCAGTCGATGCCCTGCTGGTAGCTGTTGTTCAGCGCGACCTCGACGATGGTGGCCTCGATCAGCACCTGGCGCCTGGCGCTGACCAGCACCTGGTCGAGGAACTCCTGCAGCTTCTCGTGCTGGCGCGAGGTGGCGCGCACGAACAGCACGCCCGTCTCGGGGTTGGAGATCACGGACGCGGCCTCGCGGAACGTGACCGCGGGGGTCGGCGCCGCCGCCGCGACCTGCACGCCGGGCTGTCCGGGCGCTGCGCCCGCCGGCGCCGCCGGCGGGGCCGGCGGCTGCACCGCCTGCCCGGTCGGCAGGATCTTGTCGGTCTCGCGCAGCACGTCCTTGACGTTCTCGACCAGCGTCTCCCAGAAGCGGTTCTTCGCCTCGTTGCGGACCTGCACCGACGAGACGTTGCTGCCGCCACCGCCGCCCGCGGCGGCACCGCCGCCTGCGCCGCCGGTTCCCGCGCCGCCGAGTCCGATCTGGGTCGAGACGCCGACCTCGCCGGTCGTGTCGCGGGCCATGTTGACGTAGTCGATCTTGTAGACGCGCAGGAAAGGCGAATCGGGCATGACGAGCAGGTTCGGCCCGTCGAGCTCGTAGCGCATGTCGACCTGTTTGGAAATCCGGTTCAGCAGCTGCGGCAGAGTCTGGTCGATCGCATTCAGCGTGACCGTGCCGGTGATGCCGGGATGGATGTCGATGTTGAGCTTCGCGTCGCGCGCGAGCGCGAACAGCAACTCGTGGACGCGCACGTTGTTCACGACCACGCTGTAGGTCTCTGCGCGCTCGGCGGGCCGGGGGCGCGGGGGCGCCGGCGGCAGCTGCACCGGGGCGGGAATGCTTGCCGCAGGCGGCGCCGGTTGGGTGACGGCGTGGCCCTCCGACGGCGTCATCGGCGGCGACGCACACCCGGCGAGAACCAGTGCGGCCGCGCAGCCGGTGGCGAAGGCGGCGCGATCGAGCGGCGACCGATGGGCGAAAGGATTTCTCACGGCGCGGGTTTCCCGGTTCTCTCGCCCCGAGGGGCGGCAGGAGCCTTTTGTGGAAAGCTTACTATAACGAAGAAGCCTAAGAAACTGTTTTATCGGCGCAAAGAGGGTGTGGCCTAGTGCCGGTTCCGAGTGAGAACTATTGCTGGTTCTGGGTCCGCATCAGCCTGAAGCTGCGCGGGTACGGGGTGCGGGCCTTGAAGGTCTCCGGCAGCTGCCCCATCGCGGTGATCGTGTCCGCGACCGAGGGGTAGTTCCCGTACGCGAGGGCGTAGAACTGCCGCCCCTCGAGCCTCACGCTGTAGACGTGGGTTTGCTCGATCGACAGCAGGCGGGCGACCTGGCCGAGCAGGTCCTCGAGGACATCGACGTTGGCCGCGCTGACGGTGAGCAGCTCGATGGCGTAGTGCTTCGGGGGCGCCGTCTCGAGCCACTCCTGGGTCGCCGCGAACCGCCGCCGCGCGAGCTCGCCGCCGCTCGGCGGGCGCGGACCTGCCGCGGGTGTGGCGGCGGGCGCGGCGGTGGGGGGTGTCGCGGCGTTCGCTCGCGCCGCCTGCGTGCGGGCCGCGGTCGCCGCGGCCGCAACGGCGGCGGTGGCGCTCTCCGCCTCGCTCTTCGGCGCCGTGGCCGGCGGCGTCGGCGCGGCGGGCGACGCGGCGGGCGGCGCGGCGGGCGACGTGGCGGGCGACGTGGCAGGCGTCGATTCAGCCGTCGCCATTGCCGTGTCGACCGGGGCCGCCGTCGGCGCGGGCGCGGTCGGCGCGGGCGCGGCGCCCGACGCCTGGCTCACCGGTTCGCCTGCAGCCGCGGGCTGCGGTCCGGCCGCGCCGGCCGGCGCTGCGGGCGCCGGTGCCATCGGCGCGGCTTCGGTCGGCGGTGCCGCGTCGGGGTGCGGCGCGGGCGCGGCGGCCGGCCCCGGGCCGATCGCCCGCGCATGCGTCTCCGGCGCCGCCCCCCAGCGCGCGAGCGAGGGATACAGATGGAGCGCGAGGCCGATCGCGAGCCCGACGGCGAGCCCGGCGCCGGCGACCCACCAGACGCCCGCGCGCCGGCGCGTCCGCGTGAACTCGGCGTCGCGCACCGCGGCGCGGGCCTGCTTGACGGTGACCTGGTGGGTGCCCTCGGCGAACGCCGCGAGCAGCGACTTGTCGGCGAGGATGTTCACGCGCCGCGTCAATCCCTGCGACGCCTGCGCGATCATGCGCAACGCGGCGGGCGTGAACACGCTCGGCCCGCGGTAGCCGGCCGCGCGCATGCGGAACTCGATGTACTGAGCGACGTCGTCGCGCACCAGGGGCTCGAGCCGGAAGCTGTGGATGATGCGCTCCTTGATCTGGCGCATGTGCGGCAGCGAGAGGTGCTGGTCGAGCTCGGGCTGCCCGAAGAGCACGATGTGCAGCAGCTTGTGGCGGTTCGACTCGAGGTTCGAGAGCAGGCGGATCTCCTCCAGCGTCTCGAGCGGCATCGCGTGCGCCTCGTCGATCAGCACGACCACCCGCTTGCCGGCGGCGTAGCGGCGGATCAGGTCCTCCTGCAGCGCGCGCAGCAGCACCGTCGTGCGGCGGCCCTCGACGCTCACGCGCAGGTCGTCGGCGATCGTGTGCAGGATCTCGTCGCGCGAAAGCGAGGGGTTCGCGAGGTAGATCGTCTCGATGTGCTTGGGAAGGCGCTCGATCAGCACGCGGCAGAGCATGGTCTTGCCGCTGCCCACCTCGCCGGTGATCTTGATGATGCCCTCCTCGTGGCCGATCGCGTAGAGCAGCGCCTCGAGCGTCGCGCCGCGGTTGGCGCCCGCGAAGAAGAAATCGGTGTGCGGGGTGATGCGGAAGGGGGGCTCGTTCAGCCCGAAGTGGCCGAGATACATGCGGCGGTGGCGGTGCCTCGCGGGTGTCCGGCGCGCGCCGGCGGCTGGGAACGCCGCACGCGGCAGCGACGACGGTCGTCGCGGGCAATTCTCCCTGTCCGGGGCATTCTAAGCCATGAGCGCGCCGGACAGGAGGGGGCGCGGGGGGGCGCCCGCCGGGTCACTGCTTCTGCAGCGACTCCATGCGGCTGTAGAGCGTGGTGCGGTTGATGCCGAGCAGCTTCGCCGCCTGGCTCACGTTGCCGCGCGTGAGCTTCATCGCGGCCTCGATGTAGCCCTGCTCCCACGCCTTCAGCATGCTGTCGAGATTGAAGCTGCGCTCGCGCTGCAGGTGCCGCTGGGCCTGGTCGACCAGGGTCTCGGGGTCGCTCGGCAGGCCGAACTCCTGCGCCGGCGGCGCGGCCGCCGCCACGTCGAGCTCGGGCTCGAGCTCCTCGCCCGAGAGCCGCTGGCCGGCGTACTTCGTGGTGAGCCGGATCACGATGTTGCGCAGCTCGCGCACGTTGCCCGGGAAGTGGTAGTCGCGCCACAGCTTCATCGCGCTCTCGTCCACCGTGAACGGCGCGATCCCCGCCTGCTCGGCGTAGAACCTGCTGAAGTGCTCGAGCAGGAGCAGCTTGTCGTCCTCCATGTCGCGCAGCGGCGGCACGTTGATCGTGAACACGCTCAGGCGGTGGTAGAGGTCGGCGCGGAAGTTGCCCTTCTTGATCTCCTGCCGCAGGTCGCGGTTGGTGGCGGCGATGACGCGCGCCCGGCTGAAGCGGCGCTGCGTCTCGCCGACGCGCTGGTACTCGCCGTTCTCCAGCACGCGCAGGAGCTTCGCCTGCAGCTCGAGCGGGAGCTCGCCGATCTCGTCCAGGAACAGGGTGCCGTCGGCGGCGTCCTCGAAGTAGCCGGACTTGTTCGTGAGCGCCCCGGTGAACGCGCCCTTCACGTAGCCGAACAGCGTCGGCTCGACCAGCGTCGGCGCGATCGCCGCGCAGTTCAACGCGAGGAACGGCTTGTCGCGGCGGCTCGACATGCGGTGGAGCGCGCTCGCGACCATCTCCTTGCCGCTGCCCGACTCGCCCTCGATCAGGCACGGGAACGGCGCGTCGGCGTACTGGCTCACCTGGCTGCGCAGCTTCTGCATCGCCGGGCTGCGCCCGACCATCGCGCCGGCGTCCGAGATCTGACCGCCCGAGAGCTCGGCCTCGCGCACCTGCAGCGCGTGCAGCAGGATCCGCTTCAGGCTCTCCGGGTCGCACGGCTTCGCGACGAACTCGGCCGCGCCGAGCGCGCGGGCGTGGCGCGCATTGGCCGCGTCGTTCTGGCCCGAGAGCACCAGGATCTTGATGCTCGGCGAGTGTGCGAGGAGATCGGCCACCAGCTGGAAGCCCTCGTCGGGCCGGTGCGGCAGCGGCGGCAGGCCGAGGTCGACGAGCGCGAGCTCCGGCGGCGCGTCGAGCTGCCTGAGCAGGCTGATCGCGTGGCCGCGCGAGTCGCTCGCGAGCACCTCGAAGTCCTTGCCGAGCGCGTAGGCGAGCGTGTCCGTGATCAGCGGATCGTCGTCGACGATGAGCAGGGTCGGCTTGCCGGCGGTCTCAGGCATCTGCGGGGGCTTCGATGCAGCGCAGGAATGCGCGCTCCAATGAGCTTTCGCCGTAATGGTCGCACAGCGACCGGGGGGCTCCTGCGAAATACGGCACACCTTGGTGCAGGATGACCATCCGGTCGCAGATCTCCGCCACGTCGGACAGGGCGTGGGACGTGAAGAACAAGGTCGCGCCCCGGCCGCGCAGCTCGGCGAGCAGGGCCTTCACGCCCGCGCGCGCCTTCGGGTCCAGGCCGCTCATCGGCTCGTCCAGGACGTAAAGATCGCGGCCGGACAGGAAGCACGCGGCCAGGCCCAGCTTCTGGGTCATGCCCTTCGAGTACGCGCGCACCGGGCGGTCGAGCGCCGCCGGGTCGAGGTCCAGCACCGCGAGCATCCGCGCGACCGCGTCGTCGTCGTGGGGGCGGTCCTGCAGGGAGAGCATGAACCCGAGGAAGTCGCGCCCGGTGAGGTAGTAGGGCGGCAGGAAGCGCTCGGGCAGAAAGGCGAGCCGGGCCCGCGCGCGCGGCAGGGTGTGGCGGATCCCGAAGAGCTCGATCGATCCGGCGTCCAGCGCGCAGAAGTCGAGCATGCACTTGATCAGGGTGGTCTTGCCGGCGCCGTTCACGCCGACCAGGCCGAAGAACTCGCCCGCCGCCACCGCGAGATCCACCGCGCGCAGCACCGGGGCGCGGCCGTAGCGCTTGCTCACGCCGGCGAACCGGATGACCGGCGCGCTCATCGGGCGGGCGCCATGTGCGAATCGGATGAAGGCGTGGTGCGCACAACTGCCCATGATAGCGCACCGTCATGAGGTTCCCGGTGCGCCGCGCGCGGCGATGCACTAGAATCCGCCGATTGCACTGTCCGGGTGCCCGCGGCGGGTCGGCGGCGCTGGCCCTGGCGCAGGTTCCCCGAGCGTGCTCACCCAGGCGGCCCGCGATGTCCCCCGACAACCTCGTCGAGCTCGAACACGTATCGTTCGCGTACGAAAGGGCGCGCCCGGTCCTGTCCGGCGTCACCCTGCGCATCCCGCGCGGCAAGGTGGTCGCGATCATGGGCGGCAGCGGGTCGGGCAAGACCACGATCCTGCGGCTGATCGGCGGCGCGCTGCGCGCGACCGGCGGCGAGGTGCGCGTGTTCGGCAGCAGCATGAAACGCATCGGCGCGGCCGAGCTCTACCGGCTGCGGCGGCGGATGGGCATGCTGTTCCAGTTCGGCGCGCTCTTCACCGACCTCTCGGTGTTCGAGAACGTCGCGTTCCCGATGCGCGAGCGCACCGGCCTCCCGGACGAGCTCATCCGGCCGCTCGTGCTGATGAAGCTGCAGGCGGTCGGGCTGCGCGGCGCGGCGGCGCTCATGCCGCAGCAACTCTCCGGCGGCATGGCGCGGCGGGTGGCGCTCGCGCGCGCGATCGCGCTCGACCCGGATCTGATGATGTACGACGAGCCGTTCACCGGCCTCGATCCGATCTCGCTCGGGGTGATCGGCCAGCTCATCCGGCGCCTGAACGACGCGCTCGGCGCGAGCTCGATCGTCGTCACCCACGATGTGCACGAGTCGCTCGAGATCGTCGACTACGTGTACTTCATCTCCGACGGGCGCGTCGTCGCCGAGGGCGCGCCCGACGAGGTGCGCCGCTCGACGATGCCGTTCGTGCACCAGTTCGTGCACGCCGAGGCGGACGGTCCGGTGCCGTTCCACTATCCCGCGCCCGACTACCGGAGCGAGCTCGTGGCCGCGCGATGATGGCCCGCGGCCTCCTCGACCTGCTCGCGGCGCTCGGCGCGCGCGTGAACGGCGCGGTCGTCCGGCTCGGCTTCGCGAGCCGCTTCTTCCTCGCCGTGCTCGCGGGCTCGGGCACGAGTCTGCGCCGGCTGCCGCTCACGATCCGCGAGATCTATTTCGCGGGCGTGCTCTCGCTGGTCATCATCGTGGTGTCGGCGCTGTTCGTCGGCATGGTGCTCGGGCTGCAGGGCTACGACACGCTGGTGCGCTACGGCTCGGCCGAGGCGCTCGGCACGCTGGTCGCCCTGTCGCTCACGCGCGAGCTCGGTCCGGTGCTGGCGGCGCTGCTGTTCGCGAGCCGGGCCGGCTCGGCGATCACCGCCGAGATCGGCCTGATGAAGACCACCGAGCAGCTCTCCGCGATGGAGATGATGGCGGTCGACCCGATCGCGCGCATCGTCGGGCCGCGCTTCTGGGGCGGAGTGATCTCGATGCCGCTGCTCGCCGCGATCTTCACGCTGGTGGGGATCTTCGGCGGCTACCTCATCGGCGTCGTGCTGATCGGCCTCGATCCGGGCTCGTTCTGGTCGCAGATGCAGGGCTCGGTCGAGCTGCGCGAGGACATCGTCAACGGGCTGATCAAGGCGTTCGTGTTCGGCGTGGCGGTGACCTTGATCGCGGTGTTCGAGGGTTACGACGCGGTGCCGACCGCCGAGGGCGTGTCGCGCGCCACGACGCGCACGGTGGTGACCTCGGCGCTGGCGATCCTGGCGCTGGACTTCGTGCTCACGGCATTCATGTTCAGGGGCGTGTGACGCATCATGATGAGCAAGCGGGTTCTGGATATCTGGGTGGGCGCGTTCGTGCTGGCGGGCCTGGTGTCGATCATGTTCCTCGCGCTCAGGGTGGCGAACCAGAGCACGTTCGCGTTGGCCGCCGGCGACACGTATCGTGTGCAGGCGAGGTTTGATAACATCGGCGGCCTCAAAGTGCGCGCGCCGGTGAAGAGCGCCGGGGTCCTGGTCGGGCGCGTTGCCGGCATCCGGTTCGACAACGAGTCCTTCGAGGCGGTGGTGGCGCTGGAGCTCGACGCGGCCTACCGCTTTCCGCGCGACACGGCGGCCAAGATCCTGACCTCGGGGCTGCTCGGGGAGCAGTACATCGGGCTCGCCGCCGGCGGCGACACGGTGAACCTCAACGACGGCGACACGTTGAAAATTACCCAGTCGGCGATCGTCCTCGAGAACCTGATCGGCCAGTTTCTGTACAGTAAGGCCGCCGACGGAGACGAGAAAAAGCAATGAACGGAGCCCTGCGAGCGATGCTGGTCGCCGCCGCGGCGTCGGCCGCGCTGGGGCTCGGCGGCTGCGCGAGCACCGCGGCCCTGAACCCGGCCGACCCGTTCGAGCCCGCGAACCGCGCTGTGTTCGAGTTCAACGAAGAGGTCGACAAGGCGTTCGTCAAGCCGGTCGCGCAGGCCTACCGGGCCGTGCTGCCGCAGCCGGTGCGCACCGGCGTGCGCAACTTCTACGGCAACCTGTGGGACCCGTGGATCGGCCTGAACAACCTGCTGCAGGGCAAGGTCGAATGGGCGCTGAACGACCTGTTCCGCTTCGCGGTCAACACCACATTCGGGCTCGGCGGCATCAACGACGTCGCCACCGACATGCGCCTCGAGAAGCACAACGAGGATTTCGGGCAGACGCTCGGTCGCTGGGGGGTGGAGAGCGGGCCCTACCTCGTGCTGCCGATTCTCGGCCCGAGCAGCGTCCGCGACGGCACCGGGCTCCTCGTCGACAGCTACGGCTACCTGCCGTGGCGGATCCCCACCTGGCGCAAGTGGGACCACTACGTCGCCTGGCGCAACAGCCTCACCGTGCTCGGCTTCGTGAGCCTGCGCGCGAGCCTGCTCGACGCCGAGAGCGTGCTTGAGGAGGCGGCGCTCGACCGCTACGCGTTCGTGCGTGACGCCTATCTGCAGCGCCGCCGCAGCCTGGTGTACGACGGCGAGCCGCCGCGCGAGCGTCCGGCCGAGGGCGCCGCGGCGCCGCCCGACGACCTCGCGCTCGAGCCGCCGCGCGCGGTGGCGCCGGCGTGGGACGCGTCCCCGTGGCACCGACCGGGCATGCAGCGGATGGTCGCCCCGCGCATTCCCGCCAACTACCCGGCAGTGCTCGCCGCGGCCGCAGGCGCGCCGGCGGCGAGGGAAGGAGCGAGCGAATGATCGTGCGAATCTGCAAGGCCGTGGTCGCCGTCGGCGCCGCGTGCACGTTCGTGGCGCCGGCCTCGGCGCAGAGCGAGCCGCCAGACACCCTCGTGCAGCGCGTCGCGGGCGAGGTGCTCGAGATCGTCAAGCGCGACAAGGACATCCAGGCCGGCGACCGCCAGAAGGTGATCGCGCTCGTCGAGGAAAGAGTGCTGCCGCACTTCGACTTCGAGCGCATGACCGCGCTCGCGATGGGCATCAACTGGCGCAAGGCGAGCGCCGAGCAGCGCTCCCGGCTGGTGGACGAGTTCCGCACGCTGCTCGTGCGCACGTACTCCACCGCGCTCACGAACTACCGCGACCAGACGATCGAGTACCGGCCGCTGCGGGCGCAGCCCGGCGACACCGACGTGACGGTGCGCTCGCAGGTGCGGCAGGCCGGCACCGAGCCGATCGGCATCGACTACAGCCTGGCGAAGACCGACGCCGGGTGGAAGGTGTACGACGTGACGGTGGCCGGCGTGAGCCTGGTGACCACCTACCGCGAGACCTTCGCCCAGGAAGTGCGCAAGGCGGGCGTCGACGGCCTGATCAAGACGCTCGGCGAGAAGAACCGCCAGCTGCAGACCAAGAGCTAGCAGGCCGATGCGCCTCGACGGCGAGCGCGTGCTGCTCGAAGGCCCGGTGAACATCGAGACGGCGCCGGCGCTGTTCGCGCAGGCGCGCGCGACCTGCCGCGACGGCGCGACGCTGCTCGACTTCGCGGCGGTCGGCGAGGTGGACTCCGCAGCGGTCGCCATGGTCGTGGCGCTGTTGCGCGACGCGGAGGCGGCGGGACGGCGGCTCGCGCTCGCCAACGTGCCGGCGGCGATGGCGACGCTGGCCGAGCTCTACTCGGTCGCGGACGTCATCGCGCCGCCCCGGCCCTGAGCGCGGCGATGCGGCCGCGCGCGCCGGCGCCGGCCGGCTGACCCTGCCGACATGCCCGACGCGATCGAGATCCGCGGCCTGTCGAAGCGGTACGGCGCGTTGCGCGCGCTGGACGGCGTCGATCTCGCGATCGCGCAGGGCGAGTTCTTCGGCCTGCTCGGGCCGAACGGCGCCGGCAAGACGACGCTGATCAGCATCCTCGCCGGGCTCGCGCGGCCCGACGGCGGCACCGCCCGCGTGCTCGGCCGCGACGTGCTCGCCGAGTACCGCGCGGCGCGACGCCTGCTCGGGGTGGTGCCGCAGGAGCTGGTGTTCGACCCGTTCTTCACCGTGCGCGAGACCTTGCGGTTCCAGTCGGGATACTTCGGGCTGCGCGGCAACGACGCCTGGATCGAGGAGGTGATGCACCATCTCGACCTCGCCGGCAAGGCCGACGCCAACATGCGGTCGCTGTCGGGCGGCATGAAGCGGCGCGTGCTGATCGCGCAGGCGCTGGTGCACCGGCCGCCGGTGATCGTGCTCGACGAGCCCACCGCCGGCGTCGACGTCGAGCTGCGCCACGGCCTGTGGCAGTTCGTCCAGCGCCTGAACGCCGACGGCCACACCATCGTCCTGACGACGCACTACCTGGAGGAGGCCGAGGCGCTGTGCGGGCGCATCGCGATGCTCAAGCAGGGGCGGGTCGTGGCGCTCGACCGCACCGCCGACCTTATCCGCCGCTTCCACGCGCTCTACGTCCGGCTGCGGATCGAAGGGAGACTGCCCGATGCGCTCGCCGCGCGCCGCGTCCCGCACGCCGGGCGCGAGGCCGGCGGCGAGGCGGATGCCGGGGCGGGCGTGCTCCTGCTGCAGATCCAGGACTACGCGGAGGCCGAGAGCGTGCTCGCCGCCCTGCGCGCCGGCGGCTGCACCATCCTCGAGATGGAGATCGTGCAGCCGGACCTGGAGGAGGTGTTCGTGCAGATAATGAAGAGACGATGACCGGCCTCCTCACGCTGCTGCAGAAGGAGCTGCTCCGTTTCTGGAAGGTCGCCTTCCAGACGATCGCCGCGCCGGTGCTGACCGCGCTCCTGTATCTGATCGTGTTCGCGCACGCGCTGGAGGAGCGCGTCGCGGTCTTCGAGGGCGTGCGCTATACCGCGTTCCTGGTGCCGGGCCTCGCGATGATGTCGATGCTGCAGAACGCGTTCGCGAACAGCTCG
Organism: Burkholderiales bacterium; assembly: GCA_023383795.1. GTDB lineage: Bacteria > Pseudomonadota > Gammaproteobacteria > Burkholderiales > SG8-39 > JAABRB01. Next base: position 13,161 of record JAHDYJ010000061.1, on the reverse strand, counting down.
TCGAGCCTGATCCAGTCCAAGGTGACCGGGAACATCGTGTTCGTGCTGCTGCCGCCCCTCAGCCACCGCGAGTTCTTCGCCGCCTACGTGGGCGCCGCGACCCTGCGCGGCCTGGCGGTCGGCGCCGGCGTCGTGGCGGTCACCTCGCCGGTGGTCGGCGTCGGCATCGCGCACCCGCTGTGGAGCGCGGCCTTCGCGCTCGCCGGCTGCGCGGCGCTCGGCGCGATGGGGCTCGTCGCCGGGATCTGGGCGGACAAGATCGACGAGCTCGCCGCGTTCCAGAACTTCGTCATCATGCCGCTCACGTTCCTCGCCGGCGTCTTCTACTCGATCGGCTCCCTGCCCGCGTTCTGGCAGAAAGTGTCCCACCTGAATCCCTTCTTCTACATGATCGACGGGTTCAGGTACGGGTTCCTGGGCGCCTCCGACGTCGACCCGGTCGTCAGCCTGGCCGTCGTCGCGGTATTCTTCGCTGTCCTGAGCGCCGGCGCGCTCGCCCTGCTCAGGTCGGGCTACAAGCTGAGGAGCTAGCGGGGAAATGGTCGATCCCGAGGACATCAAGCGCTACATCGAGCAGGGCATGGCGTGCGAGCGCGTGCAGGTCGCCGGCGACGGCACGCACTTCGAGGCGCTCGTGGTGAGCGCGGAGTTCGCCGGCAAGAGCCGCGTGCAGCGGCACCAGATCGTCTACCGGGCGCTCGGCGAGCGCATGCGCGAGGAGATCCATGCGCTCTCGATGCAGACGCTGACGCCGGAGGAATGGGCGGCGCGTGGATAGGCTCCTGATCCGGGGCGGCGTGCCGCTCGCGGGCGAGGTGCGCGTCTCGGGCGCGAAGAACGCCGCGCTGCCCCTCATGTGCGCGGCGCTGCTCACCGACCGGCCGCTGCGGCTCGGAAACGTCCCGCACCTGCGCGACGTGACGACGATGCTCCGCCTGCTGTCGCAGATGGGCGTCGAGGTGAACGTTGACGAGACGATGTGCGTCGAGCTCTGCGGCGCGTCGCTCGGCAACCCGCTCGCGCCGTACGACCTCGTGAAGACGATGCGCGCCTCGATCCTCGTGCTCGGCCCGCTCGTCGCGCGGCACGGGCAGGCGCGGGTGTCGCTGCCCGGCGGGTGCGCGATCGGCCAGCGCCCGGTCGACCAGCACCTGAAGGGGCTCGCCGCGCTCGGCGCCGAGATCCAGGTCGAACAGGGCTACATCACCGCGCGCGCGAGCCGCCTGCGCGGCGCGCGGATCGTCGCCGACCTGGTGACCGTGACCGGCACCGAGAACCTGATGATGGCCGCGTGCCTCGCCGACGGCACCACGGTGATCGAGAATGCGGCGCGCGAGCCGGAGGTGGTCGATCTCGCGCGCTGCCTGACCGCGATGGGCGCGCGCATCCGCGGCGCCGGCACCGACGTCGTCACGGTGGAGGGCGTGCGCGATCTCGGCGGCGCGTCGCACCGGATCATGGCCGACCGCATCGAGACCGGCACGTTCCTGGTCGCGGCGGCGGCGACCGGCGGCAGCGTCGTGCTGCGCGACGCCGATCCCGACACGCTCGACGCGGTGATCGGCAAGCTGCGCGAGGCGGGCGCCGAGGTCGGCGTCGACGGCCGCACGATCCGCCTCGCCATGCGCGGCCGTCCGGCGAGCGTGAACGTGCGCACCGCGCCCTACCCGGCGTTCCCGACCGACATGCAGGCGCAGTTCATGGCGCTCGACGCGATCGCCACCGGCGCCGGCGTCATCACCGAGACGATCTTCGAGAACCGGTTCATGCACGCGCAGGAGCTCGCGCGCCTCGGCGCCGACATCGAGATCTCGGGCAACACGGCCGTCGTGCGCGGCGTGCCGCACCTGCAGGGCGCGGCCGTGATGGCGACCGACCTGCGCGCCTCGGCGAGCCTGGTCGTCGCCGGGCTGGTGGCCGAGGGCGAGACCCTGGTCGACCGGATCTACCACCTCGACCGCGGGTACGAGGCGATCGAGGAAAAGCTCGCGCGCCTGGGCGCCCGGATCAAGCGGGTGCATTGAGGCGCGGGGCGCGGCGCGCGATTGCGGCCGCAATCGCGGCGCCATGCGCTAAAATCCTGATTTTCCTTTCCTTCCATGACTTCGACCGCAACCCTGACCCTCGCGCTGTCGACGGGCAGGATCTTCGACGAGACGACGCCGCTCCTCGCGGCGGCGGGAATCGCGGTCGCCGAGAACCCGGCCACGTCGCGCAAGCTCGTCATCGGCACGAGCCGCCCCGGCCTGCGGCTGCTGATCGTGCGCGCCACCGACGTGCCGACCTACGTCGAGTACGGCGCCGCCGACCTCGGCATCGCCGGCAAGGACGTCCTCTACGAGCACGGCGGCGGGGGCCTGTACCAGCCGCTCGACCTCGGCATCGCGGCCTGCCGGATGATGGTCGCGGTGCCGGAGGGCTTCGACTACGCCGGCGCGGTGCGCACGGGCGCGCGCCTGCGCGTCGCGACGAAGTACATCCGCGCGGCGCGCGAGCATTTCGCCGCCAAGGGCGTGCACGTCGACCTGATCAAGCTCTACGGCTCGATGGAGCTCGCGCCGCTCGTCGGGCTGGCCGACGCGATCGTGGACCTCGTCTCGACCGGGAACACGCTGCGCGCGAACAACCTGCGCGCGATCGAGGAGATCATGCCGGTGAGCGCGCGGCTGGTCGTCAACCAGGCGGCGCTCAAGCTCAAGCGCGACGCCGTCCAGCCTTTGCTCGCCGCGTTCGCCGACGCGGTGGCCGCGCATGCCTGAGATCCGACGCCTTTCCACCGCGCAGAGCGGATTCGACGCCGAGCTCGCGCGCCTGACCGCCATCGAGGCGGCGCAGGACGCGCGCGTCGAGGCCGTCGCCGCCGGCATCCTCGCCGACGTCCGCGCGCGCGGCGACGCGGCGGTGCTCGAGCACACGCTGCGGCTCGACAAGGTTCGCGCGGCGAGCGTCGCCGAGCTGGAGATCCCGGCGGCCGCGCTCGCCGCGGCGCGCGACGGGCTGGATGCGGAGCGACGCTCGGCGCTCGAGGCGGCGGCCGGGCGCATCCGCGCGTACCACGCGCACCAGCCGCTCCGCTCCTGGGAGTACGCCGAGGCCGACGGCACCGTCCTCGGCCAGCGGGTCACTGCGCTCGACCGCGTCGGCCTGTACGTCCCCGGCGGCAGGGCGGCGTATCCGTCCTCGGTGCTGATGAACGCCATTCCCGCGAAGGTCGCCGGAGTGGCGGAGCTCGTGATGGTCGTGCCGACGCCCGCCGGCGAGCGCAACCCGCTCGTCCTCGCGGCGGCGGCGATCGCCGGCGTCGACCGCGTGTTCGCGATCGGCGGCGCACAGGCGATCGGCGCGCTCGCGTACGGCACCGCGACGGTGCCGGCGGTCGACAAGATCGTCGGCCCGGGCAACGCCTACGTGGCGGCCGCCAAGCGCCAGGTCTTCGGCACCGTCGGCATCGACATGATCGCCGGCCCGTCCGAGATCCTGGTGATCAGCGACGGCACCGCCGACCCCGACTGGATCGCGATGGATCTCTTCTCGCAGGCCGAGCACGACGAGCTCGCGCAGGCGATCCTGCTCGCGCCCGACCCGGCGTTCATCGACGCGGTGGCCGCGAGCATCGACCGCCAGCTCGCGGACATGCCGCGCCGCGACGTCATCGCGGCCTCGCTCGCGAACCGCGGCGCGCTCGTCCTGGTGCGCGACCTGGACGAGGCCTGCGCGCTCGCCAACCGGATCGCGCCGGAGCACCTCGAGCTCGCGGTGCGCGAGCCCGAGCGGCTGCTCGAGAAGGTCCGCAACGCCGGCGCCGTGTTCCTGGGCAGCTACAGCTCGGAGGCGCTCGGCGACTATTGCGCCGGGCCGAACCACGTCCTGCCGACCTCGCGCACCGCGCGGTTCTCGTCGCCGCTCGGCGTGTACGACTTCCAGAAGCGCTCGAGCGTCATCAAGATCTCGCCGGAGGGCGCCCGCTCGCTCGGCCGGCTCGCCGTCACGCTGGCCGAGGGCGAGGGGCTGCCGGCGCACGCGCGCTCGGCGCGCTACCGCATGGAGCCGCGCCGGCGATGAAGCCGACCCCGCGCGAGCTCGTGCGCGAGGAGATCCTCGCGATGAAGGCCTACCCGGTGCCGTCGGCCGCCGGCATGGTCAAGCTCGACGCGATGGAGAACCCCTACCGGCTGCCCGAGGCGCTGCGCGAGGAGGTGGGGCGGCTCGTCTCGACGCTGCCGATCAACCGCTACCCGGACCCGGCCGCGCCGGAGCTCAAGGCGCGGCTGCGCGAGGCGTTCGGCATCCCCGAGGCGACAGCGGTGATGATCGGCAACGGCTCGGACGAGATCATCCACATCGCGGTGCAGGCCCTGGCGCGGCCGGGGGCGGTGCTGCTCGCGCCCGAGCCCTCCTTCGTGATGTACCGCATCAGCGCGGCGATCGCCGGGATGCGCTACGTCGGCGTGCCGCTGCGGCCGGACTTCACGCTCGATCCCGAGCGCTTCCTCGCGGCGATGCGGGAGGTCCGGCCCGCGCTCGTCTTTCTCGCCTATCCGAACAACCCGACCGGCAACCTCTTCCCAAAGGAGGCGGTCGCGCGGATCGTCGCCGAGGCCCCCGGACTGGTGGTCGTCGACGAGGCGTACCACGTGTTCGCCGGCAGGACCTTCCTCGATCGCGTGCCCGCGAACCCCAACCTGATGGTGATGCGCACCGTGTCGAAGCTCGGGCTCGCCGGCATCCGTCTCGGCTACGCCGCCGCGGCGCCCGAGTGGATCGCCGAGCTCGACAAGGTCCGCCCACCTTACAACGTCAGCATGGTGACCCAGTTCGTCGCCGAGCGGCTGCTCGCCCGCCTGCCGGTGCTCGAGCGCCAGGCCGACGCCGTCCGGCAGGAGCGGGCGATGCTCGCCGGCAAGCTGCGCGAGCTGCGGCGCGTGGAGGTTTTTCCGAGCGACGCGAACTTCGTCCTCGTCCGGGTCCCGGACGCCGACCGCGTGCATGCCGGCATGCTCGCGCGCAAGGTGCTGGTGCGCAACTTCAACGGCAGCCACCCGCTGCTCGCCGACTGCCTGCGCCTGACGGTCGGCACGCCCGGCGAGAACGCGCTCATGCTCGATGCCCTAGCGGAAAGCCTATGAAACCGTCCCAACGTGCGAGAAAAGCGAGCGTCGCCCGCAACACCGCCGAGACGCAGATCTCGATCGAGCTCGACCTCGACGGCGCCGGCGCGTCGAGGATCGCGACCGGCGTGCCGTTCCTCGACCACATGCTCGACCAGGTCGCCCGCCACGGCATGATCGACCTCGAGATCCAGGCCAAGGGCGACCTGCACATCGACGCGCACCACACCGTGGAGGACGTCGGCATCGTGCTCGGCCAGGCGGTCGCGCAGGCGCTCGGCGACAAGCGCGGGGTGCGCCGCTACGGCCACGCCTACGTGCCGCTCGACGAGGCCCTCTCGCGTGTCGTGATCGACCTCTCCGGGCGGCCCGGGCTCGAGTTCCACGTGCCGTTCACGCGCGCGCGGATCGGCGAGTTCGACGTGGACCTCGTGCACGAGTTCTTCCAGGGCTTCGTCAACCACGCCGCGGTGACGCTGCACGTCGACAACCTGCGCGGCGCCAACGCGCACCACCAGTGCGAGACCGCGTTCAAGGCGTTCGGGCGGGCGCTGCGCATGGCGGTCGAGCCGGACCCGCGGACGGCGGGCGCCGTGCCCTCGACCAAGGGCGCGCTGTAGCGCCCCTCTACGAGCGGGCGGGCGATCGCGCGCGCCGCACCCGACGAGACACGCCGCATGAACATCGCGGTCATCGACTACGGCATGGGCAACCTGCGCTCGGTGTCGAAGGCGCTCGAGCACGTCGCGCCGCGCGCGACGGTGGTCGTGACCTCCGATCCCGACGCGGTGTCCGCGGCCGACCGCGTCGTCTTTCCGGGGCAGGGCGCCATGCCCGACTGCATGCGCGAGCTCGACGCGCGCGGGCTGCGGCCGGCGGTGCTCCACGCCGCCGGCAGCAAGCCGTTTCTCGGCATCTGCATCGGGCTGCAGATGCTCTTCGAGCGCTCCGACGAGGGAGGCGTCGCCGGACTCGGTATTCTCCCTGGCGCGGTGCACCGCTTCCCGAGCGAGCGCATGCGCGACGAGCGCGGCGAGCGGCTCAAGGTGCCGCACATGGGGTGGAACCAGGTGCACCAGGCCGAGGCGCACGCGCTGTGGCGCGGCATCGGGGACGAGGAGCGCTTCTACTTCGTGCACAGCTACTATCCGGAGGCCGGCGCGCCCGAGCTGGTGGCCGGCTTCGCGGTGTACGGTTTCCCCTTTACCTGCGCGGTGAGCCGGGATAACATTTTCGCGGTACAGTTCCACCCCGAGAAGAGTCACCGCGCCGGGCTCCGGCTGCTCGCCAACTTCGTCGATTGGAACCCCTGAACGTTCCAGGCCCGCGCGAGCGCGCCACGCGCTCTCGATCCCAGCCCGCGCTTCCGGAAGACCCGCTGCTATAGCTCCCGAATGGTCATCATTCCGGCCATCGACATCAAGGACGGCCGCTGCGTGCGCCTGAAGCAGGGCGACATGAGATCGGCCACCGTCTATTCCGACGACCCGGTCGGCATGGCGGAGCACTGGCTGGCGCAGGGCGCGCGGCGCCTGCACATCGTCGACCTGAACGGCGCTGCGGCCGGCCGGCCGAAGAACGAGGCCGTGATCCGCGAGATCGTGAACCGGGTCGGCGACAAGATCCCGGTGCAGCTCGGCGGCGGCATCCGCGATCTCGACACCGTCGAGGGCTACCTGGACGCGGGCGTCAGCCAGATCGTCGTCGGCACCGCCGCGGTGAAGAACCCCGGGTTCCTCCAGGACGCCTGCGCGGCGTTCGCGGGCCACATCATCGCCGGGCTCGACGCGAGAGACGGCAAGGTCGCGGTCGAGGGATGGTCGAAGATGACCGGCCACGACGTGATCGATCTCGCGCGCAAGTTCGAGGAATACGGCGTCGAGTCGGTCATCTACACCGACATCGGGCGCGACGGCATGCTGACCGGGGTCAACGTCGAGGCCACCGTGCGGCTCGCGCGCGAGCTGCGCATCCCGGTCATCGCGAGCGGCGGGCTCACCGGCATGGCCGACGTCAAGGCGCTCTGCGACGTCGCCCCCGAGGGCATCATGGGCGTCATCACGGGGCGCGCGATCTACCAGGGCACGATCGACTTCAAGCAGGCGCAGGCCGAGGCGGACCGGCTGTGCAAAGAGGGTAATGGGTGATGCGTGATGGGTGATGGGCGCGCAGGCCCGTAGTAGCTTCGGCCGCTCGAGTCCGGTGTCGACCACCCATCACCCATCGCCCATCGCCCATCGCCCGCCATGGCCCTCGCCAAGCGCATCATCCCCTGCCTCGACGTCGACCGCGGCCGCGTCGTCAAGGGCGTGAACTTCGTCGGGCTGCGCGACGCCGGCGACCCGGTCGAGATCGCGCGGCGCTACGACGAGCAGGGCGCCGACGAGCTCTGCTTCCTCGACATCACCGCGAGCTCCGACGACCGCGAGACGATCGTGCACGTCGTCGAGGGCGTGGCGGCGCAGGTGTTCATCCCGCTCACCGTGGGCGGGGGCGTGCGCCGGGTCGAGGACGTGCGGCGCCTGCTGAACGCCGGCGCGGACAAGGTCTCGATCAACACCGCCGCCGTCCAGCGCCCGGAGTTCGTCGCCGAGGCGACCGGCCGGTTCGGGTCGCAGTGCATCGTGGTGGCGATCGACGCCAAGCGCGCGGGGACGCGCTGGGAGGTCTACACTCACGGCGGGCGCCGCGCCACCGGCCTCGATGCGGTGGAGTGGGCGCGCCGCATGCAGGCGCTCGGCGCCGGCGAGATCCTGCTCACCAGCATGGACCGCGACGGCACGCGCGAGGGATTCGACCTCGCGCTCACGCGGGCGATCGCCGAGGCGGTCGACGTGCCGGTGATCGCGAGCGGCGGGGTGGGCAGCCTCGAGCACCTCGCCGAGGGGGTGATCGAGGGGAAGGCCGATGCGGTGCTCGCGGCGAGCATCTTCCACTTCGGCGAATACACCGTGCGCCAGGCGAAGGAGTGCATGGCGGCGCGGGGGATCGAGGTGAGGCTGTGAGACCGTGGAAGTGGACAGTGGATAGCGGTCAGTTGGCAGTTGGTAGTCGGCAGTCGGCAGCCGGCCCAGGAGGGGGCGAGGGGCGTCCTCCGTCGCGCTCCGCTGAACGGGCGCACTCCGCGATGCTGCGCGAGCTGCAATCTGCCGACCCGCTGCCCACTGTCCACTGTCCACTGCCAACTTTCGTTGCATGACCTGGCTTGACGAAGTGAAGTTCGACGAGCGCGGGCTCGTCCCGGCGATCGCGCAGGATGCGGCGAGCGGGCGCGTGCTGATGGTCGCCTGGATGAACCGCGCCGCGCTCGAGCGCACCGTGCAGAGCGGCGAGGCGGTGTACTGGTCGCGCTCGCGCGGGAGGCTCTGGCGCAAGGGCGAGGAATCCGGCCACGTGCAGCGGGTGCGCGAGGTGCGGCTCGACTGCGACAACGACGTGATCCTGCTCGCGGTCGAGCAGGTCGGCGGCATCGCCTGCCACACCGGGCGCGAGCGCTGCTTCTTCCGCCGGCTCGTCGACGGGCGGTGGGAGACCGTGGAGCCGGTGCTCAAGCGCCCGGAAGAGATCTATCCCGGGGGCGGGACGCCCTCGACCTGAGCGCCGGCCCGGAGGGCGGCCTGAAAGGAGCCGTATATGGAGCACACGAACCCAGCGCAGAAGCCCGGCGTCGCCGACGTGCTGGAGCGGCTGGCCGAGGTCATCGAGAGCCGCAAGGGCGCCGACGCCGGGCATTCGTACGTGGCGCGGCTCCTCGCGCGCGGCGAGGACGCGGTGCTGCGGAAGATCGGCGAGGAGGCGACCGAGACGGTCATGGCCGCGAAGGACGGTGATAGACTGCGCATCGTCGGCGAGATGGCGGATCTGTGGTTCCATTGCATGATCGCGCTCGCCTACTACGGACTGCGGCCGACCGACGTGCTGATGGAGCTGCGCCGCCGCGAAGGCATCTCGGGCATCGACGAGAAGGCGGCGCGCCAGGACGGCATCCGCATCGAGGCCGAGCGCGGCGACTGAGCCCGCCGGCGCGCACATCCCGGGAGTTCCAGCTTGGAAAACTGCATCTTCTGCAAGATCGTCCGCGGCGAGATCCCGTCGAAGAAGGTGTACGAGGACGACGAGATCCTCGCCTTTCACGACATCAACCCGGTCACGCCGGTGCACTTCCTGATCATCCCGAAGCGGCACATCGCGTCGCTGTTCGAGGCCGAGCCCGGCCATTTCGCGGTGCTCGGCAGGTGCCTCGGCATGGCGGGCGGGCTCGCGCGCGAGCAGGGCGCCGGAGACGGTTTCCGCACGATCGTCAACACCGGACGGGTGGGCCGGCAGGAGGTGTATCATGTGCACATCCACGTCCTCGGCGGTCCGGAGACGCTGCCGCCGATGATCGTACGACGCGGCCAGTAGCGACCGGCGCGGGCACGCGAAGGAGCGTAGGAGCGAGAGCTATGGGATCGTTCAGCATCTGGCACTGGTTGATCGTCCTCCTGATCATCGTGCTCGTATTCGGCACCAAGAAGCTGCGCAACATCGGCGCCGACCTCGGCGGCGCGGTGCGCGGCTTCAAGGACGGCATGAAGTCCGGCGCCGACGAGGAGAAGCCGGGCGCCGCGCAGCAGCAGGTCACCTCGGGGCGCACGATCGAGGGCGAGGCGAAGAAGGAAACTCAGACCAAGGCGTAGGCCGCGCGCGGACCGTCCGCGCGCATCGACGCGATGCCGGGGCGCCCCGGCGTTTTTTTCGGTGCCCCGCCCTCCCGGGCATCGCCGCCGCCGCCCGGCCAGTGGACGCCTCGCCGCCCCGCCTGCCCCCACCCGCCGCCCATCGGCCCGACCCGCCGTCATGTTCGACATCGGCTTCTCCGAGCTCTTCATCATCATGCTGGTGGGGCTGCTCGTGATCGGCCCCGAGCGCCTGCCCAAGGTGGCGCGCACGGTCGGCGCGATGCTCGGGCGCCTGCAGCGCTACGTGAACGACGTGAAGGCGGACATCAACCGCGAGGTCGAGCTCGAGGAGCTGCGCAAGATGAAGACCGAGTTCGAGCAGGCGGCGCGCTCGATGGAGCAGTCGGTGGCGGACGGGCTGCGCGAGACCGAGACGGAGCTGAACCGGGCGATTGCGCCGTCCGAGACCGCGGCCGAGGGCGGCACGGAAGGCGCACCCGCCGCCGTGCGGCAAGGCGGCGCCGAGCCGCGCGCGGCGCCGGGCGATGCCGCGGAGGCGGCGCCGGGCGAAGGCGGCTCCGAGCCGGGTCGGGTCAAGGCCTGAGTCGGAGCGATGGAGTCCCAGCAGGATACCTTCATCTCGCACCTCGTCGAGCTGCGCGACCGGCTGCTGCGCTCGCTGATCGCGATCGCGGTCGTGTTCTTCGCGCTGTTCGCCTATCCGGGCCCCGGCGCGATCTACGACCTGCTCGCCGCGCCGATGGTCGCCCAGCTTCCCGAAGGCACGAAGATGATCGCCACCGGCGTGGTGAGCCCGTTCGGGACGCCGGTGAAGGTGACCGCGATGGCCGCCTTCCTGCTGGTCCTGCCTTACGTGCTGTACCAGGTGTGGGCGTTCGTCGCCCCGGGGCTGTACCGGCACGAGAAGCGCCTCGCGCTGCCCCTGGTGGTCACCAGCACGCTGCTGTTCCTCGCCGGCATGGCGTTCTGCTACTTCTTCGTGTTCGGTCAGGTGTTCAAGTTCATCGCGGCGTTCGCCCCGCGCAGCATCACGCCGGCCCCGGACATCGAGCAGTACTTCTCGTTCGTCCTCACGATGTTCCTGGCGTTCGGCCTCACCTTCGAGGTGCCGGTCGCGCTGATCGTGCTCGTGCGCATGGGCATCGTGCAGATCGAGAAGCTCAAGGAGATCCGGCCCTACTTCATCGTCGGCGCCTTCGTCGTCGCGGCGATCGTGACGCCGCCGGACGTCGTCTCGCAGCTCGCCCTCGCGATACCGATGTGCGTGCTCTACGAGGTCGGCATCGTGATGGCGCGCATCCTCGGACGGCCCGCCGGCGAGAGCGACTGGAAGGCGCCGAGCGACGACGAGATGGAGAGCGAGCTCGATCGCGCCGAGGCCGACGCGAAGAAGCCCGAGTGACCGCCGCGCGGCGACGGTCACCTGCCCGGCTGCTTCGGCCGCGTGCCCACGACGATCTGCAGGTCGATCCCGCGGCCGCCGCGCCGCAGCCCGAGCGTCGCCTTGCTGCCCGGCTTCAGCGCCGCGGCGATGTCGAGCATCATGCGCGAGTCGGCCACCGGCCGCCGGTGTATCGCGACCAGCAGGGCCCCCCCCCTCCCGCCCGGCTGGTGCGCGGGCCCGCCGGTAAGCCGCCCGGCGATCGCGCCGCCCGCGCCGCCGGGCAGTCCCAGCGTCTGCGCGAGCTCCGGCGTGAGCTCGCGCGCCTCGATGCCGAGGAACCCGCGCGTCACGCTGCCGGTCGCCACGATCTGCTCCATCACGCTGCGGGCGGTGGAGACCGGCACGGCGAAGCCGATGCCGAGCGAGCCGCCGGTCGGCGACAGGATCGCGGTGTTCACGCCGATCAGGTTGCCGGACGCGTCGACGAGCGCGCCGCCTGAGTTGCCGCGGTTGATCGCCGCGTCGGTCTGGATCAGGTTCTCGTAGGTCGTCAGGCCGAGCCCCGACCGGCCGAGCGCGCTCACGATGCCCATCGTGACGGTCTGGCCGACGCCGAACGGGTTGCCGATCGCGAGCACGACGTCGCCCACCCGCACGCGCTCGATGTCGCCGAACGCGACCGCGGGCAGCCCCTCGGCGTCCACCTTCAGCACCGCGAGATCGGTCTCGGGATCGGTGCCGACGATGCGCGCCTTCAGCGTCCTGCCGTCCGGCGTCGCGACCTCGATCTCGTCCATGCCCTCGACGACGTGGTTGTTCGTCAGCACGTAGCCGCTCGGGCTGACGACCACGCCGGAGCCGAGGCTGCGCGCGCGGCGCGTCGCGCCCTCGCCCAGGTCGCCGAAGAAGCGCCGGAAGATCGGATCGTCCGCGAACGGGTGGGGCGGCACCTGCACCTCGCGCGACGTGAAGACGTTCACCACGCCCGGGACCGCGCGCTGCACCGCGAGGCTGTAGGAGGCGGCCGCGCCGGCGGCGCCGCCCGGCGTCTGGTGCACGACGACCGGAGCCGGGCCGGCCGGGCGGGCCGGCAGCCACTCGGGGCGCAGCGTGACGACGACGAAGAGCGCTGCGAGCGCGATGGTCGCGGCCTGGGCGAAGACGAGCCAGAGCGTGCGTAACGTCATGTGCGGGGCGTGCGTGCGGGGCGCGCCGGGGCGCTGGAGCGATGCGGATACAATGCAGCGGGCCAGGCCCAGACGAACGGACCGCATCCGGCAAATGCACCGCGACGAGCTCGCCCGTTACCTCGACCGGACGCTGGACGCCGCGAGCGTCGCGGATTATTGCCCAAACGGCCTGCAGGTGGAAGGGCGCGACGAGATCCGCACGATCGTCACCGGCGTGACCGCGAGCGTCGCGCTGATCGAGGCGGCGCTCGCCGCCGGCGCCGACGCGCTGCTCGTGCATCACGGCTACTTCTGGCGCGGCGAGGATCCGCGGCTGGTCGGGACGCGCCGGCGGCGGATCGGGCTGCTGCTCGCGAACGACGTGAGCCTCTTCGCCTATCACCTGCCGCTCGATCGGCATGCCGAGTTCGGCAACAACGCGCAGCTCGCCGCGCGCCTCGATATCGCGGCGGAAGGGCGCGCCGGCGAGCAGGAGCTGGTGGCCTACGGCGCGCTGCGCCGTCCGGACACGCTCGAGCGCTTCGGTGCGCACGTCGCGGCGCGGCTCGGTCGCGCGCCGCTGGTGATCGGCGATCCGGCGCGCCGCATCGAGCGGGTGGCGTGGTGCACCGGCGCCGCGCAGGGCTACTTCGAGGCGGCGGTGGCCCTCGGCGTCGACGCCTATCTCACCGGCGAGATCTCCGAGCAGCAGGTGCACCTCGCGCGCGAATCGGGCGTCGCCTTCGTCGCCGCCGGGCATCACGCGACCGAGCGCTTCGGCGTGCAGGCGCTCGGCGAGCACCTCGCCGCGCGCTTCG
>JAHDYJ010000060.1 GCA_023383795.1 Burkholderiales bacterium | reverse complement strand
ACCCTCGCGGGCGCCTCGCCATCATCTCGATCCCCTGTGAGAAACCCGGGCTAGCACTCGGGCTCCCCCGGCGCCGGCCGCGGATCGGGATCGAAGCCGAAGCGCCGGGCGAGCTCGCGCGCCGCGAGATGCCCGATGCGCACGCGTGCGCCGTCCGTCGCGAGGAACGCCGCGGGCGCGTCGCTCGCGCCGGACGCCAGCGCTTCGTACGCCTGCTCGGAGAGCGGCGCCCCCGCCGCGTCCTGCATGCGCGGCTCCAGGGACTGCAGGTCGCGGTCCAGCACGAGGCCGACGCCGAGCTCCGTCTCGAGCAGGAGCCGGCCGGAATCGTCGAGCCACGCCGCGCCCAGCGCGGCGGGCGTCGCGCCGGTGTGCGCCTCGAAGCCGGCGCCCTCGGCGCGCAGGCGATAGACGAGCGGCGCCGCCTCCAGGGTCACGAACACGCGCTGCGGCCCGTTCTGGAAGTACCAGCGTCCGCGCTCGTCGGCCTGGTAGTTGCGCCCGATGAACTCGATCACCGCCGCGTTCGAGATGCGCTCGAAGACCGGCTCGCCGGCGACCGTCCTGCGCGTCTTGACGAGCCAGTTCCCCCGGCGGTCGAGCCGCAGCCAGCCGAACACGTTCGGCACGTTCGGCCACTTCTGCATCGCGCGCGCGACGATCTCGTCCATCGGTCCGGCCGTGCGTCCAGTCCCCGAAGACTACCCGCGATCCGCCGCTCGCTACAATGCCGCTCGTCATGGCCGGATGCACCGTCCCCGCCCCACCGCCGAGGCCGCCCGCGCGGGCGTGCGGCCGGTGACGGGCGTCGCGCTCGCGCTGGTCGTAGCGGCCGCCCTCGCGCACGCGCTCTGGAACTTCGTCCTCAAGCGCGCCCGCGGCGGGGCGGCGTTCATGGCGCTGGTCGCGATCGTCGCGGTGGTGCTGTGGGCGCCGGCCGCCGCGGCCGAGTGGCAGCTGAGGGGCTACCGGTTCGAGCTCGTGCACCTCTGGCCGATCGCCGCGAGCGCCGCGGTGCATACCGCCTACTTCCTGCTGCTCGACCGCGGCTACCGGTACGGGGACCTCTCCGTCGTCTATCCGCTCGCGCGCGCGACCGGGCCCGTGCTCACCGTGATCGTCGCGCTCGTCGTGCTGGGCGAGCGCCCGGGCCCGGTCGCGCTCGGCGGCGCGCTGCTGGTCGTCGCCGGCGCCTACCTGCTCACCGGCAATCCGCTGCGGCTCCTCTCGCGCGACCGCCCGCGCGGCACGGGGTTCGCGCTGCTCACCGGCGCCGCGATCGCGCTCTACACGGTGATCGACAAGATCGCGGTGAGCCGGTACCTGATCCCGCCGATCGTCTTCGACTGGTCGTGCCTGGCGGCCCGCATCCTGCTGCTCGCGCCGCTCGTCGCATGGCGCGACCCGGCGTCGTTCGGCGCGGCCGGGCGCGCCGACCGCGGCGCGATCGTGCTGGTCGCGATCCTCTCGCCGCTCGCGTACATCCTGGTGCTGAGCGCGATGGTGTTCACGCCGGTCAGCCTGGTGGCGCCGGCGCGCGAGATGAGCATCGTGTTCGCCGCGCTGCTCGGCGCGCATTTCCTCAAGGAGCGGGAGCCGGCGCGCCGACTGGCGGCCGCGGGCGCCATCGTGCTCGGCATCGTCGCGCTCGCCCGCGGTTGAGCCGGCCGCGCCCCGGCGCGGGCTATACTCGGGGCCCCGTTCCCGGCGAGATCCAGCGACGACATGGCCCGCATCGCCTATCCCGACACGACCGCACCGGAGCTCGCGCAGCTCGTCGACCGAATCAAGCGGGAGCGCGGCGGCAAGCTCCTCAACCTCTACCGCATGCTGCTGCACAGCCCGCCGCTCGCGCAGGGCTGGCTCGGCCTCTTCACCGCGGTCCGCCAGCAGTGCACGCTGCCCGACCGCGCGCGCGAGCTCGCGATCATGCGCATCGCGGTGCTGAACGGCGCCGACTACGAGTTCCAGGCGCACGTGCCGTTCGCGCTCGCGGCCGGCTTCGACCAGGCGCAGCTCGACGCGCTGAAGGCCGGCGAGACGCCGGCCGGGCTCGCCGAGTCCGACCGCGCGGTGCTCGCCTATACGGACGCGATGACGCGGCACGTGCGCGTCCCGGACGGCGTCTTCGCCGCGGTGCGCGCCGTTTTCTCCGAGCGCGAGCTCGTCGAGCTCACCGCGACGATCGGCGGCTACAACCTGGTCTCGCGCTTCCTCGAGGCGCTCCAGGTCGACCACGAGTGAAGCCGCGCATGGACCGCGCCGATTTCACGCTCCTCCACACCCTGCGCGTGCGCTGGGCCGAGGTCGACATGCAGCACGTCGTCTTCAACGCGAACTACCTGATGTATTTCGACGTCGCGGTCGCCGAGTACTGGCGTGCGATCGCCGCGGGCGCCGCGCACGACTTCCACGACGACTACATGAAGCTCTATTCGGTCAAGGCGACCGTCGAGTACCACGGCTCGGCCCGCTACGACGAGCTGATCGACGTCGGCTGCCGCGTCGCGCGACTCGGCCGCTCGTCGATCGCCTTCGCGTTCGGCATCTGGCGCGGCGCCGAGCACCTCGTCTCGGGCGAGATCGTCTACGTCTACGTCGACCCGGAGAGCAGGAAAGGCGCGCCGATCCCCGGGCGGCTGCGGAGCGCGATGCTCGCCTACGAGCGGGTGAAGCCCGCCGCCTAGCGTCGCGCGCCGTGTTCCCGGACCGTGACGAAACGGAGCCCGGAAGCCGTCCCGGGAACGCGACCGTGCCTCTTCCCGAACCGGGCGCGCACGAACGATGGGCGAATCGCCCGTCGGCGCTCGCGGCCGGTCATCGTGGGCCGCGGGCGTCGCGTACGCGGCCGCAGCGCCGCGTCTGGCGGCGCCTCCTCCGGTCCTTGACGAGGTTTTGCGTGCTCCTCGCCCTGCTCGTCCCGCGCGCGGCGGCCTCCCAGGAATGCGGCGATCGGCCGACCCAGGCGGAGATGAACCGGTGCGCCGCCGCCGAGTTCGCACGCGTCGACGCGGCGCTGACCAAGGCCTACGACGAATACCGCTCCCGCCTGAACGAGGACCAAGGGAGACGACTCGGGGATGCCCAGCGCGCCTGGCGCAGGTTTCGCGATCTGTGGTGCGGCTTCGAAAGCTCCGCGGTCGTGGGCGGGAGCGCCCACCCGTTCGTGCGCCATTCCTGCCTCGCCGAAGTGACGCGCGCGCGGCTCCGGCAGCTTTCCGTCGCGGCGGTCTGCGAGGAGGGCGACCTGAGCTGTCCCGCGCCGAGATGAGGCGCGACCACGCGCGAGCCGCCGGCGGTCATTGCGCCTCGCTCCCGGCCCGATCGGCGCCGCGGGACCGGCGCAGCGGGGACGACGGCCGCCGGGACTGCACGCGAGCGCCGGAGCGGCCTCACCGCGGCATCGCCAGCCGGTCGAGCATCGCGCGCACGGCGCGGATCTGCGAGCCGTTCTTCGTGTGGTACTGGCTGCCGGTGTAGCCCCACCAGTCCCAGCAGCCGCGCGGGTTGACGACGAAGCTCCAGCGCCAGCCGCGCGCGCCCCAGCCGCTCCGCGCGATCGTCTGCGGGTAGAGCACGACGATCCGGTTCGCGTCGGCCCAGCGGTTGTAACCGGCCTCGCGCACGAAGAGCTCGCCGATCGTCCGCGCGTTCTGGCGACAGCCGTGGAACGCGACGTGGATCCGGCAGCGCTCGACCGCGCAGCGCTCCGGCACGTAGGCGAAGCCGGTGTCGGCCATGCCGATGGCGAACGCGTCGCCGCGGGCGAACTCCGCCTGGTCGAACTCGAGCAGCCGGCCCGCGGGCTTCGCCGTTGGCGGCGCGAGCGGGCCGAGCAGGTGCTCGAGCATCCTGCCCGCGGCGTCGAAATCGCAGTCGTTGATGTACGGGCTCGCGGTCGCGGCGCAGGCGCCGCCGGCGTCGAGCGTGATCATGCCGTGGCCGGCGGGCACCTCCCGCACCAGCACGACGTTCTCGGCGGCGACGAACCGCAGATAGAAGCGCCGCAGCGCCTCGACGACGGGGCGGTCGACGGTGCGGTCGCGCGTGCCCCAGAAGAGCCACACGCGGTCGGCCGCGAGATGGCGCGGCGGATCGACGAGATTGCGCGCCGCGAGCCCTTCGACGGTGGCCGCGAGCTCGGCCACCGGCGGGAGCGGCGTCCAGGCGCCCGGATTCATGCAGTTGTAATACGCCGTGTAGACGCTGTCGCGCGCGCAGTAGTAGGGCCCCGCCGCCACGGCGCCGGCCCCGCGCACCGCGGCCGAATGCGCGACGTGGAACTGCACCGCCATGTAGCCGCCGGAGGACACGCCCGACACGGTGGTCGCCGCGAGGTCGGCGCCGAGGGCCGGCAGCCGCCCGGCGGCGGCCGCATCGTGCGCGAAGAGCGCGGCGAGCAGCGTCAGCACGCGCAGAAGGCGCGGCACGACGTGGTTGCGGCGAGTGCGCATGTCGGAGCGGAGCCCGCGAAACGTGCTCGGCGCGAAAGAGCGCGGCAGGAGCCGCGTATAATACGCCGCGCATGCCGCGGCCCGCGCGCCGTCGCGTGCGCGCCGCCAATCGATCGCCGCAGGCCCCGCCGCATGAGCTTCAAGTACCACTGGGAAGACTTCACACCCGGCTGGACGCACGAGTCGCCGTCGCGCACGCTCTCCGCCGACGAGATCGTCGCCTTCGCGCGCGAGCACGATCCGCAGCGCTACCACACCGACGAGGCGGCCGCGAAGGCCTCGCCGTTCGGCGGGCTGATCGCGAGCGGCTGGCACACCGCCACCGTCGCGATGCGCTTCATGTGCGACGGCTACCTCACCGCGAGCTCGTGCATCGGGTCGCCGGGGATCGACGAGATCAGGTTCCTGAGGCCGGTGCGCCCGGGCGACGCGCTGCGCTTCCGCGCGACGGTGATCGACGCCAGGCCCTCGACGAGCAAGCCCGACCGCGGCCACGTGCGCTGGCGCTGGGAGGTGCTGAACCAGGCCGGCGAGATCGTGCTGTCGATGATCGGCGTGCAGTTCTTCCTCCGCCGCACCCCGGGCCGCTGACACCTGTATCGACGGAGGACGCTCATGACGAGCGAGTTCAAGTACTACTTCGAGGACTTCGAGCCCGGCCACATGGTCGAGGTCCAGGGTCCCACCGTGACGCGGGAGGAGATCGTCGAGTTCGCGTCGAAGTACGATCCGCAGCCGTTCCACGTGGACGAGGCGAAGGCGCGCGAGTCGATCTACCACGGCATCATCGCGAGCGGCTGGCACACGGTCGCGCTCTGCATGCGCATGACCTGCGACGCCTACCTGCTCGACGCCGCGAGCATCGGGTCCTCGGGCGTCGACCAGGTGCGCTGGCTGAAGCCGGTGCGGCCCGGCGACCGGCTCGCGCTGCGCATGACCGTGCTCGAGAAGAAGGCCTCGCAGTCGCGCCCCGAGATGGGCGTCGTCCGCCACCGCTGGGACGTCTTCAACCAGAACCAGGAGCTGGTGATGGAGATGACCGGCGTCGGCCTCTACCGGCGCCGCAATCCCGGTGCGCCGGCCGCCGAATGATTCTGAACCACCGGGTCCACGTCCTCGGCCGCAAGGAAGACATCGACACGGTGCGCATGCCCGGCAAGGTGGCGCTCGTGCTCGACGTGCTGTTCGCCACCTCCACGATCGCGACCGCGCTCGCGCACGGTGCCGCGGCGGTGATCCCGGCCCTGGACGAGGCGGCGGCGCGCGCGGAAGGCGCGCGGCGTGCCGGCGAGTCGGTGGTCCTCGCCGGCGAGCTCTACGCCGACACGCTGCCCGGTTTCGCCCCGCCGACGCCGCTCGCGCTCATCGAGCACGGCGTCGCCGGGAAGCAGGTGGTCTACTCCACGACCAACGGCACGACCGCTCTGCGCGCGGCGGCGGGCGCGGCGGCGGTCTACGCGGCGGCGCTGCTGAACGGCCGCGCGGTGGTCGAGCACGCGCTGCGCGCGCACCCCGACGCGACGGTCCTGATCGTGTGCGCCGGCTCGATGGGGAACTTCAACCTGGAGGACTTTCTCGGCGCCGGTTACCTGGTCGAGCTCCTCGTCGAGCGGCTCGGCGAGCGCGTCGACCTCTCCGACGCGGCGCGCGCGGCGCGCACCGTGTTCCGCGCCGGCGATCCGCTCGCGGCGCTCGTCGAATCGCGCGTCGGCCGCATGATGATCGATCGCGGCCTGCGCCACGAGGTCGAGTACGCGGCGCAGCGCTCGGTGCTCGGCGTCGTACCGCGCCTCAGCGACGGCAGAGTGGTCGCGGCCTGAACCGCCGGCGCGCTTCTCCCCTCCTCTCCGAGGAGAGGTGGCCGCGAAGCGGCCGGGGTGGTGTGTGCTCTCCCAACGTCGGAACCACCCCCCGGCCTGCGGCCGGACCCCTCCTTGAAAAGGAGGCGATGGGCCTGGAGCTTCACCGTCCACGCCCCACAGCCAACTACCCACTGTCCACCGCTCACCGTTCACCGTTCACCGTTCACTGCCCACTGTCAGTGCAACCGCCCGTACCCGAACACGCCGATCAGAAAGCGTGCGATGCCGTAGGCGATCCAGATCTTGACCCGGCGGAAGAGCGGCTGGCGGCGCCAGCGCTGCGGCTCCACCGCCTCGGCACCCTCCTCCATCGCCCGATACAGGCTCTCGCGCAGCTCCTGCGCGAAGCGCCGGTCGCTCACGACCAGGTTCGCCTCGCGTCCGAGCAGCAGGCTGAACGGATCGATGTTCGACGAGCCGACCGTCGCCCACTCGCCGTCGATCACCGCGACCTTGGCGTGCAGGAAGCGCCGGTACTCCTGGATCTCGATGCCGTCCTCGAGCAGCGCGCCGTACAGCGCGCGCGAGGCGTAGTGCAGGAGCACGTACTCGACGCGCCCCTGCAGCAGCAGGACGACGCGCACGCCGCGCCGCGCGGCGCCCGTGAGCGCGCGCCGGAAGCGCCGCCCGGGGAAGAAGTAGGCGTTCGCGATCACGATCTCCTCCTCGGCGCGCTCGATCGCCTCGAGGTAGGCGTCCTCGATGTCGGAGCGGTGGCGGAAGTTGTCGCGCACGACGAACGCGGCACGCTGGAACCCGCGGCTCTCGGCCGCGGGCTCGGCGCGGCGCGTCACGGTCCACTCCTGGCGCAGGTTGGCCCACGCCACCACGTTCCACAGGTGCTCGGCCTGCTCGTGGATCGCCCGCAGCACCGGCCCCTCGACGCGCACCGCGTAGTCGAAGCGCGGCGGCGTGTGCCCGGGCGTGTGCATGTCGTCGATGACGTTGATCCCGCCGACGAACGCCACGCGGCCGTCGATCACGGCGAGCTTGCGGTGCATGCGCCGCAGCCGGCGGCGGCCGAAGTTCCACGGATAGATGTCGGGGCGGAACTCGAGCAGCCGCACGCCGCCGGCGGCGAGCGCCTCGCGCAGCCCGCCGAGCAGCCGGCGCGAGCCGAAGCCGTCGACCACGACGTTCGCGCGCACGCCGCGCGCCACGGCGGCGACGAGCGCGGTACCGATGCGGTGGCCGGCGTCGTCCTCGGCGAAGATGTAGGTCTCGAGGTAGATCTCGCGCTCGGCGCCCCCTATCTCGCGCTCGAGCGCGGGGAAGTACTCGGCGCCGCTGCGCAGCAGCGTGAGCCGGTTGCCGTCGACGAAGTCGACCGTCATCCCATCGCGAGACGTGCCGAGAGCATCGCGTGATCCGAGATGCGCGACCACGCGTGCCCGTGGTGGACCTCCGCATGGTTGATGTTGAAGCCGCGCACGTAGATCCGGTCGAGCCGCAGGATCGGCAGCCGGCTCGGGAAGCTGCGCGCGGGCCTGCCGCGATGGTCGCGGAACACCTCGTTCACGCCGAGCTCGGCGGCGAGCGCCCGCCCGGCGCGGTTGCGCCAGTCGTTGAAATCGCCGGCGATGATGAGCGGCGCGTCGTCCGGCACCATCTCGAGGAGGCGCTGGATCAGCGCATGCACCTGCTGGCGCCGCCCGCGCTCGGCGAGCCCGAAGTGCACGCAGACGCAGTGCACCGAGATCCTCTTGCGCGGGATGCGCAGCTCGCAATGCAGCAGCCCGCGGCTCTCGAATGGATGCGTCGAGATGTCCTGGTTGTCGGCGGCGACGATCGGGAAGCGCGACAGGATCGCGTTGCCGTGGTGGCCGTGGTCGTACACCGCGTTGCGGCCGTAGGCGAACTCGGGCCACACGGTGTCGGCGAGGAACTCGTACTGCGGCTCGTCCGGCCAGTTGTGGAAGCGGTGCGCGTGCGCCGCGTGCTCGCCCTGGACCTCCTGCAGGAACACGATGTCCGGGTTGACCGCGCGCAGCCGATCGCGCAGCTCGTGGATCACCATGCGGCGGTTGAAGTACGAGAAGCCCTTGTGGATGTTGTAGCTTGCGATGTGGAGATCCATGGTCCAGCCTGCCGGCGCGCCCCGGGCGCGTGCCGGATTTTAGTGTTCCCGTGCGTCAGCGCAAGCGCCGCTGCGGCGTCACCGCGCCCGGACGCCCCGCGCCGACCGTTCGGGCGGCAGCAGGATCGCGTCGCGGCTCGACCAGGAAAGGCTTCTCTTCCCGCCGCGAGCGGCAGGAAGGAAAAGAGGTCGTACGATCAAGGGGAGGACCCCTTGTACATCCCCCGGGCGGCGGGATGATCGGCGGTTCACTTCTCGCTACCTCTCGGCGGGCGCAGCCCGCTCGGGCAGCAGCAGGATCGCGTCGCGGTTCGACCAGGAAAAGCACTTGTCCGCGGCTTCGCGCCACGGCAGCCAGACGAACGCCGAGTGTTCGCGCGGATCGAGCCGCACCGGCTGCGACGCCGGCACGGTGAGTCCGAACACGTGCTCCACGTTGTGCGTCACGCCGGGGGCGTAGCGCGAGCGCCACCGGCGGAAGATCTCGAAGCGGTTCGTGATCCCCCAGTCGAGGAGCCGGTGCGCCCGCGCGTCGATCCCGGTCTCCTCCATCACCTCGCGCGTCGCGGTCTCGCCGAGCGGCTCGTCCTCGCGGTCGACGCTGCCGGTCACCGACTGCCAGTAGCCGGGCCAGGGCGCGCGCTCGAGCAGGAGCACCTCGAGCGCGGGCGTGTGGATCACCACCAGGACCGAGACGGGGATCTTGTAGGGCGGCGCCGCCGTGCCGGAGGCGCTCATTCCTCGCCGAGCGCGGGAATGTCGAACTGCGGGAAGTCGACCCCGCCGACGAACACCCAGAACGGCACGTCCTCGTCGTACCAGTACTCGGCTGCCGCGTCGAAGATCTCGAGCGCGGTCTCGAACTCCTCCGGATCCGCGGCGGCGAAACCGCCGGCGTTCTCCAGGATCAGGACGTAGCCCGACGCGACGCACCAGGCGAGATCGGTCAGGCAGTCCTCGAACGCGTCCCAGTTCGACCCGAACCACTCCGGAAACGCGAGCTCGCGCGCGATCGCGTCGAGCAGCTCCTGCTTGCCGCGCACGCCGGCGAGATCGACCCGCCACACGGTGAAGTCGCAGTCGAGGGCCGCGGCCTCGAGCGCCGCGTCGTCGGACGGCAGCTGGTAGATGCCGGCCTGCCCGGCGTCAGCCAGCAGCTCTTCGTAGCCTGCTTTGTTGTTCACCTGGGTCGCTCGCCTCGGTCGCTCGCGCGCACGGCTCACTCGCGGATGCGCCGGAAGCTCGAGTAGTGATCATCGGTGTAATAGTACTCTCCGCCCTGGCCCGCCACGATCCGCCGGGCGCCGCGGTCGCGCGCGCCCGGCGTGGGCACAGTGTACTCGCGATAATAGGCGCGCGGCTTCGCCGGCAGGAGCTTCTCGCGGTTGCCGAAGCGGCTGCCGTCCTTGCGGTACGGGAACGGGCCGCCGCGCTTGATCAGCGCCAGCGTCTCGCGCGCCGCGCGCGGAAGCTCGGCCGCGGCGACCTCGCGCATGTGCGCCGGCGCCTCCGGCCGCGCGCCCAGCGCCACCTGCGCCTCGGCCGGCGCCGCGAGGCCCGCCGCAGGGGCGCAGAGGGCGCAGAGGACGCCGATGACTGCCAGTGCCCTCGTCACGGCGAGTCCCGAGTGCGGCACTCTGCGTTCTCCGCGCCTCGGCGGCAACTATGGCTTCGCCTGTTCGCGCACGCGCAGGTGCAGCTCGCGCAGCTGCCGCTCGTCGGCGGGGCTCGGCGCCTGCGTGAGCAGGCACTGGCCGCGCTGCGTCTTCGGGAACGCGATCACGTCGCGGATCGAGTCGGCCCCAGCCATCAGCGCGGTCATGCGGTCAAGGCCGAAGGCGATGCCGCCGTGCGGCGGCGCCCCGTACTGCAGCGCGTCGAGCAGGAAGCCGAACTTCGCGCGCGCTTCCTCGGCGCCGATGCCGAGCGCGGCGAACACCTTCGACTGCACGTCGGCGCGATGGATCCGCACCGAGCCGCCGCCGATCTCCCAGCCGTTCAGCGTGACGTCGTACGCCTTGGCGAGCGCGCGCGCCGGATCGGACTCGAGCAGGTTCTCGTGGCCGTCCTTGGGCGCGGTGAACGGGTGGTGCATCGCGCCCCAGCGCTTCGCCTCCTCGTCCCACTCGAACATCGGGAAGTCGACCACCCAGGCAGGACGCCAGCCCGCCTCGGCGTGGCCCTTCTCGTGGCCGAGCTTCACGCGCAGCGCGCCGAGCGCGTCGTTCACGACCTTCGCCCGGTCGGCGCCGAAGAACACGAGATCACCGGTGCGCGCGCCGGTGCGCTCGAGGATCGCGCGCAGCACGTCCTCGCGCAGGAACTTCACGATCGGCGACTGCAGGCCCTCCTCGTTCGGCTTCGCGGCGTCGTTCACCTTGATGTAGGCGAGCCCCTTCGCGCCGTAGATGCCGACGAACGCGGTGCAGTCGTCGATCTCCTTGCGGGTGAGGCTCGCGCCGCCGCCCGGGATGCGCAGCGCGGCGACGCGGCCGTCCGCGAGCTCCGCGGCGGCGCGGAACACTTTGAAATCGACCGTGCGCGCGAGGTCGGTGAGCTCGGCGAGCTTGAGCGCGACGCGCAGGTCGGGCTTGTCGGAGCCGTAGTCGCGCATCGCCTCGGCGTAGGTCAGCACCGGGAACGGGTCGGGCAGCGCGACGCCGATCCCCTCGCGGAAGACCTCGCGCACCATGCCCTCCATGATCGCGCGGATCTCCGACTCGTCGAGGAACGAGGTCTCGACGTCGATCTGCGTGAACTCGGCCTGGCGGTCGGCGCGCTGGTCCTCGTCGCGGAAGCATTTCACGATCTGGAAGTAGCGGTCGAAGCCCGCCACCATCAGCATCTGCTTGAAGAGCTGCGGCGACTGCGGCAGCGCGTAGAAGTGCCCGGGGTAGATGCGCGAGGGCACCAGGTAGTCGCGCGCGCCCTCGGGCGTGCTGCGCGTGAGCGTCGGCGTCTCGATGTCGATGAACCCGCGCGCGTCGAAGTAGCGGCGCGCCGCCATCGCCACCTTGTGGCGCAGGACCAGGTTGCGCTGCATCTGCGGCCGGCGCAGGTCGATGACCCGGTGCGCGAGCCGCACGTTCTCGTTCAGGTTCTCGTCGTCGAGCTGGAACGGCGGCGTCACCGACGGGTTCAGGACCTCGAGCTCGTGCGCGAGCACCTCGACCTCGCCCGAGCCGAGGTTCGGATTGATCGTGCCCTCCGGGCGGCGGCGCACCCGCCCGGCGACGCGCAGGCAGTACTCGTTGCGCACGCGCTCGGCGGTCGCGAAGGTCGCCGCGCGGTCCGGGTCGCAGACCACCTGCACCAGCCCATCGCGGTCGCGCAGGTCGATGAAGATCACCCCGCCGTGGTCGCGCCGCCGGTGCGCCCAGCCATAGAGCGAGACGGTCTGGTCGATGTGCGCGGCGTTCACCTGGCCGCAGTAGTGGGTTCGCATTCGTCGCAGTGAGGGGTGAGGAGGGAGGAGCGCAGGGGCAAGGGGCGTGCGGAATCAGGGAGCTCGGTGCGTCACGAGCCGCCCGCGTGCCGCTCCACGTCGCCGGCGGGTACGTGCGGGCGCTCGAGCGCGCTCGGCGCCGCGCTGCGCACCGCCCTGCGCCTGCCGTGCGGCGGCGCGACGCCCATCGAGATGATGTACTTGAGGGCCTCGTCGACCGTCATGTCGAGCTCGATCACGTCCTCGCGCGGCAGCATGACGAAATAGCCGCCGGTCGGGTTCGGCGTCGTCGGCACGTAGACGCTGACGTAGTCGCCCTTCAAGTGCGTCGCCACGTCGCCGCCGGGCGTGCCGGTCAGGAACGCGATCGTCCACGTGCCCTCGCGCGGCCACTCGATCAGCAGCGCCTTGCGGAACGCCTGGCCGCCGGGCTTGAACAGCGTGTCGCTCACCTGCTTCACGCCGTGGTAGATCGTGTTCACGACCGGGATGCGCCGGAGCAGGCTCTCCCAGAGCTGCACGATCCGCTGCCCGAAGATGTTCGACGCGAGCACGCCGGTGAGCAGCACCACCAGGATCGTGAGGATCACCCCGAGGCCCGGGATGCGCGTGCCGAGAAGCGCCTCGGGCTGGAGCCACGGCGGCAGCAGGTCGAGCGAGCCGTCCATCGTCGTCACGAGCAGGTGCAGCACCCACAGGGTGATGGCGAGCGGGATCCAGATCAGGAGCCCGGTGACGAGATAGCGCTTCACGAGGATGCGGCCGTGGGCGGGCGCCGCCGCCCGGAGGCGGCGCGCCCGCGGCGGAGGGGACGGGAGCTGCTACGAGCAGGCGCAGGCGGTGCCGCAGGCGGCCGCCGCCTTGGTGTCGCCGGCCGGGGTGCTCGCGGGCTTGTCGGCGGCCGGCTTGTCGGTCTTCTCGGCGGGCTTCGAGGCCGGCTTCGCGCCGGAGTTCTTGAAGTCGGTCGCGTACCACCCGCTGCCCTTCAGCTGGAACCCGGCCGCGGTCAGCATCTTGGCGTACGTGTCCCGGGCGCACGCCGGGCAGGTTGTGAGGACGGGATCGGAGACCTTCTGGATGTATTCCTGCTGGTGCCCGCAGCTCGAGCACCGGTATTCGTAGATCGGCACGGCGACCTCCCGACGATTCTGGTCCGGCAAAGGGAACGGATTATACCGGAAGCCCTTGCGGAAATTCCGGTTTTCCCCCGGCAAATCGGGGCCTTGCGGGGCGGTTTCAAGCCCTGGCAATGCCCAGCCCGACCACCAGCGACTTGCGGGCTCCGCCCCGCGACGAGGCCTCAGCGGGGTTTGCCCGCCGAACGCCTCAGGGGATATACAAGGGGCCTCCCCCTTGTTCGTACGACCGGGGTGTTCCGGTCCACGCCAGGAGCCGTGATCGAAGGCTCCGCGGCAGACAAACCGCAAGACCGCTAGAAAGGAATGTCGTCCTCCATGTCGCCGAGCCCGCCCGCCGGCTTCTTGCCGGCACCGCGCGCCGGCGCCGGCTCGCCGGCCGGGGCGGCCTCGCGCGGCTCGCCGGCGCCGCCGCGGCTGCCGAGGAGCTGCATCGCGTCCGCCGTGATCTCGGTCGTGTAGCGCTCGTTGCCTTCCTTGTCCGTCCACTTGCGCGTGCGCAGCCGCCCCTCGACGTAGACCGGGGAGCCCTTCTTCAGGTACTCGCCGGCGATCTCCGCCAGGCGGCCGAAAAACACCACGCGGTGCCACTCGGTCTGCTCCCGCATCTCGCCCGAGCCCTTGTCCTTCCACTTCTCGGTGGTGGCGATGCGGATGTTGGTGATCGCGGCGCCGTCGGGCGAGTACCGCGTTTCGGGGTCGGCGCCGAGATTGCCGATCAGGATGACCTTGTTGACCGATGCCATTACGCTCCTCCTCGAACGAGTTCTTCCACGCTCCGCTCGTCCCAGCCGGGCGTGACCGTCAGGTGCGCCACCCCACGCTCCGGGATAACGATCGCTTCGCGCACGCCGTTGACACGCGCGAGCGCGGCGCGCAGCCGCTCCGGATCGTCCACCCGTCCGATCTGAATCGTGCGGCTGGCGGTGTGCGGCGGCACGCGCATCGAGGCCGCGATGATCGCCCAGACCGCCGCCAGCCCCGCCGCGAACAAGTGCACGCCCCCGGCGCCGGCCGCCTGCGCGATCCACCCGCCGATCGCGCCGCCCGCGAAGAGGCCCAGCGACTGGCTCGTATTATAGATGCCGAGCGCGGCACCCCGTGCGGCGGCGGGCGCGGCGCGCGACACGAGCGACGGCAGGACCGCCTCGAGCACGTTGAACGCGGCGAAGAACGCGACGAGCAGCACCGCGAGCCCGGCGAGGGTGCCGCCGAAGGCGAGGAAGCCGCCTTGCGCGAGCGCAAGGAGCGCGATCGCGCCGAGGAACGCGGCCTTCACCTGGCGCTTGCGCTCGACGTGCAGGATCACCGGCAGGACCAGCACGAGCGAGACGGCGAGCGCGGGCAGGTACACCTTCCAGTGCTCGGCGACCGGCAGTCCGCCGCTCGCAACGAGCGCGTGCGGCACGACCACGAACATGGCCATCTGCACCGCGTGCAGCGCGAACACGCCGAAGTCGAGCCGCGCGAGCTCGCCCTCGGCGAGCACCGCGCCGAACCCGGCCTCCGGCGGAGCCTCGGGGCGGCGCGCCGGCTCGGCGGGCACGATCCCGAGCACGACCACGATCGCCGCCACGGCGAGCACGCCGGTGAGCGCGAAGATCCCGGACATGCCGATCGCGCGGTACAGCGCGGGCGCCGCCACCAGCGAGACCGCGAACATCGCGCCGATCGACGCGCCGATGATCGCCATCGCCTTGGTGCGCTGCTCGTCGCGGGTGAGGTCGGCCACGAACGCGGTGACCGCGGCCGAGATCGCGCCGGCGCCCTGCACCGCGCGGCCGACGATCGTCCAGTAGATGTCGGTCGCGGCGGCGGCGACGAATCCGCCCGCCGCGAACAGCACGAGCCCGAGGACGATCACGCGCTTGCGGCCATAGCGGTCCGACGCGATGCCGAACGGGATCTGCAGCAGCGCCTGCGTCAGGCCGTACGCGCCGAGCGCGAGGCCGACCAGCACGAGGTTGTCGCCGCCGGCGAGCTGCGGCGCGTGCACGGCGAAGACCGGCAGGATCAGGAACAGCCCGAGCATGCGCAGCGCGAAGAGCGATGCGAGCGACAGGCTGGCGCGGAGCTCCTCGCGCGACATGCGCGAGCGAAGCGTGTCGGACTGCATGGAGAAGGAAGGCGGGAACCGCGCGTATGGTAGCAGGGCGGCGGGGTAGACCGGTCTCGTCCCCTCCTTCTCGCGGAGGGGGTGCCGCCGAAGACGGCGGGGTGGTTGCGGCCTGCCCGGGATCTTCACCACCCCGGCCGCTGCGCAGCCAACCCCCCCTCGAAGAGGAGGGGACAAGAACACCCGTCTCCTGCTACGCGCGCGGCAGCTCGATCATCGCGTCCGCCGGGGGTGCAACGCCCGATCCGATCGCGTCGGCGCCGGCGAGCGGCGCATCGGGCGCGTCCATCATCTCGGCGAGCTCCTCGAGCGCGCCGACGAGCTCGCGCCGCCGCGCCTCCGGCAGCCGCGCGAAGCGCGCGGCGAACGGCTCGGCGAAGAGCGGCGGCGCGGCCGCCAGGACCTCGCGTCCGTGCGCGCTCAGCCGCGCGTGCACCACGCGCCGGTCGACGGTGTTGCGGTAGCGCTCGACCATCCCCTTCGCCTCGAGCTTGTCGAGCACGGTCGTCACCGTCGCCTGGCTCAGGCTGACCGCCTTCGACAGGCGGCCGGTCGTCACCTCGCCGAGCAGGCGGATCGCCGCGAGCACGACGAGTTGCGGCAGCGTCAGCCCGACGGTGCGCTCCACCCGCTTCGAGTGGCTGTCCACGACGTGCACGACGCGTCGGATCGCGGTGAGCAGCCTCGCCTGGTCGTCGCTCATTCTCGTTCCATTCCGGTTCGTTCGATGCCCGCGGGCGTGCCGCGCGGCGCGCGGATTGTACGCCGGTGAGGCTATACTGATCGAGCTCAATTCATTTGACCTCAAAACGTATCTATTGTAAACTATCCGAGTCCGAATTTCAAACTAAAGCATTGATTATGTGTGGGATCTCCGGAGAAATCGCGTTCGGTGACCGTCCTGCCTCGCTCGCAGCGGTGCAGGTGATGAACGACGCGCTCGCTCCGCGGGGGCCGGACGCCGAGGGCGTCGTCGCCCGCGGCCGGGTCGCCTTCGGGCACCGCCGGCTGTCGATCATCGACCTGAGCGCGCGCGCCGAGCAGCCGATGGCCGACCCCGATCTCGGACTCACCATCGTGTTCAACGGCTGCATCTACAACTTCAAGGCGCTGCGCAACGACCTGGAGGGGCTCGGCTACCGCTTCTTCTCGGACGGCGACACCGAGGTGGTGCTCAAGGCCTGGCACGCGTGGGGCGCGGCCGCACCGGAGCGCTTCCACGGCATGTTCGCGTTCGCGATCCTCGAGCGCGAGAGCGGGCGCGTGATCCTCGCGCGCGACCGGCTCGGCATCAAGCCGCTCTACTACGCCGAGACCGCGCAAGGCCTGCGCTTCGCCTCGACGCTGCCGGCGCTGCTGGCCGCGGGCGGCGTCGACACCGCGATCGACCCGGTCGCGCTCGACTACTACATGTCGTTCCACGCTGTCGTGCCGCCGCCGCACACCATTCTCGCCGGCGTGCGCAAGCTCGCGCCGGCGACCGTGCGCGTGATCGAGGCCGACGGCCGCGCGCGCGACCACGCGTACTGGACGCTCTCCTTCGAGCGCACGCCCGAAGAGGAGGCGGCGAGCGCCGGGTACTGGCGCGAGCGGCTCGACGAGCGCCTGCGCGCCGCGGTGGCGCGCCGCATGGTGGCCGACGTGCCGGTCGGCGTGCTGCTCTCCGGCGGCGTCGACTCGAGCCTGATCGTGGGCCTTCTCGCCGGCGCCGGCCAGCGCGGTCTCGCGACCTTCTCGATCGGTTTCGAGGCCGCGCACGGCGAGGCGGGCGACGAGTTCCGCTACTCCGATCTCGTCGCCGAGCGCTTCGGCACCGACCACCACAAGCTCTTCATCGAGTCGCGCCGGCTGCTCGACGCGCTGCCGGACACGATTGCGGCGATGTCCGAGCCGATGGTCTCGTACGACAACGTCGGCTTCCACCTCCTCTCGCGCGAGGTGGCGCGCCACGTCAAGGTGGTGCAGAGCGGCCAGGGCGCCGACGAGGTGTTCGGCGGCTACCACTGGTACCCGCCGCTCGCGGGCTCCAGCGTTCCCGTGGCCGACTACGCGCGCGCGTTCATGGACCGCGACCATGCGCGCTATCTCGAGCACGTCGCCGACCGGTACGCCGGGCCCGACCACGCACGCGCGCTGATCGAAGAGTCGTTCGCGCGCCCCGGCGCGACCGACCCGGTCGACCGCGCGCTGCGGCTGGACACCACCGTCATGCTGGTCGACGACCCGGTGAAGCGGGTCGACAACATGACGATGGCGGCCGGCCTCGAGGCGCGCGTCCCGTTCCTCGACCACGAGCTCGTCGAGCTCGCCGCGCGGATCCCGTCGCGCCACAAGCTCGCCGGCGGCGGGAAGGGCATCCTGAAGGACGTCGCGCGGCGCGTGATCCCGGCCGAGGTGATCGACCGCCCGAAGGGCTACTTCCCGGTGCCGGCGCTCAAGTACCTGGACGGGCCGTTCCTCGCGCTCGCCCGCGACGCGCTCGGCGCGCGCGCGGCGCGCGAGCGCGGGCTCTTCCGGGGCCGGTACCTGGACGCGCTCTTCAGCGACCCGCAGGGCCATCTCACCCCGCTGCGCGGCTCGGAGCTGTGGCAGGTCGCGCTCCTCGAGCTCTGGCTGCAGAAGCACGGAGTCTGAAGTGATGACGACGACCAAGTCCGACGACAGCCGGCGCAAGGACGTCCGCCGGCAAGGCGCGATCGCGCATCGCGCGCAACGGCTGCGGGCCCGCGGCGCCGCCTCCGCGCCGAACGGCGACGCCGAGGCGATGACGCGCGATGCGGCGCTCGACTGCGGCTGGGGGCGGCTCCTCTTCGCGCAGACCTTCGAGTCGCCCGCGGCGCTCGCCGCGGCGCTCGCCACCGAGGAGCCCGATCAGCGCGACATCGCCGCCTACGCGACCGATCCGCACGTCGTGCTCGCCGCGGCGCCGCAGGAGCTCTTTCTCGACCCGTCGCACACCTACCGCCTCGACCTCTCGACCTACCGCGCTTCGAGCCGGCGGCCGCGCGGGTTCGTCGTCCGCCGGCTCGCGACCGAGGCCGACGCCGAGGCGGTCAACCGCATCTACCTCGCGCGCGGGATGGTGCCGACCCGCCCCGGCTTCATGTTCGCGCATCGCGACAGCCGCACGCTCGTGTATCTCGTGGCCGAGGACGCGACGACCGGCGCGGTGGTCGGCACCGTGACCGGCGTCGACCATCGCAGCGCATTCGGCGATCCCGAAGGCGGGGCCTCGCTCTGGTGCCTCGCGGTCGACACCCAGGCGACCGCGCCGGCGATCGGCGAGACCCTGGTGCGCCACCTCGCCGAGCTCTTCCAGGCGCGCGGCGCGCAATACCTCGATCTCTCGGTGCTGCACGACAACCGGCAGGCGATCGAGCTCTACGAGAAGCTCGGCTTCGTGCGGGTGGGCTACTTCTCGCTCAAGCGCAAGAACCCGATCAACGAGAAGCTCTTCATCGGCCCGCCGCCCGACGAGGCGTTCAACCCGTACGCGCGCATCATCATCGACGAGGCGCGCCGCCGCGGCATCGGCGTCGAGGCGATCGACGCCGAGGGCGGCTTCTTCCGCCTCACCCACGGCGGGCGCTCGATCGCGTGCCGCGAGAGCCTCTCGGAGCTGACCTCGGCCGTCGCGATGAGCATCTGCGACGACAAGGCGGTCACGCGCCGCATCGTCGAGCGCGCCGGCGTCGCCGTGCCCGACGAGACCGAGGCCACCTCGCGCGAGGCGGTCGCGGCCTTCCTCGCGCGGCACGGCGCGATCGTCGTCAAGCCCGCGCGCGGCGAGCAGGGCCGCGGCGTCGCGGTCGGCATCCGCGGCGTCGAGGAGGCGATGGCCGCGATCGAGCGCGCCCGCCGCCACTGCGATCGCGTGCTGGTCGAGCAGTTCGTGAAGGGCGAGGACCTGCGCCTGATCGTCATCGACTACAGGGTGGTCGCGGCGGCGGTCCGCCGCCCGGCGCGCGTCGTCGGCGACGGCCGCAGCACGATCCGCGCGCTGATCGAGCACCAGAGCCGCCGCCGCGCGGCGGCGACCGGCGGCGAGTCGCGCATCCCGGTCGACGAGGAGACCGAGCGCTGCCTGGCCGAGGCCGGCTTCGGCCTGGACGACGTCGCCGATCTCGGCAAGGAGCTGCAGGTGCGGCGCGCCGCCAATCTGCACACCGGCGGCACGATCCACGACGTGACCGACGGGCTGCACCCGGCGCTCGCGGAGGCAGCGGTGCGCGCGGCGTGGGCGATCGGGATCCCGGTCACCGGCATCGACTTCGTCGTGCGCTCCCCGCGCGCGCCGGACTACGTGTTCGTCGAGGCGAACGAGCGTCCGGGCCTCGCGAACCACGAGCCGCAGCCGACCGCCGAGCGCTTCGTCGATCTCCTGTTCCCGCTGTCGGTGCCGGCCGGGACGCGGCGGGCGGCAGTCTCGCAGGAGGCTGCGCGATGACGCGGCTCGCGATCGACCTCGATTACCTCGCCCGCGTGCTGCGGCAGATGCTCGAGACGCCGAGCCCGAGCGGCTATACCGACACCATCGTGCGCGTGGTCGGCGAGGAGCTCGGCGCGCTGCGCGTGCAGCACGAGCTCACGCGCCGCGGCGCGATCCGCGCGCGCCTGCCCGGCGACGCGGCGCAGCCGGCACGCGCCCTGATCGCGCACCTCGACACGCTCGGCGCGCAGGTGCGCAACCTGAAGCCGAACGGCCGCCTCGAGATCGTGCCGATCGGTCACTGGTCGGCGCGCTTCGCCGAGGGCGCACGCTGCATCATCTTCACCGACGGCGGCTCCTACACCGGCACGATCCTGCCGCTCAAGGCCTCCGGGCACGTCTACAACGAGGAGGTCGATACGCAGAAGATCGGCTGGGACAACGTGGAGGTGCGCGTCGACGCGCTCGCGCGCTCGAAGCGCGACCTCGAGCGGCACGGCATCGCGGTCGGCGATACGATCGCGATCAGCGCGGCGCCCGAGTTCCTGCCGAACGGCTACATCGTCTCGCGCCACCTCGACGACAAGGCCGGCTGCGCGGTGCTGCTCGCGAGCCTCAAGGCGCTGGTGGACGACGGCGTCCGGCTACCGGTCGACACGGTGTTCCTGTTCTCGATCTCCGAGGAGGTCGGCGTCGGCGCCTCGTCGGTGCTGACCCACGACGTCGCCTCGATGATCACGATCGACAACGGCACCACCGCGCCCGGGCAGAACAGCGACGAGTTCGGCGTGACCGTCGGCATGGCCGACCAGACGGGGCCGTTCGACTACCACCTCACGCGCAAGCTCATCCGGCTGTGCCAGGACAACGACATCGCGTTCCAGCGCGACGTCTTCCGCTACTACCGCTCCGACAGCGCCTCGGCGATCGAGGCGGGCGCGGACGTGCGCACGGCGCTCCTCGCCTTCGGCGTGGACGCCTCGCACGGCTACGAGCGCATCCACATGCACGCGCTGCGCTCGCTCGCCGAGCTCGTGACCGCCTACGCCCGCAGCCCGGTCGAGATCCCGCGCGACGCCGCCGACGCCGGTTCGCTCAAGGGCTTCACGCGCCAGCCGATGGCCGAGGCGGAACAGCCCGATCTCGGCCCGGAAGGCCCCGCGGCGCCGGCGCGATAGCGCCTCCTCTCCTTTCCAATGAGGGGGGTGGTTCGGCGCGATAGTGCCTCCCCTCCTTCCCATGCCGGCGAAGCCGGCGGGGAGGTTCGGCGCGATAGCGCCGTCCCCTCCTTTCCAAGGAGGGGTCCGGCCGCAGGCCGGGGGGTGGTTACGGCGACGACGATTCCGCCCACGCCCGCACCACCCCGGCTGCTCCGCAGCCACCCCTCCTCGAAGAGGAGAGGATGCGCCTTCGGCCCCACCACCCCGGCCGCTCCGCGGCCACCCCTCCTCCGAGAGGCGGGGAGCGCCGGCGCTACGCCTCCCCGCGCACGCGGTGGAACGCGTTGATGCCGGCCGCCTCGCGCAGCTCCGGCACGTCCCGGCCGCGCGCCGCGGTCGTGTACGGGATCCCGATCGCGTCGGCGAGGCGCACGAAGCCGTGGAACGCCGCGACCGTCGCCGCGGCGTCGACCAATCCCTCGGGTCCGAGCACCGTGTGCAGGCGTGCGCGCGCCGCGGCGGCCCGCTCCGCGTCGCGCAGCACCACCGCCTCGGCGAACTCCGCCAGCGCCGCCGCATGCGCAACCTCGGCGGTCTCGCCGAATCCGCGGGTCACCTGGGCGACATCCACCTGCCCACCGCTCATTTGCATGCTCTCACGGAGCATGTAGGTGTGCGCGGTCGTTCAGTACACGCACTGGTGCAGCGCGGAGACCCGCGCCGCGATCACCTCGGTCTGCGGCCGGCTGATCGCGCGGATCGTCCGGTCGAACTGGTAGACGACGTCGCCCGGCAGGTAGTGGCAGCTCGCGAGCGCCCAGTAGTCGCGCAGCGACTGCGGCACGAGCGAGAGCGCGCGGTAGATGTAGCCGGCCTTCGGCGACGGGTACATCGGGCCGTCGGCCGCGACCGCGTCCTCGGGCTCGACGAGCGGCAGCCAGGCGGCCCGCTTCTTCGCGCCCGGCGGACGATAGCCGGTCGGCGCGCCGTCCTGCGACGCGGGCAGCGCGCGGTCGGGCAGGCCGAGCGCGCGCGTGCAGGTGTCCATGATCATCACCATCGCCACGACGCCGACGATCTCGACGTACTCGCCCTCGGCGAGGCCGCGCGCGAGCACCGACTGCGCCCAGCGCTCGGAGAGCCGACCCGGATCGGCGACCACGCGATGCACGAGCTCGACCTCGGCCCCGGAGAGTGCGCCGAGCGTGTCGTGCGCGCCGCGGACCGCGTTCGGAGAGAGCGCGGCCTTGATCTCGGCACAGAGCGCGCACTCGCGCGCGCGGCGTGTCTCGGCCGCGATCGCGACGCGCCGCGCGCCGGTGAGCCATGTGCCCGGCGCCGCGATCGCCGCCCACGCGCGCTCGTGCGCGTCGACGAGGTCGCTGCGCACCGGTACGTCGCAGCCCTGGAAGGCGCTGGCAGGCATCGTTCGTCCCCCCGCGATGCGCGCCCGTTCGGGCGCTCGCGCGGGACTTTACGCCCGGCCCGCGATCAGGCGCAACAACGGGCGCCGCCGCCGGGCGGCGGCGCCCGACGCCGGCTCAGCGACGGGAAATCGTACGTCGCCGGGAGAGCAGCGCGCCGACCCCGACGCCCAGCAGCGCAAGCGTGCCGGGCTCCGGGACGGCGAGGAAGCCGCGAATCTCGCCGCCCGGCGCAAAGCTCGTATGCACGTTGACGTAGGCGCGTCCGTCGAGCATGCCCTGGAGCAGCGCCGCCTCGGCGCCGAGGGCCGTGCCGCCGCCGAAGTTGTTTAGGAAGGTGGCGGTGTAGCTGCCGGTGTCCAGCAGGTCCCACGTGCCGTCGTAGGCGCCGCTCATGACGCCCGCAGGGAAGCCCGGGAAGGTTCCGGGAAACGTGGCGACGCCCACGGTCCCGGGCTCGTCCACGCAGCAGTGGATGTGCGCCACCGTCGTCGCGCCGACCAGATCCGCGAAGGTGAGTTCCACCCGCAGCGTGTGGGCGTCGCCGTCGAAGGTCACCTTCGCGAACCCGGTGCCGGGCGACGGGACGGCCGGGTTCTCGCTGGGCCCGTCCATGTAAGTGGTGAAGATCACCGCGGCGTGCGCGATGCCGGCGGCGAGCAAGAGGAGAAGGGCTGCAAGGAAGCGGATCATGGGTGTCTCCTTCAGGCCATTGGGAGTGTTGTCGTGGCCGGAAGATGAGCGATGCAAAAACCGCACCGTTCGGCGCAAGGCCTTGAGTTTCCGCCCGTCGCTCACGGCGCGGCCGCTTGCGGCGGCGCACACTGTAAGGCCCGTCGACGGCGGCGCGGCTACGACCGATCGACGTCGGCAGACAGCCGCCGCACGATGCGCTCGAGCGCCGCGTAGTCCACCTTGGCGTTGTGGCGCGCGTCCATCGGGATCGCACCGACGAGCGCCACGCGGTCGAGCTGCGCCCACGCGAGCCGCTCGCGCACCGCCTCGGGGTCCGGCGCCGGCCCCCGCGCGCGCGGCTCGACGAGCAGCAGCCGGCGCCCGCCGCTCGCGGCGAGCGCGGCGCGCCGGACGCCCGCGACGCCGAGCGCCGCGCACTCGACCGCGAACGGGTAGAGCGCGCCGCGCCCGTCGTTCACGAGCCCCGCGCAGCGTCCGAGCAGCCACAGCCGCCCGCGCGCGTCGAAGTAGCCGAGGTCGCCGGTGCGGTGCCAGCGCACGCCGTCGACCTCGAACTTCGCCTCGGCGTCGCCGCGTCCGTCGAGGTAGCCGCGCACGACGTGCGGGCCGGTCACGACGATCTCGCCCGGCGCCTGCGGCTTCGCGCGCTCGGCGTCGAACGCCGCGCGCGTGAACGGCCCGATCGGCGTCCCCCACCGGTTCGCGATCACGCGCGCCTCGATCTCCGGCACCGGCGTGCCGGCCAGGAGCCCGCGACCAACGAGCATCGCCGCGTAGTCGTCCGCGTCGATCCCGCGCGCGCCGACGTGCGCGATCGGCTCGGCTTCGGTCGAGCCGTACACCGCGACGAGCTCGCCGTCGGGCAGCACCGCCTGCGCGCGCCGCACGAGCCCCGGGAACACCGGCGCGCCGCCGACGTAGACGCGCTTCAGGCCGCCGAGCGCGCCGCCCTCGGCCTCGCAGCGCTCGACCAGCCGCTCGACGAACGCGGGCGAGGCGGCCATGCGCTCGACGCGGTGGCGTGCGATCTGCGCGATCACCGGCGCGGGATCGATCCGTCCCGGCCGCCGCAGGTCGGCGTGCGGGATCACGCTCGTGATGCCCGAGGCGAGGTTCGCGAGCAGGAACACCGGCAGCGTGGCAAGGTCGCGCTCGCCGGGCCGGTCCTCGAGCGCGCGCGCGAGCACGCGGTGCTGCTCGACGAGGAAGCCGTGCGAGCGCACCACCGCCTTCGGCTCGCCGGTGCTGCCGCTCGTGAACGTGAGCAGCGCCGGCGCGTCCGCCGCGACCGGCACGATCGGCGCCTCCGGCGCGCCCGCGCCGGGATCGAGCCGCGCCGCGCCCGGGACCCAGCCGCGCGTCGTGAAGTTCTCCGGCACCGCGCGGAGCTCCGGCACGGCAAGCCGCAGCAGATGCGCCTTCGGCACCGCGACGAACGCGCGCGGCCGCGCCCGGGCGCAGCAGCGGCCGACGTGCCGCGGGCCGGCCGAGGGGTCGACGATCATCGCGGTCGCCCCGAGCCGCAGGAGCGCGAGGATCGCTTCGTACAGCGCCGCGCTCATCGGCACGAGGACGAGCGCGGCGTCGCCCTGGCGCAGCCCGGCCGCGGCGAGCGCCGCCGCGATGCGCGCGCTGCGGCGAGCGAGCCCGGCGAAGGTCGTCGTGCGCTCGTGCCCGGGCGCGCCCTCGATGATCGCCGCCGCATCGGGCCGCGCGGCCGCCTGCCGCGCGAGGAGCTCGCACAGGTTCAAGCGGCACCTCTCGTTACGTCTCCCGCGACACCCCCCGCGGCATCGAGCCGCCGCGCGTACAGCGCGTAGCGGCGCATCACGCGCGTGTGGCGGCGGCCGATGTTGGTCGAGACGTTCGCGTCGTGCATCAGCGCGTGGATGACGCGCCGGTAGCCGAGCGCGGCGGCGCGCTCGTGGACCATCCCGACGAGCACCGCGCCGAGTCCGGCGTGGCGCCGCGCCGGATCGACCGCGACCGTCTTCGCGATCACCGTGGTCGCGCGGCCGGTGCGGGCGGCCTCGAGCAGATCCGGAATCGCGAACAGGAAGCCGACCGCGCGCCCGCCCTGCTCGGCGACGAGCACGAAGCGCGGGTCGATGCGCTCGGCGTACGGCAGATACTGGGCGACGAACTCCTCGCGCGCGATCGGCGTGTAGAGGAAGTTGCGCGCGAAGGCTGCGAGCGAGAGCGCGAAGATGCCGTCGAGCTCTTCGGCGAAGCGCGCCAGGTCGATCTCGCGCAGGCAGACGCCGGCCGCCTCGAGCCGCGCGCGCGCGGCGGCGAGCCGCGGATCGGGCGGCTGCGGCGGCTCGGCCACCGAGGAGTGGTAGGTCGCGATCACCTCGAACCCGGCGCCCGCGAAGTGCCGCGGCCAGTCGTCGGGGTTCGTGGGCTCCATCAGGAACGGCGGCTCGGTGCCGGGGTCGGTCACCAGGCGGTAGGAGCGCCAGGTGTTGCCGTCCATCGGAGCGACCGCGATCCCGCACCCGGCCTCG
>JAHDYJ010000059.1 GCA_023383795.1 Burkholderiales bacterium | reverse complement strand
GTCGGCACGCAGCACGAACGCCGCGCCGTCGACGAACGGGATCTTCGTCACGCTCGTCACCTCGCCAGAAACCTTCACTTCGTCGCCCTCGAAGCGCGCGGGCGCGGCGACGATCTCCTTGATCGGCGTGAAGCCGATGCCGAGCGCATCGCACGCGGCGAGCGCGCACGCGAGCGCCGCCAGCGCCAGCCAGCGGCCGAACACCTGCATTGCCCCGGAATCCGCGCCGCGCATCACCCGCCGCTCCGCCGCCGAAGCGGCACCGGTCACTCGTCGTCCAGCCCGCGGACGACCCGCCGGATCACGTCGTACGGGAAGCCGCGCGCCTGCAGGAAGCGCCCCTGGCGCGCGCGCTCCGCCGCGTTGCCGGCCGGCGCGCCGAAGCGCTTCTGCCATACCTCGCGCGCGCGCGCGAGCTCGCTGCCCTTCAGCTCGTGCGCGACGGTCTCGAGCGCGTCGGGCGCGACGCCCTTGTCGCGCAGCTCCCGCACGACGCGCGCCGCGCCGAACTTGCGGGCCAGCGCCTCGCCGCGCGCCGCCGCGTAGCGGTCGTCGGAGAGCAGCTTGCGCCGGGCGAGCTCGTCGAGCACCGCCTGCACGTCGGCGTCGGACTCGGCATGGCGGGCAAGCTTGCGGGCAAGCTCGGCGCGCGAATGCTCGCGCCGCGCCAGCAGCGCCACCGCCCGTTCGCGCAGTGTGGGATCGGCGCCCACCGCAACGGGCCGGCTCAGGCCTCGGCCGCGACCGGCGTCACCGCGGAACCGGCGACGCCGAGCTTCTCGCGGATGCGCCCCTCGATCTCGGCGGCGAGGTCGGGATGCTCCCTCAGGTACTCGCGCGCGTTGTCCTTGCCCTGGCCGATGCGGTCCTTCTTGTACGCGTACCAGGCGCCGGACTTCTCGACCACCCCGGCCTGGACGCCGAGCTCGAGGATCTCGCCCTCGCGCGAGATGCCCTGGCCGTAGAGGATGTCGAAGACCGCCTCGCGGAACGGCGGCGCGACCTTGTTCTTGACCACCTTGACGCGCGTCTCGGAGCCGATCACCTCGTCAGCCTTCTTGATCGAGCCGATGCGGCGGATGTCCATGCGCACCGAGGCGTAGAACTTCAGCGCGTTGCCGCCGGTCGTGGTCTCGGGATTGCCGAACATCACGCCGATCTTCATCCGGATCTGGTTGATGAAGATGACCAGCGTGTTGGTGCGCTTGATGTTGCCGGTGAGCTTGCGCAGGGCCTGGCTCATCAGGCGCGCCTGCAGACCCGGCAGCTGGTCGCCCATCTCGCCCTCGATCTCGGCCCGCGGCACCAGCGCCGCCACCGAGTCGATCACGATCAGGTCGACCGAGCCCGAGCGCACCAGCATGTCGGCGATCTCGAGCGCCTGCTCGCCGGTGTCGGGCTGCGAGATCAGCAGGTCGTCGATGCGCACGCCGAGCTTGGCGGCGTACTGCGGATCGAGCGCGTTCTCGGCATCGATGTACGCCGCCGTGCCGCCCATCTTCTGGGTCTCCGCCACGACCTGCAGGCAAAGGGTCGTCTTGCCCGACGACTCGGGACCGTAGATCTCCACCACGCGCCCGCGCGGCAGCCCGCCGACGCCGAGCGCAATGTCCAGGCCGAGCGAGCCGGTCGAGACCACCTGGACGTCCGGCGCCGCCTGGGCGTCCATGCGCATGATCGAGCCCTTGCCGAACTGCTTCTCGATCTGCGCCAGCGCGGCGGCGAGCGCCTTGGATTTGTTCTCGTCCATGAGGGGGATGACGTTGGTGTCGGAAGGCATCACTATTCTCCCATATGCGCGGGCCGCGGCAGGAATCTCCTTTCCGGCCGCGACGTTATCGCCGGCGCCGACGGGCTCGCCCGCTGCCGCGCGGG
This sequence comes from Burkholderiales bacterium, assembly GCA_023383795.1. Lineage (GTDB taxonomy): Bacteria > Pseudomonadota > Gammaproteobacteria > Burkholderiales > SG8-39 > JAABRB01. The sequence continues at coordinate 24,051 of JAHDYJ010000059.1, read as the reverse complement.
ACGCGCCCCTGGAGCTGCCGCCAGCGTAGCCGCCGCGGTGGCTCAGCAAGTGAGCCGCCGGGCGGCGCCGCCGCCGACCTGGCGATTTATACAGTATCGGGGATCGCCGCGCAAGCCGCCGCGGGCGGCTGCGGCTCAGGCGGCGTGAAAGTCCGCCAGCCGGACCGGAACGCGCTGCGGACCGAACGCGCGGTCGAAGCGCTCGAAGCGCCCGGCGACCGCCCCGCCGCACTCCCGGCAATGGCCGGTCTCGTCGATCCGGTAGTTGAGGATGCGGTGCCAGTCGCGCACGATGACCGCGTTGCCGCAGTGCGGGCAGCTCGTCGTGCCGCCTTCGGTGTCGTGCACGTTGCCGGTGTACACGTAGCGCAGGCCGCTCGCCGTCGCGATGCGCCGGGCGCGCGTCAGCGTCGCCGCCGGCGTGCGCGGGACCTCGGTCATCTTGTAGTCCGGGTGGAACGCGGTGAAGTGGACCGGCACGTCGGGACCGAGCTCGCGCGCGACCCAGCCCGAGAGCTCCTCGATCTCGGCGTCGCCGTCGTTGCGCCCCGGGATCAGCAGCGTCGTGATCTCGAGCCAGACGTCGGTCTCGTGCTTCAGGTACGCGAGCGTGTCGAGCACCGGCCCGAGGCGCGCGCCGCAGAGCTTGAGGTAGAAGTCGTCGGTGAACGCCTTCAGGTCGACGTTCGCCGCATCCATCTTCGCGTAGAACTCGCGGCGCGCCGCCGCGCGAATGTAGCCCGCGGTCACCGCCACAGTCCTGATGCCCTGGGCGCGGCAGGCATCGGCGACGTCCATCGCGTACTCGGCGAAGATCACCGGGTCGTTGTAGGTGAAAGCGACGCTCCGGCAGCCGAGCTCCGCGGCAGCCCGTGCGATCGTCTCGGGACTCGCGGCGTCGGCGAGCGTGTCCATCTCGCGCGACTTCGAGATGTCCCAGTTCTGGCAGAACTTGCACGCCAGGTTGCAGCCCGCGGTTCCGAACGAGAGCACCGACGACCCGGGATAGAAGTGGTTGAGCGGCTTCTTCTCGATCGGGTCGACGCAGAATCCGGAAGAGCGGCCGTAGGTCGTGAGCACCATCACGTCGGCTACGCGCTGGCGCACGAAGCAGGCGCCGCGCTGGCCCTCGTGCAGGCGGCAGTCGCGCGGGCAGAGGTCGCACTGCACGCGACCGTCGTCCAGCATGTGCCACCAGCGGCCGGGATGCTGCGCGCTCATTGCGTGGCGAGCTCCTGCTCGCGCCACTTCCTGACCTGGTAGCGCCAGACGGTGCAGCGGCGGGTCGGGAACGCCTCGTCCAGCCCGGCCTTGCGCTTGAGGTGCGCGAGGAAGGCCTCCGGCTCGGGCAGCTGCTCCCACACCTGCGGCAGGAAAGTGCCGCGGCGCTCGTCCGCCGCCAGGATCAGCCCGTCCATCCCCGGCCGCAGCTGGGCCACGAGCTCGCGGTGCTCGCTGAACAGCACGCGCACCGGGTGCGAGAGCACGGAGACCTCCACTTCGGTGTCGGGCAGCTCGGCCGCCGTCAGCGGGGCGAACCGGGGATCGGAGAACGCCGCCGCGCGCGCGTTCGACGCGACGTCCACGCCCAGGGCGCGTCGCGCCTGCAGGCTGCCGATGCAGCCGCGCAGCTCGCCCGCGCGCTTGAGGGTGACGAAGGTCGCGCGCTGCTCGTGGAGCCACGGCGCCCAGGGCACCTCGTGCGGCGCGGGCCCGGCGCCCAGCTTCGACGCGATGCCGCGCCGCGCGAGCCCCACCAGCGCGCGGCCATGCTCCTCCGCGTAGGCGGTCCGCTCGCCCTCCCAGAACGCGAACGACGCGTACCCCACGACGCGGCCCTTGCCGCCGGCCGTGTCGCCGGAGTTGCGCAGGTCGAGGAGCTCGGGCTCGAGTCCCCGCCGTGCGGCCGCGGTCAGGAGGCCGGCGATCGGCGTCGCGCCGCACGCCTGCTCGTGGTCGAGGTCGGTGCGCCCGGCGAGGATCGCGCGCGCGGTCTCCTCGTCCATCGCGCGCGCCTCGTCGTAGGGATGGTAGTGCGACAGATCGGAGCTCACGACGACCAGCGTCTCCGGGCCGCCCCACAGCTTCTCGATCACCTCGGCTACCTCGTTCGCGCTCGCGGCGCCGACGACGAAGGGCACCAACGTGAAGTCGCCCAGCACTTCCTGCAGGAACGGCAGCTGGACCTCGAGCGAGTGCTCCTGCGCGTGCGTGGCCCGGTACTCGCTCACCTGCGGCAGCGCGCGCGCTGCCGTGACCGCCTCGGCGTCTACCGGGACGCGGCCGAGCGGCGTCTCGAACGCTGCGGCGTCGGGCAGCGCAAGCCCGCGCACCGGCACGCGGTGGCATGGCCCGAGCAGCACGACGCGCTTGACGACGCCGCGCGCCGGGCGCAGCAAGGCGTATGCGTTGGCCGCGACCGGGCCGGAATAGATGTAGCCGGCGTGCGGGACGATCACTGCCTTCGGGAACCCGGGACCGAGCTCGCGCTCGCGCGCTTCCTCGAGCATCCCGGTGATCTCCCGCGCGAGCGTGTCGCGCTCGCCCGGATAGAACATGCCGGCGACCGCGGCGGGTCGGACTGCGCTCATCTGTTCCCTCGGTCCATCCTCAGGATATGCGGGCGGCCGGGTCGCCCTTCAACGGCGCGCACGCGTTCGAATCTACCCCGGTTCGCACGGGCCGGGGGAGAACGGCCCGGCGTTCCGTGCCGTTTATCGCGTCCCCGCGTCCAGGCGGACGGCGCGCCACGCACCCCGTCCGGACGGCTGGACCACTTCGCCCTCGAGCGCATCGCCGTGCAGCCGGCCCTCGAGCTGGGTGCGCGCCGCCGCGCGCCCCATCGGCGGCAGCAGGATCCGCACGGTCGCGCCGCGAATGACGATCTCGTCGACTTCGCTGGTGCGGGCGCCGGAGGCGACCGCCGCGGTGGCCCGCCAGCCCTGCTGCCGGACCGACAGGCGTGCCGGCGATGCCCCGGGCAGCTCCAGCCGCCACTCGCCGCCGATGCGCGCGGGCACGACGTAGCGATAGAGCCGCGTGTGCGTGGTGCCGCTCACGAACTCCTTTTCGGCGACGTCGAACGCGAGCTCCTCGTCGTGCGGCCACGGCGCGAGCGCATAGTCGTGCGACACCACGCGCGCGCCAGCCGGCATCTGCGCGAGGATGCGCGGCACGAGATCGGTCACGATGTGGGGCAGCAGGTAGAGCGTCAGCACCGTCGCCGCGCCGATGTCGGTCTCGAACAGGTCGCGCTCGTCGAAGCGCACCTGACCGGCGACGCCGGCCTCGGCCGCGTTCGCGTTGGCGAGCTTCACTAGCCCCGGGTCGATGTCGACGCCGTATCCGCGCGCGCCGAACCGCCGCGCCGCGGTGATCACCAGCCGGCCGTCGCCGCAGCCGAGATCGATCAGGTAGTCGTCCGCCCGCACGCCGGCCAGCGCGAGCATCGCGTCGACGATCGGCCACGGCGTCGGGACGTAGGGCCCGGCATTGCGCTGCGCCAGCGCGGGGCGTGCGGCGAGCGCCGCAAGCGCGAGCAGCAGCCGCCGGCGCAGCGGCGACCATCGGTGTCCGCGCGGCCGCCTCATCGCGGTTCCCCGAGCTGCCGCAGGACGCCCTCGAGGGCGACGGCTGCCGATTCGCGCCGCACCCGCGCGCGGTCGCCGTCGAAGCGGCGCGTCTCGGTTTCCGGCGCCGCGCCGCGCCGTGCCCAGGCGAAGCACACCATGCCCACGGGCTTCGCCGCCGTGCCGCCGGTCGGACCGGCGACGCCGGTCACCGCGAGCGAGACGCCGGCGTGGCTGTGCGCGAGCGCGCCGAGGGCCATCTCGCGTGCGGTCTCCTCGCTCACCGCGCCGTGGCGCGCCAGCGTCTCGCCGCGCACGCCGAGCATCTCCTGCTTCGCCTCGTTCGAGTAGGTGACGAAGCCGCGGTCGAACCACTCCGAGCTGCCGGAAACGGCTGTCACGGCCTGCGCCACCCCGCCACCCGTGCACGATTCGGCGGTCGCGAGCATCAGGCCGACGGCCTTCAGGCGCGCGCCGACCGCGCGGGCGAGGGATTCGAGCTCGGTCTCGGTCATGGCGCGGCGGCGGCTGCGCGTCGATTCTACGCGAGGGCGGTCTTCGCGAGCGCCAGAACGAGCAAGGTGTAGCCCGCCGCGAGCAGGTCGTCCAGCATCACCCCGAGGCCGCCCTTGAGCGAGCGGTCGAAGTGGCGGATCGGCGGCGGCTTGACGACGTCGAACGCGCGGAAGAGCACAAACGCCGCGATCTGCCACGCGATGCCGGCCGGCGCGAACACCAGCACGAGCAGGTAGGCGACGATCTCGTCCCAGTTCATGCCGGGATGGTCGGCGACGCCGAGATCGCGTCCGGTGCGGCCGCACGCCCACACGCCGAGCGCGTAGAGGGCCGGAATCAGCGCGAGGATGCCGATCGGGCTCAGCCAGCGCGAGAGCGCCGCGTAGAGCGGGATCGCGAGCAGCGTGCCGACGGTGCCCGGCGCGAGCGGCGCAAGTCCGGTGCCGAGCCCGAGCGCGACGAAGTGCGCCGGATGCGCGAGGAGGAACCCGGCGGTCGGGCGCACGCCCGCGTGAGCGCTCATGCGCCGAAGTGATCGTAGCCGGACCGCGCCGTCACCGGCGCGCCGGCGTCGTCCAGGACGGTCACGCCGGGGGCACCGTCGCGCACGCGGCCGATGCGCGCGAGCGGCAGCCCGAGCTCGGCCGCGAGCGCGAGGATCGCGGCCCGGCGGGCGGCCGGCGCGGTGAACGCGAGCTCGTAGTCGTCGCCGCCCCCGAGCAGGCAATCGCGGACGAGCGCGGCGTCGGCGCACTCGGCGAGCGCCTTCGAGCGCGGGATCTGCCCGAGCCACAGCTCGATCGCGACGCCCGAGCGTTCGGCGATGTGGCCGAGATCGGCAACGAGGCCGTCCGACACGTCGATCGCGCTGGCGGCGATCCCGCGCAACCGGCGGCCGAGCTCGACGAGCGGCAGCGGCGTCTCGAGGCGCGCCAGGCAATGGCGCGCCGCGGCGGCGGACAGGCGTGCCGCCCCGCGCAGATGCGCGAGGCCGAGTGCGGCGTCGCCGGTGGCGCCGGAGAGCCACACGTCCTCTCCGCTCGCGGCACCGTCGCGGCGCAGGGCGAGCGCCGGCGGCAGCGTTCCACACGCGGTGATCGAGATCATGCGCGGCCCGCGCGTCGTGTCGCCCCCGACCAGCTCGACGCCGAACCGGTCGGCGAGCGCGAACATGCCGCGGGCGAACTCGGCGATCCACGCCTCGTCGGCGTCCGGCAGCGCGAGCGCGAGCGTGAACCAGCGCGGGTCGGCGCCCATCGCGGCGAGGTCCGACAGGTTGACCGCCAGCGCCTTGTGGCCGAGCCGGAGCGGGTCCGCGCCGGGCAGGAAGTGCGTCCCCTCGGCGAGCAGGTCGGTCGTGAGCGCCATCGCGAGCTCGGCGGGGACCCGCACGATCGCGCAGTCGTCGCCGACACCGAGCACGGCGCTGCGCGCCGGGCGGGTGAAGTGGCGCGCGATGATCTCGAACTCGGAAGCCATCCTGCTCCGCCGATCTGCCGGCGGCCGGAGCGCGTGCCCGCACGCCGGTCACGCGCAAGGCGCTGCGCCCTCGCCGACGTTCTATGCGCGCTCGGTTGCGCGCTCGTCCGCGCGCAGCCGGCGCGCGAGCTTGTCCAGCACGCCGTTCACGAACTTGTAGCCGTCGGTGCCGCCGTAGGCCTTTGCGAGCTCGACCGCCTCGTTGATGACCGCGCGGTAGGGCACGTCGGGGGCATGCTTGAGCTCGAAGGCGCCGAGCAGCAGGATCGCGCGCTCGATCGGCGAGAGCTCGCTCGGCTTGCGGTCGAGCAGCGGCGCGAACTCGGCCTCGAGCGACTGGGCCTGGGCGACCGTCCCGTGGAACAGCCGCGCGAAATACTCGGCGTCCGCCTTGGCGAAGCCCTGCTCCTCGGCCGCCTGCCGCGCGATGTCGGCCGCCTGGTTGCCGCCGATCTGCCACTGGTACAGGCTCTGCAGCGCGAGCTCGCGCGAGCGGCGGCGTGCGGCCTTCATCGATGGGCCTTATCGACGCGGCGGAGCAGGTTCGCCGTCTCGACGGCGACCTCGGCGCAGTCGCGACCCTTGACCGCTGCGCGCGAGCGCGCCTGCTCCTCGGTGTCGGTCGTCAGGATGCCGTTCGCGATCGGCAGACCGGCATCCAGGCTCACCTGACTGATCCCCGCGGCCGACTCGTTCGCCACGATCTCGAAGTGGTAGGTCTCGCCGCGGATCACGGCGCCGAGGGCGATCAGCGCATCGTACCGGCCGGTCGCGGCGAGCCGCTGCAGCGCGAGCGGCGCCTCGAGCGCGCCGGGCACGCTCACTACCGTGACGTCGGTCTCAACCACGCCGAGCTCCGCGAGCCGGCCGAGGCAGGCGGCGAGCGCGGCCGCGCCGATCTCCTCGTTGAAGCGGCTGCGCACGATCGCGATGCGCATGCCCTCGCCCGACAGCTGCGGCACGAGCTCGCTCACGCCGCGCCCTCGCTCTTTGCGGCCTGCTGCACGTAGCCGGTGACCTCGAGCTCCCAGCCCGCCACGCTCGGCATCTTGCGCGGGCTCGCCATCAGGCGCATCCGGCCGACGTTCAGGTCGCGCAGGATCTGGGCGCCGATTCCGTAGGTCAGCAGCTCGGACCTCGCCTGCGGCTTCGCCGGAGCGCTGGACGCGGCGCGCTCGATCAGGCTGCCCGGCGTCTGCGAGCAGTTGAGCAGCACGATCACGCCGCGGCCTGCCGCCGCGACGGTGGCGAGCGCCTCGTGCACGCCCCACGAGTGGTTCTCCGCGCCGGCGACGAGCAGATCGACGAGGGAGGTGGGCTCGTGCACCCGTACGAGCGTCTCGGCTTGCGGGTCGATCTCGCCGCGCACGAGCACGAGGTGGGTGGCGCCGCTGATGCGCTCGATGTACACGACCAGCCGGAAGGGGCCGGACAGCGTCTCGATCGCCCGCTCGGCGACCCGCTTGACGAGCGTCTCGTGCCGGCTGCGGAAGTGGATGAGCTCGGCGATCGAGCCGATCTTGAGGCCGTGCCCCGCCGCGAAGCGAACCAGGTCCGGCAGGCGCGCCATGGTGCCGTCGTCCTTCATGATCTCGCACAGCACGGCGCTCGGGTCGAACCCCGCCATCTGCGCGAGGTCGCAGCACGCCTCGGTGTGTCCGGCACGCACGAGCACGCCGCCGGGCTTGGCCACCAGCGGGAACACGTGGCCGGGCGTCACGATGTCCTCGGGGCGCGCCCCGGGCGCCGCCGCGACGCGGACCGTGTGCGCGCGGTCGAACGCGGAGATCCCGGTCGTCACGCCGCTCGCCGCCTCGATCGAGACGGTGAACGCGGTGCCGTGCGGGGCGCGGTTCTCCTGCACCATCAGCGGCAGGTTGAGCTGGCGCGCCCGCTCCTCGGTGATCGGCATGCAGATCAGCCCGCGGCCGTGCGTCGCCATGAAGTTGATGGCTTCGGGCGTGATGCATTCGGCGGCGATGACGAGATCGCCCTCGTTCTCGCGATCCTCGTCGTCGACCAGGATCACCATTCGGCCGGCTTTGAGCTCGGCGATCAGCTCGGGGATCGGCGCGAGGACCGGCGTCGCGCTCGCGTTCGGGTCCGCAGCTGGGTGAGGAGTCTCGGCCATGATGGGTGCTCGCGCGCACGGGCGACGCCCGTGCAGTGCGCGAATTCTAGCAGGCCTGCCCGGGCGCCCCCTGGCGGCCGCCGCGCGCGCCGATCGCGCAGCGCGCGGCGCGAAGCGCGAAGCGCGTCGCAGTCCTACGCGCTCGCCGCGTCGCCTGAACCGCTCGCGACTCTTGCGATGCGCGTTGCCCAGCGTGCCGGACCGCGTCGAAATCTTCCTCGCTCGCGCACGTTCGGCAGCGACGATGCGCGAACTCCGTCTGCACCAGGCACAGGCCGGCTTCCCCGCCGTGCCCCGCCGGGAGCCGTCTGCAGGCGGCCTCGCTGCGTCGCACCACAACTCGGTTTCTGCTGCCGGCACGATGTTCCGGATGACGGAAGGGCTGCGCATAACAGGCTGTTTTGAAAAAGCATATTAGTACCCGCGCTCAAAAGAAAGATTTGTGCAAGTGCACAATGACTGCCATACTTATGCCGATTTCACAGGAATCGCGGCCGTCCTTACCGGGGCGCCCGCGCCCACCAGGACGACGCCTTACCGGGTGCTCGCGCCTGCTGGATCGCCAGATCCCGATCTCTGGCGCCACGTGAGAAGAGCCGCGTGCCGGCTTGCCGGCGCGACGGACATCGGTGACGCGCTCGCGCGCGCGGACCGCCCGACCGGGGCGGCGGCGGCGCGAGGGCGCCTCCGGACATGTGGAGCCAAGCCGCCTCGAGCGGGCCGCTCCGGAAACCGACGAGCCAACGAGAGGTCAGGAACATGGGCAACCGAGAAACGGAGATCAAGAAGATCAGCGCCGACTGGGCGCAGAACCCGCGATGGAAGGGGCTGAAGCGCGGCTACACGGCGGAGGACGTCTACCGGCTGCGCGGCTCGCTGCAGATCGAGTACACGCTCGCGCGCCGCGGCGCCGAGAAGCTGTGGAAGATGATGCACGAGATGCCGTACGTGAGCTCGCTCGGCGCGATGACCGGCAACCAGGCGATGCAGCAGGTGCGTGCCGGCGTTCCGGCGATCTACCTGTCCGGCTGGCAGGTCGCCGCCGACGCGAACGACAGCCTGACCATGTATCCCGACCAGTCGCTGTACGCGGTGTCGAGCGTGCCGACGGTCGTGAAGCGCATCAACAACGCGCTGCAGCGCTGCGACCAGATCGACCACGCCGAGGGCAAGCACGACATCGACTGGTTCGCCCCGATCGTCGCCGACGCCGAGGCGGGCTTCGGCGGCGTGCTGAACGCGTTCGAGCTGATGAAGTCCATGATCGAGGCCGGCGCCGCGGGCGTGCACTTCGAGGACCAGCTCGCGTCGGTGAAGAAGTGCGGCCACATGGGCGGCAAGGTGCTGGTCCCGACCCAGGAGGCGGTGCAGAAGCTGATCGCGGCGCGCCTCGCCGCCGACGTGCTCGACGTGCCGACGATCCTGCTCGCGCGCACCGACGCCGAGGCCGCGAACCTGATCACCTCCGACGTCGACGAGAACGACAAGCCGTTCCTGACCGGCGAACGCACCGCCGAGGGCTTCTACCGCGTGAAGAACGGCCTCGAGCAGGCGATCTCGCGCGGCCTCGCGTACGCCGAGTACGCCGACATGGTGTGGTGCGAGACCGGAACTCCCGATCTCGAGTTCGCCCGCAGGTTCGCCGAGGCGATCCGCAAGAAGTTCCCGGGCAAGATGCTCGCGTACAACTGCTCGCCGTCCTTCAACTGGAAGCGCAACCTGGACGACGCCACGATCGCGAAGTTCCAGCGCGAGCTCGGCGCGATCGGCTACAAGTTCCAGTTCATCACGCTCGCCGGCTTCCACCAGCTGAACTACGGCATGTTCGAGCTCGCGCACGGCTACGCGCGGAGCGGCATGACCGCGTTCGTCGAACTGCAGCAGAAGGAGTTCGCGGCGGCCGAGAAGGGCTTCACCGCGGTCAAGCACCAGCGTGAGGTCGGCACCGGCTATTTCGACGAGGTGACCCAGATCATCCAGGGCGGCAAGTCCTCGACGACCGCGCTGCACGGCTCGACCGAGGACGAGCAGTTCTTCGACGCGCCGCAGAAGGACAAGCGCGCGATCGCCTGAGCGCCGCGCGCCGAGAGGCCTACACGCAGCCCGTGCGCCGCGAGGCGCGCGGGCTTTTCTTTGCGCGTGCGTTCCCCGCCCGGGCGTGGCCGGCGGCGGCTACGGTAGAATGAAAGCGGCGTCGCGTCCGCGGACGCGGCGTCCGGACGTTCCGGAGAAGGCCATGGATCCCCATCCCGCTCTGCCCATCAGGACCGACACCTGGCGGCTGCTCGAGAGCCTCGTCGCCTTCGACACGACCAGCCGCGAGTCGAACCTCGGGCTCATCGAGTGGGTGCGCGACTGGCTCGGCCGCCAGGGCGTCGCATCCCGGCTGACCTACGACCGTGCCGGCCGCAAGGCGAATCTGTTCGCCACGGTGCCGGACCGTGCGCGGCGCGACGCGGGCGGTCTCGTGCTCTCCGGCCACACCGACGTCGTGCCGGTGGACGGCCAGCCGTGGGACACCGAGCCTTTCCGCGCGACGATCCGGGACGATCGGGTGTACGGACGCGGCACCGCGGACATGAAGGGCTTTCTCGCGGCGGCGCTCGCGATGACGCCGCGGTTCCTCGCGGCGGAGCTGACGGCGCCGGTGCATTTCGCGCTCTCCTACGACGAGGAGGTCGGCTGCCTCGGCGTGCGCGGCCTGCTGGAGGATCTCGCGGCGAACGGCATCCGTCCCGCAGGGTGCATTGTCGGCGAGCCGACCGAGATGCAGGTCGTCGTCGCGCACAAGGGCAAGCGCGCCTACCGCTGCTGCGTGCGCGGCCGCGAGGCGCATTCGTCGCTCACGCCGCACGGCGTGAACGCGATCGAGTATGCCGCGCGGCTCATCGTGCACATCCGCGGCATCGCCGACCGCCTGCGCGACCACGAGCCGCGCGCCACGGGGTTCGACGTTCCGTTCACGACGATGCAGACCGGCACGATCCGCGGCGGCACTGCCGCGAACATCGTGCCGCGCGACTGCGAGTTCGAGTACGAGTTTCGCTACCTGCCCGGCGCCGATCCGGACGGGCTGGTCGGCGAGATCGAGTCCTATGCGCGAAGCGTGCTCGAGCCGGAGATGAAGCGCGTCGCGCCCGATGCGGGCTTCGCGTTCGAGGCGCGCGAGGCGATCCCGGGCCTGGACATCGAGGACGGCCATCGCCTGGCGGAGCTGGGCAAGGCGCTCGCGCGGAACCGCACCGTCGGACGCGTCGCCTACGCCACCGAGGCGGGGCTCTTTCAGCGGGCCGGCATCCCCTCGATCATCTGCGGCCCCGGCTCGATCGCGCAGGCCCACCGGCCGAACGAGTACGTCGCGCTCGAGCAGCTTGCGCAGTGCGAGGCGTTCCTCGAGCGGTTGACGGCAGTGGACAGTGGGCAGTGGGCAGCGGACAGTTGACCGTCGGCAGTTGGCAGTTCAACGGGACCCGGGCGCCCGCATGGCGCCGTCCGCTGCAAACTGCGAACTGCCCACCGCCGACCATGAAGCTAGGGCGCCGCGAGGCGCCCTAGCTTCATTCCGTCGCCGCCTCCGGCGCGTGCTGCTTGGCGAGCTTCTCGCGGATGCGCGCGCGCTTGCCCGAGCGGCCGCGCAGGTAGTAGAGCTTCGCGCGGCGCACGTCGCCCTTGCGCTTCACCTCGACCGACGCCACGAGCGGCGAGTAGGTCTGGAACGTGCGCTCCACGCCCTCGCCCGAGGAGATCTTGCGCACCGTGAACGAGGAGTTCAGCCCGCGGTTGCGCTTGCCGATCACCACGCCTTCGTAGGCCTGCAGCCGCTTGCGCTCGCCTTCCTTGACGCTCACGTTCACGACCACCGTGTCGCCGGGCGCGAAATCGGGCAGCGTCTTCGCGAGCCGGGCGATCTCTTCCTGCTCGAGCTTCTGGATCAGGTTCATCTTCGAACTCCTCAGCGTTTCCCTGCATGCTCCGCGCGGAACTCCGCGAGGAGCGCCTGTTCGTCGGCGCTCAATGCGCGCCGTTCCAGCAGATCCGGCCGCCTCTGCCAGGTGCGCCCGAGCGACGCCTTGCGCCGCCAGCGCGCGATCTGCGCGTGATGCCCCGAGAGCAGCACCTCCGGCACCCGCGCGCCCTCGTACACCTCCGGCCGGGTGTACTGCGGGCAGTCCAGCAACCCGTGCACGAACGACTCCTGCGCCGCCGACTCGTCGTCGTTCAGCACGCCGGGCAGCTGCCGCACGATCGCGTCGATCAGCACCATCGCCGCAAGCTCGCCGCCGGACAGGACGTAGTCGCCGATCGACAGCTCCTCGTCCACGCACCGCTCGAGCAGCCGCTCGTCGACCGCCTCGTAGCGCCCGCACAGCAGCACGAGCCGCGGCGCGTGCAAGAGCTCGATCACCTTCGCATGATCGAGCCGCCGCCCCTGCGGCGAGAGATACACCACCCTCGCCGGCACCTCGGGCTCCGCCGCCCGCGCCGCGCGGATCGCCTTCTCCAGCGGCTCGGCAAGCATCACCATCCCCGGCCCGCCGCCGTACGGGCGATCGTCCACCGTCCGGTGCGCATCGGTCGTGAAATCGCGCGGATTCCACAACGCGAGCCGCCAGCGGCCGGCCTCGCGCGCCCGGCGGGTGATCCCGTGCTCCGCGACCGCCGCGAACATCTCCGGAAAGAGCGTCACGCAGTCGAAGCGCACCGCGTCCGGCCGCCCGCTCACCAGTCGAGCCCCCAGTCCACCTGCATCTCGCCCGCCGCCAGGTCCACCTGGCGGACAACCTGCGGGATGCACGGCAGGAGCCGCTCCTTGCCGTCGTCGCGAACCCGCAGGACGTCGTTCGCTCCGGTCGCCATGAGCCCGACGACCTCGCCGAGCCGTTCGCCCTGCGCGTTGACCACGCGCAGGCCGATGAGGTCGGCCCAGTAGAACTCGTTCTCCGCGGTCGCCGGCATCGCGGTGCGCGGCACCGCGACGTCGCATCCCTTCAGCAGCGCCGCGGCTTCGCGGTCGTCGCACCCGGCGAGGTGCGCCACCACCCCGTTCGGCCGGGCCGCCGCGTCCGCCACCTCGTACTCTTTCCACTCGCCGTCGCGCGCGAGCCACCAGCGCCCGAAGCGGCACAAACCTTCCGGGGTCTCGGTGAAGGGCCGCACCTTGATCCAGCCCTTCACGCCCCACGGGCCGTCGACCCGGCCCATCGTCACCAGGCCGGCGCTCACGCGCCCTCCGCAGTCCCGTGCGCTCTAGCTCGCCGCCTTCCGGGCATGCTGCTTGACGAGCCGCGCCACGGTCGGCGACAGGCGTGCCCCCTTCTCCTGCCAGTACGTCAGGCGGCCGGTGTCGACGCGCAGCGCCTCGCGGCCCTCCGGCGCTTTCGGGTCGTAGAAGCCGACGCGTTCGATGAAGCGCCCGTCGCGCGGGCTGCGCGAGTCGGCCACGACCATGTTGTAGAACGGACGCTTCTTGGCGCCGCCGCGGGCGAGACGAATGACGACCATGGGGAGGTTCCGGAGGACTCGAAAAGCCGGTGATTTTACGCGACTTAGCCGCTGATTGGCAAACGGTTTTCCGGTGTACCGGTACCCGGGCGTCAGCGGCCGCGGCGGCCCGACGCCCGGGACCGTAAACGCTCCCATGCTACGGGGAAAGGGAAGAGGTCCCCCGTGCGTGCCCCGGCCGCACCGCCGATGACGGACGGCGCGGCCGAAGGTCCCGGGAGAGCGCCTCCCCCGGTCGGCTCTCGCGCCGCCCTCTTGCCGGCTCAGCGCATGCCGGGAAGCATTCCCTTCATCCCGCGCATCTTCCGCGCGAGCCCACAGCGGAAACGAACAAGGGGGCTCCGCGCCCCCTTGTACGATCCCCCCGCACTGCGCTCGCGCGTGTGCTTCTCGCCAGCCTACCGCATGCCGGGAAGCATTCCCTTCATCCCGCGCATCATCCGCGCGAGCCCGCCTTTCTGCATCTGCTTCATCATCTTCTGCATCTGCTCGAACTGGTTCAGCAGCCGGTTCACTTCCTGCACCGGCACACCGGCGCCCGCGGCGATGCGGCGCTTGCGCGAGGCCTTGATCAGATCCGGCTTCGCGCGCTCGGCCGGTGTCATCGCGTTGATGATGCCCTCGATCCGGCGCAGCGCCTTGTCGTCCATCGCCTGCGGCGACTGCGCGGCGGCCTGCTGCACCTGGGCCGGCAGCTTGTCGACGAGCGAGGCGAGCCCGCCCATCTTCTTCATCTGCTGCAGCTGGCCCTTGAAATCCTCGAGATCGAAGCCCTTGCCCTTCTTCAGCTTGTCGACGAGCCGTCGCGCCTCCTGCTCGTCGGCGCCCTTGCGCGCCTCCTCCACCAGCGAGACGATGTCGCCCATGCCGAGGATGCGCGACGCCATGCGCTCCGGGTGGAACGGCTCGAGGCCAGTGACCTTCTCGCTGACGCCGGCGAACTTGACCGGCTTGCCGGTCACTTGGCGCACCGAGAGCGCGGCGCCGCCGCGCGCGTCGCCGTCGAGCTTGGTCAGCACGACGCCGGTGAGCGGCAGCGCGTCGTTGAAGCTCTTCGCGACGTTCACCGCGTCCTGGCCCTGCATCGAGTCGACGACGAACAGCGTCTCCACCGGCGCGAGCGCCGCGTGCAGCGCCTTGATCTCGCGCATCATCTCCTCGTCGACGTGCAGGCGGCCGGCGGTGTCGACCAGCAGCACGTCGTTGTAGTGCGTGCGCGCCCAGTCGCGCGCCGCGGTCGCGATCGCGACCGGCTTCTCGCCCGGCGACGAGGGAAAGAAGTCCACGCCGATCTGGTGCGCGAGCGTCCTCAGCTGCTCGATCGCCGCCGGACGGTAGACGTCGCACGAGACGAGCAGCGGCTTCTTGCGCTCCTCCTCCTTCAGCAGGCGCGCGAGCTTGGCGGTCGTGGTGGTCTTGCCCGAACCCTGCAGGCCGGCCATCAGGATCACCGCCGGCGGCGCGGCGGCGAGATCGAGCGCGGCGCGGCCGCCGCCCATCAGCTCGGCGAGCTCGCGGTGGACGACGCCGACGAGCGCCTGTCCCGGCGTCAGGCTGCCGATCACCTCCTCGCCCAGCGCCTTCTCCTTCACGCGCGCGACGAAGTCGCGCACCACCGGCAGCGCGACGTCGGCCTCGAGGAGAGCCATGCGCACCTCGCGCAGCGCCTCGGTGATGTTCGCCTCGGTGAGGCGCGCCTCGCCGCGCACCGTCTTTACGATGCGCGCGAAGCGCTGGGTCAGGTTCTCGAGCATGTCGGGAAGGCCGCTCGGCGCAACGCACCGGCGATGCGATAATGCCGCAAATGCGCGGCATTCTAACCTACGGTCTCGCCGTTCTCCTGTACGCGGCGCTCGCCGCGCATTTCTGGCGCACCCGCTGGCGCGTCGCGGAGCCGCACGTCAAGGAGGCGGCGCCGTGGGAGCGCTGGGCGATCGCCGTCCCGTTCGCACTGCATTCTGCCCTGCTCTACTCGGTCATCTTCGGCGCCCCGCAGCTGCGCTTCGGGTTCGGCCATGCGCTCTCGGCCACGCTCTGGCTCGCGGTCTTGTTCTACTGGTTCGAGAGCCTGTTCTACCGGCTGGAGGGCATGCAGCCGGCGATCCTGGGCGTCGCCGCGCTGTGCGTTCCACTGCCGGCGATCTTCCCCGGCCTGGAAAGCCAGGCGTACGCGCACACCATACAGTTCCGGCTGCATCTCGTGCTCGCGATGACGGCGTACGGACTGTTCACGATCGCCGCGCTGCAGGCCGCGCTGATGGGCCTGATCGAGAAGCGTCTGCACGGCAGGAGCCTCGGCGAGGAGCTGTCCGGGCCGCTCGCCAGCCTGCCGCCGCTCCTCACGCTGGAGACCCTGCTGTTCCGGATTCTCGCAGCCGGGTTCGTGCTGCTCAGCCTCACGCTGGCGACGGGCGTCGCCTTCTCCGAGACGGTGTTCGGCCAGGCATTCCGTTTCAACCACAAGACGCTGTTCGCGGTGCTCTCGTGGGGAATCTTCGGCCTGCTGCTCGCCGGCCGCCACTTCTACGGCTGGCGCGGGCGGCGCGCCCTGCGCTGGACGATGGCGGGATTCGCCGTGCTGTTGCTCGCGTACGTCGGCAGCCGGTTCGTACTCGAGGTGGTGCTCGGCCGCAGCCTGGCTTAGAGGACGCATCCGCGGGCCCGGCGGACCGCCCCCGGCGCGGCCGCGGCCGAATTGAGGCATACTGCCGCGGTCCGCACCCCGCCGTTCCCCGCTTGGACGAGACCCCGTTAGCGACCGAGCTCGCCGCCCTCGCCGTCCTGCTCGTCTTCTCCGGCCTGTTCTCGATCGCCGAGACCAGCATGATGGCGCTCAACCGCTACCGGTTGCGCGCGATGGTGAAGCTGGGCAACCGCGCGGCGAAGCGGGCGGCCGACCTGCTCGGGCGCACCGACCGCCTGCTCGGCGTCATCCTGCTCGGCAACAACCTGGTCAACATCGCCGCGGCCACGCTCGCGAGCGTGATCACGATCGAGTTCTTCGGCCGCAACGAGTACGCGCTGATGGCGAGCACCGCGGGGCTCACGTTCCTGATCCTGGTGTTCTCCGAGATCACGCCCAAGGTGCTCGGCGCGGCCTATCCCGAGAAGATCGCGCTGCCGCTCGCCTATCTGCTGGGACCGCTGCTGAAGGCGCTGTACCCGGTCGTGTGGTTCGTGAACCTGTTCCCGTCCGCGATCCTCTGGGCGCTGCGGCTCAAGCCGCCGGCGGGCACGGAAACGCAGCGCCTCACGCAAGAGGAGCTGCGCACGCTGGTGCTCGAGCACAGCCATTTCATGCCGAAGAAGCACCAGTCGATCCTGATGAACCTGTTCGACCTCGAGCGCATCACCGTTGAGGACGTCATGACCCCGCGCGCGCAGATCGAGGCGATCGATCTCGACGCGCCGGCGGAGACGCTCGCGGCGCAGCTCACGACGAGCTACCACACCCGCCTGCTCGCGTACCGCGGCGAGCCGAACAACGTGGTGGGCGTGGTGCACCTGCGCCGCGCGCTCTCGGCGCTGACCGCGGGTGCGCTTGACAAGCAGGCGCTCGAGGAGGTCATCACCGAGCCCTACTTCGTGCCGGCGGACACGCCCGCCTTCGCGCAGCTCCAGTACTTCCAGGAGAACCGCCAGCGGCTCGCGCTGGTCGTCGACGAGTACGGCGAGCTCCTCGGGCTGGTGACGCTCGAGGACATCATCGAGGAGATCATCGGCGAGTTCACGACGACCGCGCCGCTGAAGGCCTCGGGCTTCGCCTGGAGCGCCGACGGCGTCGCGATCGTCGAGGGCTCGAGCCCGCTGCGCGAGCTGAACCGCAAACTCGGGCTCGCGCTGCCGCTCGAGGGGCCGAAGACGCTGAACGGACTGATCCTCGAGCA
This sequence comes from Burkholderiales bacterium, assembly GCA_023383795.1. Taxonomy (GTDB): domain Bacteria; phylum Pseudomonadota; class Gammaproteobacteria; order Burkholderiales; family SG8-39; genus JAABRB01. The sequence goes on along the minus strand of JAHDYJ010000059.1, from coordinate 6,967 downwards.
CTTCCAGGACATCCCCGAGGCCGGGGTGAGCCTGAAGATCCACGGCGTCCCGATGGAGATCGTCCAGACGCAGGACCGGGTGGTCAAAACCGTCCGGCTGTTCCGTCCGCGCGCACCCGCGCTCGCACCCTCGGCCTGAGCCCGCAGGCGCCCCCGCGGACAGGCGCCGATCCCGGGAAAAATCCCGGCTCCTCATGGTGTTAGGTGTGGAACTTTAGGCTTTACAGTGCCGAAAGCACAGGGCATGATGCCGTGTCCTGGCGGCGCCGGCCGCTAACGCCGGTCGGCGATCGCCCGAAGCCCTTGTTTTCGGCGCCTTTATCGACACGACGCAGCGGATGGCGGTCAACCCGAGCCTCGGCAGCCTGAGCGGGCTTGCCCGCGCACTGGTGCAGCACGGCCGCATGCCGGAGGCCGTCGCGCAGGAGCTGCAGAACCACGCGCGCGAGTCGGGTGCCGGGTTCATCGAGCAGGTGGTGCGCAGCCGCCGGATGACCTCGGCCGAGGTGGCCGAGTTCTGCGCCTACACGTTCGGGCTCCCGCTGCTCGACCTCGACGCCGCCGACCCGACGCAGTTCCCGCTCGATCTCGTCGACCGCAAGCTGATGCAGACGCGGCGCGTGCTGCCGCTGCGCAAGCGCGGGAACCGGATCGCGGTCGCGATCTCCGACCCTTCGAACACCCAGGCGCTCGACGAGGTCAAGTTCCAGACCTCGATGTCGATCGAGCCGATCCTCGTCGAGGACGACAAGCTGGGCGCGGTGCTCACGCGCGTGCTCGAGCGCTCGGACACGACGCTCAAGCAGCTGATCGACGACGACCTCTCGCTCGAGTTCGCCGACCAGGACCAGGAGGCGGTGCCGACCGATGCGAGCGCCGACGTCGACGACGCGCCGGTCGTGAAATTCATCCAGAAGGTGATGGTCGACGCGATCACCGACGGCGCCTCGGACATCCACTTCGAGCCCTACGAGAAGTTCTACCGCATCCGCTTCCGCGTCGACGGCGAGCTGCGCGAGATCACGCAACCGCCGCTCCTGCTCAAGGAGAAGATCGCCTCGCGCATCAAGGTGATCTCGAAGCTCGACATCTCGGAGAAGCGGGTGCCGCAGGACGGGCGCATGAAGCTCGTGCTCGCGCGCAACCGCGCGATCGACTTCCGCGTCAGCACGCTGCCCACCCTGCACGGCGAGAAGCTGGTGCTGCGCATCCTGGATCCGACCAGCGCGATGCTCGGCATCGACGCGCTCGGCTACGAGCCGGACCAGAAGGAGGCGCTGGTCGAGGCGATCAACCGGCCCTACGGGATGATCCTGGTGACCGGACCCACCGGCAGCGGCAAGACCGTGTCGCTGTACACGTGCCTGAACATGCTGAACAAGCCGGGCGTGAACATCTCCACCGCCGAGGATCCGGCCGAGATCAACCTGCCCGGCGTGAACCAGGTCAACATCAACGACAAGGTCGGCCTGACCTTCGCGGCCGCGCTGCGCTCCTTCCTGCGCCAGGACCCGGACATCATCATGGTCGGCGAGATCCGCGACCTGGAGACCGCCGAGATCGCGGTCAAGGCGGCGCAGACCGGCCACCTGGTCCTGTCGACGCTGCACACGAACGACGCGCCGGCGACGCTCACCCGTCTGATCAACATGGGCGTGCCCGGATACAACATCGCCTCCAGCGTCATCCTGATCACCGCGCAGCGGCTCGCCCGGCGCCTGTGCGCCTGCAAGCGGCCGATCGACATCCCGTACGAGGGCCTGCTGAACGCCGGGTTCCGCGAGGACGAGCTCGACGGGTCGTGGCGGCCGTTCGGGCCGATCGGGTGCGAGCACTGCAAGGGCTCGGGCTACAAGGGGCGGGTCGGCATCTACCAGGTGATGCCGATCTCCGACGACATGACCCGCCTGATCATGCAGAACGCGAACGCGCTCGAGATCGCCGAGCAGGCGCAGCTCGAGGGTGTCCGCGACCTGCGCCAGTCGGGACTGCTCAAGGTGAAGCAGGGCATGACCTCGCTCGAGGAGGTCATGGCCGTGACGAACGAGTAGCGCGCGTCGCCGGCCGGGAACACACACACGGGAACCGCAAGAGGGAAACGCCATGGCAACCGCAGCGGCTGCACTGAAGAGGGGCGGCGTCAAGGAAGCGATGTACTTCTGGGAAGGAAGGGATCGTACCGGCAAGGTCGTGAAGGGCGAGATGCGCGCCAGCGGCGAGAACGTGGTGGCCGCCACGCTGCGCCGCCAGGGCATCAACCCGATGAAGGTGAAGAAGCAGCGCCTCGCCGGCGGTCGCAGGATCACCGAGAAGGACATCACGCTCTTCACCCGCCAGCTCGCGACGATGATGAAGTCGGGCGTGCCGCTGCTGCAGGCATTCGACATCGTGGGCAAGGGGCACGCGAACCCGCGGGCGGCAAAGCTGCTGCTGGACATCAAGACCGAGGTCGAGACCGGATCGTCGCTCGCGGCGGCCTTCCGCAAGTTCCCGCTGTACTTCGATCCGCTCTTCTGCAACCTGGTCCAGGCCGGCGAGCAGGCCGGTATCCTCGAGACCCTGCTCGACCGCCTGGCGACCTACAAGGAGAAGATCCTCGCCATCAAGGGCAAGATCAAGTCGGCGATGTTCTACCCGACGGCGATCATCGTCGTCGCGTTCATCATCACCGCGGTGATCATGATCTTCGTGATCCCCGCATTCAAGCAGGTGTTCACGAACTTCGGCGCCGACCTGCCGGCGCCGACCCTGTTCGTGATGGGCGTCTCGGACATGTTCGTGCAGTACTGGTACCTGATCTTCGGCGTCGTGATCGGCGGCGCGTGGGGCTTCTTCGCGCTCTGGAAGCGATCGCAGGCGGTGCAGATCTTCATGGACCGGCTGCTGCTCAAGATGCCGCTGTTCGGCGAGATCATCCGCAAGTCGGTGATCGCGCGCTGGACGCGGACGCTCTCGACGATGTTCGCCGCCGGCGTGCCGCTGGTCGAGGCGCTCGACTCGGTCGGCGGCGCCTCCGGCAACTACGTCTACATGATGGCCACCAAGCAGATCCAGCAGGAGGTCAGCACCGGCACCAGCCTCACCGTGGCCATGCAGAACACGAACGTGTTCCCGAGCATGGTGATCCAGATGACGCAGATCGGCGAGGAGTCCGGCGCGCTCGACCACATGCTCGGCAAGGTCGCCGACTTCTTCGAGCAGGAGGTCGACGATTCGGTGGAGGCGCTCTCCAGCCTGATGGAGCCGTTGATCATGGTGGTGCTCGGCACGCTGATCGGCGGCATGGTGATCGCGATGTACCTGCCGATCTTCAAGCTCGGCCAGGCGATCTAGCGGCCCGGGCGCCCGAAGGGGTTGCAGGCGCGGCCTGCAACCCTTTTTTATGCTCTCCGTGTATTCCGACCCGATGGTGTTCGTCCCGGCGAGCGTGCTGGTCGGGCTGGCGATCGGCAGCTTCCTGAACGTCGTCGTCTACCGCCTGCCGCGCATGATGGAGCGCGACTGGCGCGAGCAGTGCGCCGAGCTGCACGGCGAGAAGGTGCCGCCGGCGCCGCGCTTCAACCTGGCCACGCCGCCGTCCTCCTGCCCGGGTTGCGGGCATCGCATCCGCGCGCTGGAGAACCTGCCGGTGATCTCCTATCTCGCGCTGCGCGGCAAGTGCGCCGCGTGCGGCGCGCGCATCAGCCCGCGCTACCCGGCGGTCGAGCTGCTCGCCGCGGTCGCGGCCGGCTACAGCGCGTGGCATTTCGGCTTCGGGTGGAGCGCGCTCGGCGCGATGGTGTTCCTGTGGAGCATGATCGCGCTCGCGTGCATCGACCTCGACACCCAGCTCCTGCCCGACTCCATCACGCTGCCGCTGCTCTGGGCCGGCCTGCTGATCAACCTGCGCGGCACCTTCGTCGAGCTGCCGTCGGCGGTCATCGGCGCGGCCGCCGGCTACCTGGTGCTCTGGGCCGTCTACTGGGGATTCAAGCTGCTCACCGGCAAGGAGGGCATGGGCTTCGGCGACTTCAAGCTGCTCGGCGCGATCGGCGCATGGCTCGGCTGGAAGACGCTCCCCCTGGTCATCCTGCTCTCCTCGTTCGTGGGCGCGTTGGTCGGCGTGGTGCTGATCGTGCTCGCGCGCCGCGGGCGCGAGGTGCCGATCCCGTTCGGACCCTATCTCGCGGCGGCGGGCGTGATCGCGCTCTTCTGGGGCGACGCGATCCTCGACCGCTACCTCTCGCTCCTGCTCTGACATGGCCCGCGCGGCGCGCTTCGTCGTCGGGTTGACCGGCGGCATCGGCAGCGGAAAGTCGACCGTCGCGCGCATGTTCGCCGAGCTCGGCGCGGACGTCGTCGACGCCGACGAGCTCGCGCACCGGCTGACCGCGCCGGGCGGCGCCGCGATGGACGCCATCCGCGCCGAGTTCGGCGGCGATTTCGTCGACGCGCGCGGCGCGCTCGACCGCGCGCGCATGCGCGCGCTGGCGTTCGCCGATCGCGACGCGAAGCGCCGGCTCGAGGCGATCCTGCATCCGATGGTGCGGGCCGAATCCGAGCGGCGGGTCGCGGCCTCGTCCGCGCCCTACGTGATCCTGATGATCCCGCTGCTCGTCGAGACCGGCGACCCGCACGCGCGCTGCGATCGCGTGCTGGTCGTCGACTGCCCGGAGGAGCTCCAGGTCCGGCGCGTCGTCGCGCGGAGCGGCTTCGCCCGCGCCGATGCGGAGGCGATCATCGCGTCGCAGGCCTCGCGCGCCGAGCGCCTGCGCCACGCCGATGACGTGATCGCGAACGACGGCTCGCTCGAGGACCTGCGCCCGCAGGTTGAGCGACTGCACCGGGACTACCTGGCCCGCGCCGGGCGCGGGTAGTCGGGGCGCAAGTGTCGTCTTCCGGCCAATTTGCCGCGCACGCGCGGCTTCGCGTGTTGTCAACGCTGCGCCAATCGGGGAGAATCCACTGGAAATCCGGCGAGGATCCGGAACGAGCGTGATCACTTATGAATATCCGCTGGTGGAGCGCATCCGGACGATGCTGCGCCTCGAGGACCTCTTCGACCGCGCCGCGTTCTTCCTCCATCGCGGCGACCCGCTCGAGCACCACGTCGCGCTGCTGACGCTCTTCGAGATCCTGGACGTCGTCGGCCGCGCCGACCTGAAGTCCGACCTGCTGCAGGAGCTCGACCGCCAGCGCGGCGTGCTGGGCGCCTACCGCAGCAATCCGGACATCGACCAGGAGATCCTGACGCAGGTGCTCGCCGACATCGAGCACGCGCACGCCGCCCTGCTCGGCATGACCGGCAAGATCGGCCAGTATCTGCGCGAGAACGACTGGCTGATGGTCATCAAGCAGCGCACGTCGATCCCCGGCGGCGCGTGCGAGTTCGACCTGCCGTCGTACCACTACTGGCTGCACCGCCCGGGCGAGGTGCGGCTGCGCGACATCGAGAGCTGGATCGGGCCGCTGTACCCGATCCGCGACGCGGCGGCCATCGTGCTGAAGCTGCTGCGCGAGAGCGGCAAGCCGGTCGCCGCGGTCGCCCACGGGGGGGCCTTCCAGCAGATGCTCGGCGGCCGTGCCGCCCAGATGGTGCGCATCAGGCTCGCCGACGACCTCGACTGCACGCCCGAGATCTCGGCCAACAAGTACATGCTGAACGTGCGCTTCATGGCGCTACGCGACGGGCGTCCGCGGGCGGCCGAATCCGACGTCGGCTTCGAGCTCACCTTCTGCACGCTCTGATGCGCACATGAACGAGCCGGTGCGCTACGTCCAGTGCCCGAACTGCGGGGCGCGCGTCGCATGGATCGCGGAAAGCCGCTTCCGGCCGTTCTGCTCGGAGCGCTGCCGGCTGGTGGATCTCGGCGCCTGGGCCAGCGAGCGCTACCGTGTGGCCGGCCCAAGCCCCGAGCCGGGAGAGGACGCAGGCGAGAGCGGGCGCGAAGCGTAGCGCGAATGCGCCGCGCGCGGACGGGCATTCCCGAGCGGGACTTACGTCCAGCTGCCGCGGATCATGGCGAGACCGTGCGCGCCGCTCGCGCACGCCGCATCGAAGTCCGCGCGCGTCAGCCCGCCGATCGCGAACACGGGGATGCCGGCGCCTGCCGCGAGCGCGCGGAAGCCTGACCAGCCGAGCGGCGCGGCCTCCGGGTGCGTCGGCGTCGCCCTCACCGGCCCGAGCACCGCGAAATCCGCGCCGAGGGCCTCGGCGCGCCGCAGCTCGGCCGCGCCGTGGCAGGACGCGCCGACCAGCTCGAACGGCGGGCGGACCTCCAGCGTCGCGAGCAGCGCCGCCGGCAGCTGCACGCCGTCGGCGCCGGCCGCGCGCGCAGCCTCCGCGTCGCCGTTCACCAGCACCCGCGCGCCGTGCGCGCGTGCGAGCAGGGTCACTTTGCCCGCGAGCGCGATCAGCCGCTCGCGCGTCATCGCCTTCTCGCGGACCTGCACGAGCCGCAAGCCCTCGGCGAGCCGGCGCCGCAGGTCCTCCAGGAAGCGCGCCTCGCCGCGGCCGGCGGCGTCCGACACGGCGTACTCGGCCGGCAGCGCGAGCGCCTTCAGCACCGGGCCGTTCGCCGGCAGCACCGGCGCCACGGTGAGTGCGTCGACGCGCTGCCAGACGATGCCTTCGTGCTCCCGGCAGTGCGGCTCGCCGCGCCATGCGACGACCCGATGGAAATGCAGCCGGACGGTGGCGTGCTCGTACTCGAAGACCCGCGTGATCCACGGATACGCCCGCTCGACCTCGACGCCGAGCTCCTCGGCGAGCTCGCGCGCGAGCGCGTGCTCGACCGCCTCGCCCGCTTCGACCTTGCCGCCGGGGAACTCCCAGTAGCCGGCGTAGACCTTGCCCGCCGGGCGCCGCGCGAGGAGGACGGTGGCATCCGGGCGGACGAGCACCGCCACCGCGACGTCCACCGGGTCGCCGCGCGGCGCGCCCTCGGCGGCGCGCGGCGGCGTCGGGGCCGGCGTCACCGGCGCCGGC
>JAHDYJ010000218.1 GCA_023383795.1 Burkholderiales bacterium | reverse complement strand
CGGCGAGGTGCTGCTGACGCGGAGCCGCCGCGCCGAGGGCGCGCCCACCGTGCCGTCGCGCTGGCTGTCGCGGCTCGACGCCTTCCTGCACGGCCAGTTCGGCTCCGAGGCGACAGCCCTGATCCGTCCGCCGGAGGACTTCGCCGCGATCGCGCGCGTGCTCGACGATCCGGGTGCGCCGATGTCCGCGCAGCGCCCGGCGCCGCGCCCGCCGCTCGCGGCCCGCCCGCGCCGGCTCTCCGTCACCGAGATCGCCACCTGGATCGCCGACCCTTACGCGCTCTATGCGCGCCGCGTGCTCGGCATCGAGCCCTTGGAGCCGATCGACGACGAGGCCGATGCCGGCGATTTCGGCGACATCGTGCATGGCGGCATCGCCGATGTGCTGCGCGCGAGCGAACTGAGTTGGCCCGAGCCGGCGGAGGCCGCGCGGATGCTGGAGGACGCGTTCCGGCGCCGGCTCGACCGGAGCGCGGCGCGGCCGGCGCAGGCGGCGCTGTGGCGGCCGCGGCTTCAGCGCATCGCCGGCTTCGTTGCCGCGACCGAGGCGACGCGGCGCGCGAATGCGCCGCTGCGCGCCGTGTTCGCCGAGGTGAAGACCGAGCACGCGATCGGCGGGCTGCCGGGCGGACCCTTCCTGCTGGTGGCGAAGGCGGACCGGATCGAGCACCGCGACGGCCGCCTCTCCGTGCTCGACTACAAGACCGGCGCGGTGCCGAAGGAGGCGCAGGTGAAGTCGGGCACGCAGCCGCAGCTCACGCTGGAGGCGGCGCTGGCCGCGCGCGGCGCCTTCGAGGGCATCCCGCCCCTGCCGCCGGGCGAGCTCGCGTACTGGCATCTCTCGGGCGGGTTCGTTCCGGGCAAGGTGGAGCAGCGCTGCGAGGGCGAGGAGGCCGCCGTGACGGAGGCGGCGTGGGCAGGGCTGCTTCGGCGCCTGCACGCCTTCGACGATCCGGCGGCGCCCTACATGGCGCGGCCGCATCCGCGGCTCGAACTGTTCCGCTCGCCCTACGCGGTGCTCGCGCGCGTGGACGAGTGGTCGGCGGGGCTCGATCGCGAATGAGCGCGCCCACCCCCGAGCAGCGCCGCGCCGCCGATCCGCGTGCGTCCTCGTGGGTCTCGGCCTCGGCCGGGTCGGGCAAGACGCGGCTGCTGGTCGATCGCGTGCTCAGGCTGATGCTCGCCGGCAACGATCCCGGCCACATCCTCTGTCTCACCTTCACGCGCGCGGCCGCTGCCGAGATGGCGACGCGATTGCAGGCGCGGCTCGGCGACTGGGCGACGCTGCCGGACGACGCGCTGGACGCCGGGATCGAGGCGCTCGCGGGGACGAAGCCCGACAGCGAGACGCGCGCCCGGGCGCGCGCGCTGTTCGCGCGCGTGCTCGACCTGCCGGGCGGCATGAAGATCGCCACCATCCACGCCTTCTGCCAGGGGCTCCTGCGCCGCTTCCCGCTGGAGGCGCGCATCCCGCCGCAATTCGCGCTGGTCGAGGAGGCGCAGGCGCAGGCGCTGCTGGCCGAGGCGCGCGAGTCGGCCCTCGCCGAGGCGCCGCTGACGGAAGCCGGCGCGCAGGCGGTGGCGCGGCTCGCCGCGCTCACCGATCCCGGCCGGCTCGGCGAGGCGATCGCGGCCGTGCTGCCCGCGCGCGGCCGGCCCGGGCTCGCCGCGATCGGCAACAGCCCCGACGGTGTCGCCGCGGCGCAGCGGCGCGTGCTCGGACTCGATCTCGACGAGACGGAGGCCTCGCTGCTGGCCGAGGCGTGCGAGCCGCCGGCAGCGGTCGCGGATGCGCTCGCCCGCCTCGCCGCGGCGTGGATCGGCGCGAACGGCGCGCAGGAGGAGGCCGGGCGCAGCCTGCGCGCCTGGCTGGGCGCCGATCTCGAGACGCGCGCGGCGCGGTGGGACGCGTATCGCGGCCTGTTCCTCACCCAGCGGAACGAACCCAAGGCGGAACGCACGCTCGCGCCGAAGAAGGTGCAGTCGCTCTGCGCCGACGCCTACGCGATCGCCTCGACCGAGGCCGGGCGCGTGCTCGACGTCGAACGCCGGCTGCGCGCGGTCCGCCTCGCCGAGGCCTCCTCGGCGCTCGCGCGCATCGGCCTGCCGGTGATCGCGCGCTACCGCGACGCCAAGGACGCGCGTGCGGCGCTCGACTACGACGACCTGATCGCCGCGGCCCGGCACCTGCTCGAAGCGCACGGCGCGGTCGCCTGGGTGCACTACAAGCTCGACCAGGGCATCGACCACGTGCTGCTCGACGAGGCGCAGGACACCAACCCGGACCAGTGGGCGGTGGTCGGCGCGCTCACGGAGGAGTTCTTCGCCGGCCTCGGCGCGCGGCCCGGCCCGCGCACGATGTTCGCGGTCGGCGACGACAAGCAGTCGATCTACGGCTTCCAGGGCGCCGATCCGCAGGCCTTCGTGGACTGGAAGGCGATCTTCGAGCGCCGCGCGCACGATGCCCGCGCGCGCTGGCAGCCCGAGAGCCTGACGCTCTCGTTCCGCTCGGTCGCTCCCGTGCTCGCGCTCACCGACGCCGTGTTCGCCGGCGAGGCCGGGCGCGGAGTGTCGCTCGCCGGCGAGACGATCGCGCACCGCGCCGCACGCGAGGGCCATGCCGGTTCGGTCGAGCTCTGGCCGCTCGTCTCCGGCGCGGAGGTGCCGGAGCCGGAAGCCTGGGCGCCGGTCACCGAGGCGGTCGAGCTGCCCGATCCGGCGCAGCGTCTCGCGGCGGCGCTGGCGCGGCGCATCAAGTCCTGGATCGGGCGCGAGGAGCTGCCGGCGCGGGGCAGGCGCATCCGTGCCGGCGACGTGATGATCCTGGTGCGCAGGCGCGACGCCTTCGTCGCCAGGCTGGTGCGCGAGCTCAAGCGCGAGCAGGTGCCGGTCTCGGGACTCGATCGGCTGATGC
>JAHDYJ010000058.1 GCA_023383795.1 Burkholderiales bacterium | reverse complement strand
ACTCCTTCAACCCCCCGTTCAACCATGCCTTCCAGCGGTAATCGGGGCGGCCCTGCGAGAAATCCGGGCTAGACCAGAGGCCGCCGGTCCCGGCGTCGGCCGTGCCGACGCGCCACCTCGTGTACGATCGGTGCGCACCATGCGACGCACTCTGCTCATCGTTCTCGTCGTTCTGACCCTGCAGGCGTGCGGGACGCGCGGCCCGCTCTACCTGCCCGCGCCGGAGCCCCCCGAGAGCGCCGACGCGCCGCGGCAGCGGCGCTGAGGACATGACGGCCGCGCCGACCCGTCCGATGAACGCGTTCGCGTATCGCGACGGCGTCCTGCACGCCGAGTCCGTGCCGCTCGCCGACGTCGCCGCGCAGGTCGGCACGCCGTGCTACGTCTACTCGCGCGCCGCGCTCGAGGACGCCTACCGCGCCTTCGAGGCGGCGCTCGGCGGCCGCGAGCACCTGGTCTGCTACGCGATGAAGGCGAACTCCAACCTCGCGGTGCTCGATCTGTTCGCACGGCTCGGCGCGGGGTTCGACATCGTGTCGGCGGGGGAGCTCGCGCGCGCGCTGGCGGCGGGCGGGCGGCCGGAGCGCATCGTGTTCTCGGGCGTGGGCAAGACCGAGGCCGAGATCGGGACCGCGCTCGCGTCCGGCATCCTGTGCTTCAACGTGGAATCGGCCGCCGAGCTCGCGCGGATCGCGCGGATCGCCGCCGCGACGGGCAGGCGCGCGCCGGTCTCGCTCCGGGTGAACCCGGACGTCGACCCGCGCACCCATCCCTACATCTCCACCGGCCTCAAGGAGAACAAGTTCGGCGTCGCCTACGGCGACGCCCTCGCGCTGTATCGCCAGGCGGCGGCGGCCCCCTCCCTCGAGGTGATCGGGCTCGGCTTTCACATCGGATCGCAGCTCGCCGAAGTGGCGCCGTTCGTGGACGCGCTGGACCGGCTGCTCGCGCTGGCCGACGCGCTCGAGCGGGAAGGGATCCGCCTCCGCCACGTGGACATCGGCGGCGGGCTCGGCATCCGCTATCGCGACGAGCATCCGCCTGCGGTTGCCGACTATCTCGGGGCGATGCTGGCGCGCCTCGCCGGACGTCCTTACCGCCTGCTGCTCGAGCCCGGCCGTGCGCTGGTCGGCAACGCCGGACTGCTCCTCACGCGGGTCGAATACCTCAAGCCCGGCGCGCCGCGCAGCTTCGCGATCGTCGACGCGGCGATGAACGATCTCATGCGCCCGTCGCTCTATGATGCATGGCACGACATTCTCCCCGTGGTGCGCCGCGCGGCGCCGGCAGGCCGGTACGAGGTGGTCGGGCCGGTCTGCGAGACCGGTGACTTCCTCGGCCGCGACCGCGACTTGGCGATCGCCGAGGGCGACCTGCTCGCGGTGATGTCGGCGGGCGCCTACGGGATGAGCATGAGCTCCAACTACAACAGCCGGCCGCGCGCGGCGGAGGTCGTGGTGGACGGCGCGGTCGTCCACGTCGTGCGCACCCGCGAGTCGGTCGAATCGCTGTTCGCGCTCGAGCGGCGGCTCCCGGGCGCCTGAGGCTGCCGCGGGCGAGTCCGCGGCCGGATCGGCAGCGCCGTTGCGGCCTTCGGGGCACCGCGTACCACCGCAACGAGCGGCTGCATGTATAGAATGTCCGCCCCCAATCCCAGGCCAGCGGCCCGGCCGGTCACGCGATGCGCATGAGTGCCTTCCACGGTTTCGGCCGCGTGCTGATCGCGGCCGTCCTGGCGAGCGCCTTGGCTGCGGCGGGGCTGGTGGCGTACTACGGGACGGGGGCGAATGCGCAGGGTGACGCGCCCGGCGCGGCCAAGGGCCCGGTCGCAGGCGGCTCGGATGGCGCGCGCAAGGCCGGCAAGGCGCCCGGCGGCCGCGCCGGGCAGCAGCAGGGCCCGGTACCCGTGACGGTTACCTCGGTGACGCAGCAGGCGGTACCGTACCGGATCCAGGCGGTCGGGTCGGCCGAGGCCTACGCGACCGTCGCGGTGAAAGCCCGGGTCGACGGGCAGATCGTCGAGGTGCGCTTCCGGGAGGGCCAGGAGGTGCGCGCCGGGAACGTGCTCTTCAACATCGACCCGCGGCCGTTCGAAGCCGCGCTGAGACAGGCCGAGGCGAACCATCAGCGCGATCTGGCGCAACTCGCGCAGGCCGAGCGCCAGGAGGCGCGCTACCAAGAGCTCCTGGCGAAGAATTTCGTCTCCAAAGAGGCCTACGCCCAGTTCAGGACCGGCACCGAGACCGCTGCCGCGGCGGTGCTCGCCAGCAAGGCCGCGATCGATAACGCGCGCCTGCAGCTCGAGTACACGACGATCCGCTCGCCGATCGACGGCTACGCCGGACGCATCCAGATCCAGAAGGGCAACCTGGTCAAGGCGAACGACGCGACGCCGCTCGTCGTGCTGAACCAGGTGCATCCGATCTACGTCTCCTTCGCCGTGCCCGAGCAGGAGCTGCCGTCGGTGCGCAAGTACCTCGCGGCCGGTCCGCTCGCGGTGGAGGCCCGGCCGCCGAACGCCGAGCGCGCCGCGAGCGGAAGGCTCGTCTTCATCGACAACACGGTCGACTCGACCACCGGCACCATCAAGCTCAAGGCGCTGTTCGAGAATCGCGAGAACACCCTGTGGCCCGGCCAGTTCGTCAGCGCCTCGCTCAGGCTCTACGAGCAGAAGGACGCGCTGACGGTGCCGTCGCGGGCGGTGCAGACGGGCCCGAGCGGGCAGTACGTCTTCGTCGTCAAGCCCGACATGAGCGTCGAGGTGCGGCCGGTGAGCGTGCAGCGCTCGGAGGGCGATCTCGCGATCATCGCGACCGGGCTCGCCCGCGCCGAGCAGGTGGTGACGCAGGGACAGCTCCGGCTCGCCCCGGGCACCAAGGTCATCGTCAAGGGCGACGGCCGGCAGTCCTGACCGATCGCCGCATCCGCGCCGGCGCACCGCTCCTTCCCGCCGCACACGTCCGCCAGCCGAGACAGCGCCGTGAACCTCTCCGAGATCTTCGTGCGCCGGCCGGTCATGACCATGCTCGTCATGATCGGGATCCTGGTGTTCGGCGTGGCGAGCTACCGGCTGCTGCCGGTGAGCTCGTTGCCGAACGTCGACTTCCCCACGATCGAGGTGCGCGCGTCGCTCGCCGGCGCGAGCCCCGAGACCATGGCCTCCGCCGTAGCCACGCCGATCGAGAAGCAGCTCTCGACGATCGCGGGGATCGACTCGATGAGCTCGATCAACGGCCAGGGGATCGCCCGGATCACGATCCAGTTCACGCTCGACCGCGACATCGATGCGGCCGCGCAGGACGTCCAGGCCGCGATCGCGGCAGCGCTGCCGCAGCTGCCGCCGACGATGTCCACGCCGCCTTCGTACCGCAAGGTGAACCCGGCGGACTTCCCGATCTACTACCTCGCGCTCTCGTCGGACACGCTGCCGCTCTACATGGTGAACGAGTACGCCGAGACCGTGCTCGCGCAGCGCATCTCGACGATCGTCGGCGTCGCACAGGTCCAGGTATTCGGGCAGCAGAAGTACGCCGTGCGCGTGCAGGTCGACCCGAACGCGCTCGCCGCGCGCGGCATCGGGCTGAACGAGGTCGAGCAGGCGATCGGCCAGGCGAACGTCAACCTGCCGACCGGCACCCTTTCCGGCCGGGACCGCGACTTCGCGGTGCAGGCGACCGGCCAGCTCCACAACGCCGCGGCGTTCCGGCCGGTCATCGTCGCCTACCGCAACGGCTCGCCGGTCCGCCTGCAGGAGCTCGGCCGCGTCGTCGACAGCGTGCAGAACGACAAGGTTGCCGCCTGGTTCAACGGCAAGCGCTCGATCATCCTCGCCGTGCAGCGCCAGCCGGGCGTCAACACGATCGAGACGGTGGACAGGATCAAGGCCCTGCTGCCCGCGTTCCGCGCGCAGGTCCCGCAGGGCATCGACATCCGCGTCTTCTACGACCGATCGGGCCCGATCCGCGAGTCGGTCGAGGAGGTCCAGTTCACCCTGTTCCTCGCGCTCGTCCTGGTCGTGCTGGTGATCTTCCTCTTCCTGCGCAACCTGTCGGCGACCGCGATCCCCAGCGTGGCGCTGCCGATGTCGATCATCGGCACCTTCGCGGTGATGTACCTGCTCGGCTACAGCATCGACAACATCTCGCTCCTCGCGCTGGTGCTCTGCGTGGGCTTCGTGGTCGACGACGCGATCGTGATGCTCGAGAACATCGCGCGCCACCTGGAGATGGGCAAGACGCCGCTGCAGGCGACGCTCGACGGCTCGCGCGAGATCTCGTTCACGATCGTGTCGATGACGCTGTCGCTCGCCGCGGTGTTCATTCCGGTGCTGTTCATGGGCGGCATCCTCGGGCGGCTGCTGCACGAGTTCGCGGTGGTGATCATGGCGGCCGTGCTGATCTCGGGCTTCGTGTCGCTCACGCTTTCGCCGCTCATGTGCAGCCGCATCCTGCGGCCGGAGCACGCGCAGTCGCACGGCCGCGTCTACCGCGCCGTGGAGCGGGGCTTCGAAGCGGCCAAGCACGCCTACGACGTGAGCCTGCGCTGGGTGATGGCGCGGCCGCGCGCCACGATGGTGGTGTTCTTCGCGATCGTGGTGGCGACCGGCGTGATGTTCGCTAAGATGCCGAAGGGGTTCCTGCCGTCGGAGGACGTCGGCCAGGTGTTCGGCTTCGTCGAGGCGGCGCAGGACATCTCGTTCGAGGCGATGTCCGACCTGACGCGACAGGTCGCCGACATCGTCCGCAAGGACCCGAACGTCGCCTCGGTGAACGCATTCATCGGCGCCACGGCGTTCAGCCCTTCGCTCAACATCGGGCGGATGGTGATCAACCTGAGGCCGCGCGCCGAGCGGCGGAAGGTGGAGGAGGTGATCCGGGGATTGCGGCCGAAGGTGAACGTGATCCCGGGGACGCGCGTGTTCCTGCAGAACCTGCCGGCGATCCGGATCGGCGGACGGGTGACCAAGAGCGAGTACCAGTACGTGCTGCAGGGGGTCGACACCGAGGAGCTCTTCCACTGGGTGCCGATCATCGAGGCGCGGCTGCGGACGCTGCCGGGCCTGACCGACGTCACGACCGACCTCCAGATCTCGCGGCCCGAGGTCCGGGTCGAGATCGACCGCGAGAGGGCGTCCGCGCTCGGCGTGAGCCCGCACCAGATCGAGATGACGCTAGCCAACGCCTACGGCGCGCGCCAGATCTCGACGATCTACGGATCGACCGACCAGTACTGGGTCATCCTCGAGCTCGAGCCGCGCTTCCAGGCCGACCCGGCCGCGCTGTCGGCGCTGTACGTGCGCTCGTCGACCGGCGCGCTCGTGCCGCTCAACACGCTCGCGAACCTGGCGTACGGCGTCGGGCCGTTGAACGTGAACCACATGGGCCAGCTGCCCGCGGTCACCTTCTCGTTCGATCTCCAGGGCGGCACCTCGCTTGGCGAGGCGCTCGACTCGATCGAGCGTGCGGTCGCCGACCTGCAGGTCCCGGCGACGCTCTCGGGTTCGTTTCAGGGCGCGGCGCAGGCGTTCCAGGACTCCCTGCGCGGCATGGGGATCCTGATCGTGCTCTCGATCTTCTTCATCTACCTCGTGCTCGGGATACTGTACGAGAGCTTCATCCACCCGCTCACGATCCTCTCCGGGCTACCGGTCGCCGGCCTGGGCGCGCTCGTCACGCTCGCCGCCTTCGGTGTCGACCTCAACATGTACGCCTTCGTGGGCATCATCATGCTGATCGGGATAGTGAAGAAGAACGCGATCATGATGATCGACTTCGCGATCGAGAGGCAGCGGTCGGGCGGCATGCAACCGGCCGAAGCGATCTACCAGGCCTGCCTCGTCCGTTTCCGGCCGATCATGATGACCACGATGGCGGCGCTCGCCGGCAGCCTGCCGATCGCGCTTGCGTTCGGCGCCGGCGGCGAGGCGCGCCGGCCGCTCGGTCTCGCGGTGGTCGGCGGACTCGCGCTGTCGCAGCTCCTGACGCTCTACATCACGCCGGTGATCTATCTCTACTTCGACAGACTGCAGGACCGGCTGCGCGCAAGGCGCGCGCGCCGGACGGCGACGCCGGCGGTGGGGCCCGAGCTGCCGACCCCACAGCGCAAGCTCTGAGACCGGTACACGGCGCCGAAGAGTTCTTGGGCGAGCGGGGTGTCCCCTGTCAGCCGCCATCCCTGGCGGCTGCCGCTGCCGAGGTGCGCGGGCTCGCGGCAGCCCGCCCGCTGCGCGCGTCGCGCCAGGCGTGGAAGACGCGATGGCCAAGCAGCGCCGCGAGCAGGGCGGCGTAGATCGCGGGCTCGGTGACGTCGCGCTTCACCATCCACCAGAAGTGCAAGACGCCCAGGATCGCGATCGGATAGACGAGCCGGTGCAGGGCGCGCCAGTTGCGCGCGCCGAGGCGGCGCACCATCGCGTTCGTCGAGGTCGCCGCGAGCGGCACGATTAGCAGCAGGGCGGTGAATCCGACGGTGATGAACGGCCGCTTGACGACGTCCTTCAGGATCTCGACCACGTCGAACACGTGGTCGAACGCGATGTAGCTGGCGAAATGCACGACCGCGTAGAAGAACGCGAACAGCCCGAGCATCCGGCGCAGGCGCAGCAGCCAGTTCCAGCCCGTGATTCGCCTGAGCGGCGTGACGGCGAGCGTGATCAGCAGCAAGCGCAGGCACCAGTCGCCGAGCGAGCGGGTGATGTACTCGGCGGGGTTCGCGCCGAGCAGCTCGGGGAACCAGACTGCCGAGGCGGCGAGGCGGCCGAACGGATAGAGCGCCGCGAGGAACACGAGCGCCTTCAGGGCGCCGATCCGGCCTGGGGTCGATTGCATCCGATCGCGGTCCGAGCCGGGTCCGGTCAGAAGAACTTCTTCAGGTCCATCCCGGCGTAGAGCCGCGCAACCTGGTCGCCGTAGCCGTTGAAGATGACCGTCTCGCGGCGCGCGAAGAACTCCGGAATGCGCCGTTCGCGCTTCTGGCTCCAGCGCGGATGGTCGACGTCGGGGTTTACGTTCGAGTAGAAGCCGTACTCGTGGGGGGCGGCCTTTTCCCACGCCGTCAGCGGCTGCTTCCCGACCAGCCTGATGCGCACGATCGACTTGCCGCTCTTGAAGCCGTACTTCCACGGCACGACCAGCCGCACCGGCGCGCCGTTCTGGTTCGGCAGCACCTCGCCGTACAGCCCGACGGCGAGGATGGTGAGCGGATGCATCGCCTCGTCGATGCGCAGCCCCTCGACGTAGGGCCACTCGAGCACCGGCAGGCGCACGCCCGGCATCGTGTCCGGCTGCAACGCGGTAATGAACTCGACGAACCTGGCGTTGCCGTTGGGCTCGACCTGCTTCAGCAGTGCGTTGAGCTCGAAGCCGACCCACGGAACGACCATCGACCACGCCTCGACGCACCGCAGCCGGTAGACCCGTTCCTCGAGCGGCAGCTTGAGCAGCTCCTCGATGCCGAACGTGCGCGGTCTTGCGCACTCGCCCTCGACCACCACCGTCCACGGCCGCGTCTTGAGCCGCCCCGCGAACTGGTACGGATCGGTCTTGTCGGTGCCGAACTCGTAGAAGTTGTTGTAGCGCGTGACGTGCTTGTACTCGGTCGGCTTCTCCGGCGTGCTGAATCTCGACCGCGCGAGGTTCGGAAGCTTGGGCAGCCCACCGCCTTCGGCGTGCGCCGCCCGGGCGGCACCGAGGATCGCCCCGGCAGCGGCGGCTTGGAGCAGCGCGCGGCGGCGGCGGTAGATCGGCTCGGGAGTGATCTCCGAGGGCAGGCAGTCGTTCGGACGCTTGATAAGCACGATGTTCTCCCGGTCCACGCTGGATCCGACGGGATACGAGTCGCCGGCGCCGTCGGATTCCTTACGGTACGGCCGACCGTGGCGGACCGCAACCGGCAGCTGATCGGGCCGAGCCTCAGGGATTCAACTGCTTGTAGACCGCGTTCGCCACCTCGAGCAACGCCGCTTTCGGCAGCTCGGCCGACAGGGCGTAGCCGAGCGAAGCGTCGACCCAGTAGAAGACGCTTACCCCGTCCTCGCGGCTGTAGCGGAAGGCCGTGTCGTGCTGCCCCGCCGGAGCGCGCGAGACGTACAGCGTCAGGCGCCGTCCGCGCGCATCCTGGTACATGAACTGCGCGACCGGGCCGCGATCGCCCGGCAGCAGCCGTCCTCCCACCAGCTCGAATCCGTTGGCGGTCAGCACCGGCGGTCGCAGATCCGCGCCGAGCCGCTTGGACAACCAACGGACAAGATGCTCCTGCTGCTCCACGCCGACCTCGACCGGGTGGCGCACCTCGGGCGAGTAGACCGCGTGCGCGACGGCCGCCCGGCGGGCGAAGTTGGTCGAGGCCGCCTGCTGCTGGCCGGTGAACGCACCCGCGCCCCAGCCGATCACGGCGCCGATCGCGAGCCAGGCCACGGCCGCGGCCACGCGGACGAGGCGCCGGCGGGGGGCAAGCAGCGTGAGCCGCTGCGGAATCGGCTCGTCGAGCACCGGATTGAAGAGCGAGCGCAGCTGCGCGCCCTGCTCGCGGTACGCGGCGACGCGCGCGGCGTCTTCGGGCGACTGCGCGAGATACGCCTCGACCGCCTGCCGGCGCTCCGGCGGGAGCTGGTCGTCCACGTAGGCCTGCAGATCGTCCTCGGTCGGCCTCATTTCACGAGCTTGAGATTCGACTGCTGCGGCGTCCCGTCGAGGTGCGCACGCAATCGCTCGCGGGCGCGGAACAGGCGGGACATGACGGTGCCGATCGGGATCCCGAGCGTGGTGCTCGCCTCCGCGTAGCTCATCTGCTCCAGCGCGACGAGCAGCACCACCTCGCGTTGCTCGGCGGGCAGCGCGGCGAGCGCGACCTGGATGTCGCGGATCTCCAGGCGGTCCACATCGCTCGGGGCCTGCGGCAGCGCATCCTCGTCGTCGAGCGCGGCCTCGGGACGCGCGGCGCGGCTGCGCAGCTGGTTCACGTAGACGTTGTGCATGATCGCGAACAGCCAAGCGCGCAGATCGCTTCCCGGCCGCCAGAGGTGGTACTTGTTGATCGCACGCTCGAGCGTGTCTTGCACCAGGTCGTCGGCCGCGTAGCGGTCGCCGACAAGGGCGCGCGCATAGCGGCGCAGTCGCGGGATGTGCGGGGTGAGCGCTGCTTGGTCCATCGTTGCCCCGGGAATGCGCGCAATCGGCCCGCGCTACGGACGCGCCGCCCGCCAGAGGTTGTCGACGCCGTCGCCGGTCCTGTCCCCGGGCGCGGCGTCACCGGTCCAACGGTACAGCGGCCTGCCCTTGTATGCCCACTGTCGCGTGCCATCCTCCCGTACGAAAGCAGTGAAGTCCCCCGACGGCGGTGCGTCGGCGCCGGCTGCGAACGGCGGCCAGCGTACCGCGCACTCGCCGACGCACGCGCTGCCGATTCCGGCGCGCGTCCCGGCGCTCGTGTCCCGGTCGAACGTGTAGAGCGCCCAGCCGTCGGACGTCACCAGCACGCCGTCCTCGATGCGCGCGGGGCCGGCGCCGAGCAGCGACGACCACGCGCACCCGCCGACGACGGCGACCGAAACCGCCGCCAGCGCAAGCGAGCGCCACGCTCCCCGCGCCGGTGCGCGACCCACGCCCATCAGAACAACCCGCCGCCCGTCCTTATTCCACATGGCCCGGGAAGACCCGTGCGGAAAGGCCCCATCTCGCCGCGAGAGTCTCCGCGGCGTTCTGGATCTCTTCAGCCATCGACGGGTGGTTGTAGCGGATCGCCGCCAGCGCGGCAAGCGCGTCCGCTCGGTCGGCACAGGCGCCGATCGCATGGATCCACTCGCCGGCATGGCTGCCGACGCCTTCCGCACCGAGCAACGCGCCGGAGTCGGCGTCGGCCACGAGGCGGACGAAGCCGCGCGCGTCGCCGGACGCGAGCGCAGCCGGGCTCGCCTCGAGACCGGCGAAGCCGGTGGCGACCTCGTGACCGGCCGCCTCGGCCTCGTCCTCGTTCAGCCCGAGCCGCGCGAGCTCGAGCGCGGAATAGACGACGGTCGGCACGCGCTCCGGTTGCGACCGCGCGCTCCCCGGCGCAACGATGTCGGCGATCGCGACCGTCGCCTCGGCGAGCGCGTGGTTGGAAGTCATGGCGCGGTTCGTGCAGTCGCCGATCGCGTAGACGCCCGGCGCGGTGGTGCGCTGGCGCTCATCGACGCGCACGAACCCGCGCTCGTCGAGCGCGACCCCCGCGCGCTCGAGCCCGAGCCCCGCGGTGCGGGGCCGGCGTCCGGCCGCAACGAGCACCCAGTCGACCCGCTCGTCGCTTCCGTCCGGCAGGCGCAGCGTCACGCCCTGCGGCGCGACGCTGCACGCGGCGGGCCGGCTCGCCGTGCGCGCGACGATGCCGTGATCGGCGAGCGCCGCGCGCAGAGCGGCGAGGGCCGGCGCGCTGAAGCGGCCGTTCGACAGCGGCTGCGCGCGTGTCAGCCACACGACCTCGCGTCCGAGCATCGCGAGGATGAACGCCATCTCGGTGCCGATCACGCCGCTGCCGACGACCGCGACGCGCCTGCCGTCGGGCGGCGGCGCGTCGAACAGCGCGTCGGTGGTGATCACCCGCCCGCCGCGGAGCGGAAGCGCGTCGGGGACGTGCGGCGCGGACCCGCTCGCGACGACGACGTGCTTCGCGGTGATCGTGCCGTGGCCGGCGACCGCGATCTCGCCGGGTTCCTGCAGCCGTGCCCGGCCGCCGATGACCGCGACGCCGAGACGCTTCAGGTAGTCGACGTAGCTCGTGCGGACGGTCTCGACGACCCGGCGTTGGTCGCGCCACGCGGCGTCGAGATCCGGCTCCAGGGTGCCGCGCGCGCCGCGTGCGGCGAGCCGATCGCCGAGGGCGAGCAGCCGGGCCGTGTGGTACCACGCCTTCTTCGGTACGCAGCCGCGGTTGAGACAGGTCCCGCCCCATGCACCGGCTTCCACGATGGCCGGCTTGAGGCCGCGTAGCGCCGCCAGGACCGCGGCGCGGTAGCCGCCGGGTCCGGAGCCGATGATGGCGACGTCGAACTCCACGCGCGCTCCCGACGCGGGATGCTGCTGGAAGGGAAGCGGGCGGCGCGCGCCACCCGCTCAGGTCTCTCGCGGCGCCGCGCGGGTCAGCGCAGCCCGGCGATGTAGTCGGCGACCGCCTTGATCTCGGCGTCGGTCATCTTCGCCGCGATCATGCGCATCATCTTGTTGGGGTCGTTCGCGCGCGCACCGTTGCGCCACGCCTGCATCTGCGCCTCGGTGTACTCGGCAAATTGGCCGGCGAGCCGCGGATACTGGTTCGGCACGCCGAGACCCGTCACCCCGTGGCATCCGGAGCACGCGGGCACGCCCTTCTCGACGAGTCCCGCACGATAGATCTGCTGACCGACTTCCACGGTGGCAGTGTCCGTCGCGACGCCCGGCTTGGCGGTCTGCGCGGCGTAGTAGGCGCCCAGGTTGCGCATGTCGTCCGGCGACAGCGCGGCGACCATCCCGGCCATGATCGCGTTGTCGCGCTCGGGCTTCTTGCCGTCGGCGGCCTTGAAGTTGATCAACTGCTTGGTCGTGTAGGCAGGAATCTGGCCGGCCAGCTTCGGATTCGCTGGCGTCGGGCTGTTGCCGTCGACGCCGTGGCAGGCGGCGCACACTTGGGCGGCGGTCTCTTGCGCTTTCGCGGGGTCGGCCGTGAGCGGCGGCTCGGCGCCGATCGCGGCGGCGCTTGCGAACGTCGCGGCGACGAGCGCCAGGCGAAGCTTCATTCGATTTCCCTTTCCGGACGGGGTGTTGAGGAAAGCTGCTATTCTAACGCAGCGCAGCGCACGAACGCTGGCCGAGAGACTCCACGCCGAGCGGCCGCGTCTCGCGGCCGCTCCTCCGAATCACCCGTCCCCCGCGAAAGACCCCGGTGACCGCCCTCGAAAGCGCGCGCTTCGTCCGATCGGCGCACGACCTCGGCGACTTGCCGCCAGCCGGGCCGCCGGAGGTCGCCTTCGCCGGCCGCTCCAACGCAGGCAAGTCGAGTGCGCTCAACGCGCTCGCGCGCCAGTCCGGCCTCGCACACGTGAGCAAGACGCCCGGCCGCACCCAGCTCATCAACTTCTTCCGCTTGGCCGCGGGCGGGCTGCTGGTCGACCTGCCGGGGTACGGCTACGCGCGCGTTCCGGAGGCGCTGCGACGCCATTGGGGACGCGTTCTGAGCGAGTACTTACAGTCGCGAGAATCCCTACAGGGCTTGGTCCTCGTCATGGATATCCGGCACCCCCTGACGGAGCTCGACCAAGCCATGCTGACGTGGTTCAGGCCCACGGGCAAGCCGGTTCACGTGCTGCTGACCAAGGCGGACAAGCTGTCGCGCAGCCAAGCGGACCGGGTGTTGCGCGAAGTGCGCGCTCAGCTCCTCGGCATGGCGCCGACGGCGTCGGTCCAGCTTTTCTCGGCACTGAGGCGGACCGGCCTCGAGGAGGCAGATCGGACGATCTCGCAGTGGCTCGGGATAGCGCTCACGGCGCAGGACGCGGGCGAGAAAGCCGCGAGTGAGCCTGGGGACACGAAAGCCCCGAGCACACGTGGACGAGCCTCGGGGCCTAAAGACAAAAAAGCCCCGAGCCAAAGGGGAAAGCTCGGGGCCGAACGCCTTAAATAGATTAAGGCACCCGCTCAGGGAGGAGAAGCGGGAGACGATCAAGATCGTCTACGCTTGAGAGTCGCGGCGGCCGGAAAAGGTTCCCCGCCGGTTGCGCGGTTCGGCCCGCGCACGCAACATATTGTATTTTCAATGAAAGAGGGTTGAGATGACGATCCACGCCAGCTACCCGGCGGTGCGCATGCGCCGCATGCGGCGCGACGATTTCACCCGCCGGATGATGCGGGAACGGCGCTTGACCACGGATGATTTCATCTATCCCGTCTTCATTGTGGAGGGCAGGGAGTCGGTGCAGGCGGTCCCCTCGATGCCGGGCGTCTCGCGCTACTCGGTGGACAAGCTGATGGGGGTCGCCGAGCAGACGCTCAAGCTCGGGGTGCCGACCATGGCGCTCTTCCCGCTCATCGAGCCCGCGCTCAAGACCGCCGACGGCAGGGAAGCGACCAATCCGGACGGCCTCATCCCGCGCGCGGTGACCGCGCTGAAGAAGAACTTCCCGGAGCTCGGTGTCATGACCGACGTCGCGCTCGACCCCTACACCACCCACGGCCAGGACGGCGTGATCGACGCGACGGGCTACATCCTCAACGACGAGACGATCGAGGTGCTGCGGGCGCAGGCGCTCACGCAGGCCGCCGCCGGCGTGGACATCGTCGCGCCGTCGGACATGATGGACGGCCGCATCGGCGCGATCCGCCAGGCGCTCGACGGGCAGCGCTTCATCTACACGCGGATCATGGCGTACTCCGCGAAGTACGCGTCGAGCTTCTACGGCCCGTTCCGCGACGCGGTCGGCTCGGCGTCGGCGCTCGGCAAGGGCAACAAGCTCGCCTACCAGATGGATCCGGCGAACACGGACGAGGCGCTGCGCGAGGTCGCGCTCGACCTCGCCGAGGGCGCCGACATGGTGATGGTCAAGCCCGGCCTTCCGTACCTCGACATCGTCCGTCGCGTCAAGGACGAGTTCAAGGCGCCGACCTTCGCGTACCAGGTGAGCGGCGAGTACGCGATGCTCAAGGCGGCGTTCCAGAACGGCTGGCTCGACGAGGAGAAATGCGTCGTCGAGGCGCTGCTCGCGTTCAAGCGCGCGGGGGCGGACGGCGTGCTGACTTACTTCGCGCTCGACGCCGCGCGCTACCTCGCGAAGGGCTGATCGCCCGCTGCCGCGGTCTTGTCGTCGCGACCGGCGGCGGTCTCGATGCGCGCCTCGCGGATGACCTGCTCGAGCGGGCTGCCGAGCGGCCCCGCCGCAACGATGCGCGCCGGGAGTAGGCTGCGATCGAGGTCGAGCCACGCGTCGAGCGTCTTCCCGTCCTGATCCAGCCGCCGCACGTGCAGCGTGCGCAGGATCCCGATCGGCGTCTCGATGAGCCGCTCGCCGAGGAGCTCGTACACGTAGTGCCCGAGCTTTCGACCGGTCGCGATGCCCACGGGCGCGGCGCCGCCCGCCGGACGCTCGAAGTACGCCTGGTGCAGGATCGACAGCGCATCCTGCGTCCCGTCCGGCAGACCGTCCTCGCGCCGCTCTTCCTTGAAGGTGAAGACGACGCGGCCCGCGTCCCAGTCGAATCTCGCCTGCTCGCGGCGCGCCGCGCTCCCGCGCTCGAGCGTGTACTCCGCGGGGATCAGCCCGTCGCGCCCGACCGTGCCGACCGAGCGCTGCACGAAGCGGCCGTCGAAGAAGAGCTTCACGAGCCCGGTGCCCTGCGCGATCGATTCGGCCCTGTAGGCGCGGCCATCGTACGACCAGGTGTGAGTGACGACGCCCGCCGGACCCCCGCCGAAGCTCAGGTCATAGACGAGTCGCGCATGCCGCACCGGGTATTCGCCCTCGCCGGCATCGGCCGACGCTTCGGCCCCGCGCGGTTCGGCGCTCGGCGCGGGGCCGGAGGCCGCCGCGGCGGCCGCGGCGAGTTCCGCGGCGTAGCCGCCGTCGGGCGGCGGCGGATCGGGAATGATCGCCGCCCGGTCGGTCGTCGCGAGCGGCTGCGGGGGCAGGCGCGTTGCGGCTGCTGCGGCGCGGGGTGTCCTGGACTGCGGCGCCGCCGACCGCGGCGGCGGGGTCTTCGGGGACTCGACCGATACGGGTGCCGGCGCCACGAGCCGCGCCGCGAGCGGCGGCGGCGATTCGGGCTCGATCGCCCGAATCGCCATACGCGGTGTCGCAACGAGCACCGTGACGTGCAGCGCGGCGGAGGCGAGCAGCGCGCTCGCCAGGATGCGGTCCGTGCGCGACATGTCCAGCACCCCTCGCGCGGCTATCCGAACACGACCGCCACGCCGTGGCCGCGGTCCGCGCCGACCGCCACCGATCCGTCGGGCAGCGCGACCGGCGCCATACCGCCCGTCGCCAGCGCATCGGCGGCTGCCTCGCGGTCGGCGACGCGGATGAATAAGGCTGCGAGCCACGGCATCGGGCGTGCGTTCAGGCGAACGCCCCGCAGGCGGCGCGCAAGCGATTCGGCGGTGGCGATCGCGAGCGGCGCGCTGCCGGTCTCGACCAGCAGGCCTTCGGCGATCGCGCGGGCGGGCGAGTCGAAGAGCCGCGCATAGGGTCGCGCGGCGGCGGCGACGTCGCTCGCAACGAGCGCGACCGCGGCGAGGCCGACCGCGCCGTTCGGGTGCGCGCAGTACTCGGGCCGCCAGACCGCATCGCGCGTGAGATGCTCGCACGCGAACACGCGCGCGCCCGGCGTCCTGCCGGAAGCGAGCTGGACGATGCGGAAGCGCGCCTCGCGCGCGGCCTCCGGCGCACCCGCGGGCGACGGCACGGGGCGCGAGAATTCCACCGGGTCCGCGGGCTCGAAGCCGGCCCACAGCAGCTCCGTATAGGCCTCGCGGGCGCCGTCGGTCCTGAGCGCGAGCGCAGCGAGCCCGTCTCCGGCCGCCAGGAACTCGCTGAACGGCCGCGCCCAGGGGTGCGGCACCGGCGGCACCGAGAGCAGCTCCAGGTAGTCGTCGCCGAACATCACGCAGTGGTTCTGCGACCCGAGCGTGTGGTGTCCGCGCGGAGTCACGACGAACCCCATGCGCGCGAACGCATCGCGCGCCGCGTCGAGGTCGCTCACCGCGATGACGGCATGGTCGATCCCGTGAATGTGGCGGCGCATGCGGCGTGGCTGGGGTGCAAAGACTCCGGCGGGAAGGCTCGAGAAGCGGGCTCGAAACGATGAAGCAGAACCGTCGCCGCTGAAGGCCCGATCGACCGATTATATAATCGCCGCCTTGCGGCGCACCGACAGTTCCTAGAATGCGCCGGCGCGGTCAACGGTTGACCGCGGCTCATCGGGAGCGGCCATGACGGTCACCGCACGCATCGCCGAAGCGCACGCCGAGATGCGCGCCTGGCGGCACGCGCTGCACGCGCATCCCGAGACCGCATACGAGGAGGTGCGAACGGCGGACCTGGTGGCGCAGGCGCTCGCATCGTTTGGCGTGGAGGTGCACCGCGGGCTTGCCCGAACCGGCGTCGTGGGCACGCTCAGGAGCGGAACCGGCGCGCGGGCAGTCGGCCTGCGCGCCGACATGGACGCGCTGCCGATCGAGGAGGCGAACACGTTCGCGCACCGCTCGCGTCGCCCGGGCAAGATGCACGCTTGCGGCCACGACGGCCACACCGCGATGCTGCTCGGCGCCGCGCAGCACCTTGCCGCGACGCGCGCGTTCGACGGTACCGTGCGCTTCATCTTCCAGCCCGCGGAGGAGAGCGAGGGCGGCGGGCGCGCGATGATCGAGGACGGTCTCTTCGAGCGCTTCCCGGTGGACGCGGTCTTCGGGATGCACAACTGGCCCGGCCTGCCGGTCGGCGAGTTCGCGGTTCGGCCGGGACCGATGATGGCCTCGTCCGACGTCTTCGAGATCACGGTCGCCGGGCGCGGCGGGCACGCGGCGATGCCGCACAACGTGGTCGATCCGATCGTCGCGGCCAGCCACGTGGTGCAGGCGCTGCAGACGATCGTGAGCCGCAACGCAGCCCCGGTCGAAGCCGCGGTGGTCACGGTGACCCAGATCCACGGCGGCGATGCGTGGAACGTCGTTCCCGGCGAGGTCGTGCTGCGTGGGACCGCGCGCGCATTCCGGCCGGAGGTGCAGGACCTGATCGAGGAAGGGATCGCGCGGGTCTGCGGCGGCGTCGCCGCAGCCTTCGGCGCGCGGGCGACGGTGCGCTACGAGCGGCGCTACCCGCCGACGGTCAACACGCCCGCCGAGGCGGCGTTCGCGGCTGACGTGATGCGCGAGCTGGTCGGTCGCGAGCGCGTCCACACGGACCTGCCGCCGACCATGGGCGCCGAGGATTTCGCCTACATGCTGCAGGCCCGGCCGGGCGCGTATGCATGGATCGGCAACGGACCCGGCGAGGGCGGCTGCATGCTGCACAACCCGCGGTACGATTTCAACGACGACATTCTTCCGCTCGGCGCCTCGTACTGGGTGCGTCTCGCGGAGTCGTTCCTTGGCGCGGGCGCGCCGCGCGCCTAGCGGCGCGCACGAGCACCGCGGGAGAGGGACCATGGCCATCGAGGCGCACTTTCCGACCATCGGGACGGTAATCCAGCTCGCGGTCGCGCCGGTCTTCCTGCTGACGGCGATCGGCGCGCTGCTCGGCGTGCTCACCAATCGGCTCGCCCGCGCGATCGATCGCGCGCGCAAGATCGAGAACGAGCTCGCCAATCTCCATGACGAGGCGCTGCACGCCGCGCTGGACGAGCTGCGCGTCCTCTCGCGGCGGGCCCGCTGGGTCAACCGGGCGATCTCCGCAAGCACCGCCTGCGCGGTCCTGATCTGCCTGGTGGTCGCGGCGCTCTTCGCCGGTGCGTTCCTCGCGACCGACCTGACGGCGGTCGCCGGAACGCTGTTCGTGCTCGCGCTCCTGGCGCTGACGTTCGGGTTGCTCGCGCTGCTGCGCGAGGTCTATCTCGCGTCGCGCCACCTGCGCATCGGCGAGCACCGTCCCGGACTCTGAGTCACGTCGGCGCGTTGCGACTACCATTGCAGCTTCGTCGCGGCGCATGCATGCAAGGGCACTCCATGAGATTCATCGATCACGGAAAAGGCGGGCCGGCCGAGGTGCTCCGGCTCGCCGAGAGCGACAAGCCGGCGCTGCGGGCGGGCGAGGTGCTGATCGAGGTGCATTACGCCGGCGTCAACCGACCCGACGTGCTGCAGCGCTCGGGCAAGTACCCGCCGCCCGCGGGCGCGTCGCCGATCATCGGGTTGGAGGTGGCGGGCAGGATCGCCGAGGTCGCGCCCGACGTCACCCGATGGAAGGCGGGCGACGTCGTGTGCGCGCTCACGCCGGGCGGCGGCTACGCGGAGTACTGCGCGACGCCGGCGGCGCACTGCCTGCCGGTGCCGAAGGGGCTCAGCCTCGCCGAGGCCGCGTCGCTGCCGGAGAACTGGTTCACCGTCTGGACCAACATCGTCGACCGCGGCCGCCTCGCAGCCGGCGAATCGTTCCTGGTCCACGGCGGCTCGAGCGGGATCGGGCTCGCGGCGATCCAGCTCGCAAGGGCGCGCGGCGCGACGGTGTACGCAACCGTCGGCAACGAGGAGAAGGCGGCCTTTTGCCGCAGATTCGGCGCCGACGTCGTCTACAATTACAAGACTCAGGACTGGGCCGCCGAGCTCTGGCAGGCGACCGGGAAGCGCGGCGTCGACGTGATCCTCGACATGGTCGGGGGCGAGTACATCGAGCGCAACATCCGGTCGCTCGCGCTCGAGGGGCGCCTGGTGCAGATCGCCTTCCTGCAGCCGAGCAAGGTCACGCTCGACTGCATGCCGATCATGATCAAGCGGCTCACGTTCACCGGCTCGACGCTGCGCCCGCGCTCGATCGACGAGAAGGCCGCGATCGCACGCGCGCTTGCCGAGCACGTGTGGCCGCTCCTCGAGTCCGGCCGCGCGCGGACGAACATCTTCGCCACGTTCCCGCTCGCCGACGCCGCCAAGGCGCACGCGCTGATGGAGTCCTCGACGCACATCGGCAAGATCGTGCTCGAGGTGCGCCCCGCATAGAGGTCCCCTGCGCCAAGGGGTTACGCGCCCGCTGCGCGCGGGTCTACGCGCCCGCTGCGCGCGGGTCTACGCGCCCGCTGCGCGCCGGTTTACGCGCCCGCTGCGCGGGCGAGCGACTCGAGGAACCGGTCGGCCGGCTGGTAGCCGATCACGCGCAGGCCGTCGATCTCGCGCCCCTGGGGGTCGAAGAAGATGATGCCGGGCGGGCCGAACAGGCGGAAGCGCTTGAGCAACGCCTTGTCGTCGTCGTTGTTCTCGGTGACATCGGCCTGGAGCAGCACCATGCCGGCCATCTTCTCGCGCACGCGCGGATCGCTGAAGGTGAACCGCTCCATCTCCTTGCACGACACGCACCAGTCGGCGTAGAAGTCGAGCAGCACCGGCTGGCTGACCTTCGCGAGGCGCGCCTCCAGCTCGGCCAGCGAGCGCACCCGCTCGAAGCGCACCAGCGCGCCGGCCGGCGCGCCCGCTCCGACCGCGGCGCGGAACCCCGAGAGCGGCTGCAGGATGTCGCGATGGCCCGAGAAGGCGCCCAGGCCGAGCGACACGCCGGCGAGGAGCGCGATCACTCCGACGCCTTTCCAGAACCGGGTGAAGTCCGACGCATCGTGCGGCAGCGGATCGAGCGCGTGCAGATACATCGCGCCGACGATCAGCAGCCCCGCCCACAGCAGCATCTGCGCGACCACCGGGATCACCGGCGCGAGGATCCAGATCGCCACGCCGAGCATCAGGAAGCCGAAGAACTTCTTCACCGACCTCATCCAGTGTCCGGAGCGCGGCAGGAGCGCGCCCCCGGTCACGCCGACCGCGACGAGCGGCACGCCCATGCCGAGCGACATGGCGAAGAGCGCGGTGCCGCCGAGCATGACGTCGCGGCTCTGGCTGATGTACACGAGCGCCCCGGCGAGCGGCGCCGCGACGCACGGACTCACGATCGCCGCCGACAGAACGCCCATCATGGCGACCGCGCCCAGGTGCCCGCCGCTCAGCCGGTGGCTCGCATGCGTGACCCTGTTCTGCAGGAACGCGGGCAGCGAGATGTCGTAGAACCCGAACATCGAGAAGGCGAGGGCGACAAAGATCGCGGCGAAGGCGCCGAGCACCCACGGGTTCTGCAGCGCGCCGCCGAACATCGACCCGGCGAGGCCGGCAGCGACCCCGAGCGCGGTGTAGGTCACCGCCATCCCGGCGACGTACGCGAGGGACAGGGCGAGAGCACGGCCCTTGTGCGAAGCCTCGCGGCCCTCGCCGACGATGATGCCCGAGAGGATCGGGATCATCGGCAGCACGCAGGGCGTGAACGTCAAGAGCAGGCCGGCCGCGAAGAAGAACGCGACGATCGCCCACAGGCTGCCCCCGGCCAGGATCCCGGCCGCCTTCGATTCGTCGCTGATCACGCCGGGCTGCCCGCTGACCGGCCGCCCGACGAACTGGTCCGACGGACCGAGCGGGGCGCCCGCCGGGGCCGCACCCGGAGCGCCGGAAAGCGACATCGCGCCGGGCGCGGCGCCGCCGCCGCCTGTTGCCGCCGCAAGCACGATCCGCGCGTCCTGGGTGATCGGGGGGTAGCAGATGCCGACATCGGCGCAGCCCTGCGAGGTCGCGGCGAGCTTGATCTCGCCGGCGCCGGCCTCGACCGGGATCCGGATCGCGACGGCCTTGCGATAGGTCTCGACCCGCCCGAAGAACTCGTCCTGCTTGATCTCGCCCGCGGGAAACTGCGGCGTTCCCAGGCGGGCGGCCGCCGGCTCGACCGCGAAGCTGAATTTCTCGCGGTACATGTAGTAGCCGTCCTCGATCCGGTACCGGACCTCGATCGTCCGGTCGTCGAGGGCGCGCGCGGAGAATCTGAACGCCTTCTCGGGCTCCAGGATGTCCTGCGCGAGCACGGCGCCCGCGGCCAGGAGGCCGCCGGCGAGCGCGAGCGAGACGCGTCCGAGCACCATGCGCATGAAGCTGATTTTATGCCGCCGGCCGTGTTTCCGCGGCGACCCAGTCCAGATAGGCGGGAAGGCCGGCGTCCACTCCGACCGCGATGATCTCCGGAAGTTCGTAGGGATGCAGCTCGCGGATGACTTTTTGCAGGGCGTCAAAGCGGTCCGCCGGCGTCTTGGCGAGCACCGGGTGCTCCTCGGTGTGCTCGACGGCCCCCTCCCAGCGGTACACCGAGCGGCAAGGGGACATCACGTTCGCACATGCTGCGACCCGCCGCTCGATGAGGGCGGCGGCGAGGGCCTCGGCGCTCGCCCGATCGGGAAGATTGGTGATGACGAGCAGGATGGGGGTCGACATCGGCTCAGCTCCTCTTCGTCGACGGCGAATCGGCGCGCGCGGCGACGGCCGGCACGCCCTCGCGCACCGTCGGGTACCGAAGCACGACGCCGAGCTCCTCCTTCATCCGGCGGTTGGCCAGGCGGCGCGACTCGGTCATGAAGGACAGCGCGACCGGCGACAGCTGCCGCGCGGCGTCGGCGCGCGCGATGCGCGGCGGACGTGGAAGACCGACGCGATCGGCGACCAGATCGAAGTACTCGCCCATCTTCATCGCGCTGTCGTCGACCACGTTGTACACGCGCCCGGGCGCGCCGCGCTCGAGCGCCGCGACGCAGGCCTGCGCGAGGTCATCAGCGTGGATGTGGTTCGTATAGACATCCTCATCCGCGCGCATTGCCGGCGTACCGCGCGCGAGCCGCTCGACCGGGAGGCGGTCGGAGGCGTAGATGCCGGGCACGCGCAGGATCGAGACGCACGCACCGGTACGCTCCCCCCACTCCATCAGCACGCGCTCCGCGTCCACCCGGCGCTGCGCGCGGTCGGTCTGCGGATTCACCGGACGCGTCTCGTCGACCCAGGCTCCGGCGCAGTCGCCGTAGACCCCGGTCGTGCTGACGTACACCAGGCGCTGCACGCGGGTTGCGCCCGCACCCTGTGATACCATGCTTCGCGCCGCGAGCGCCTCCACCAGCGCCCGCGTGCGCTCGTCGCGCCCTGCGGTCGGCCCGGGCGGCGCGAGGTGCAGCACGCAGTCGGCAAGACCCGCGAGCGCCGCGAGCGAATCGGGCCGGTCGAGGTCCGCGACGATCGGTCCCACGCCGCGCGCAGCGGCATCGCGCGCCGACTCGGCGCTGCGCACCAGCGCATGTACCGGTGCGTAGCGCGCGAGCAGCGCGGGAACGGCGCGCTTCGCGACGTCGCCGAACCCCACGATCAAGAGCGCGGGCATTTGCGGGGATTCTAGGACCTATCTCGAGATCGCGGCTGTGCTTCTTCCGGCGCCAGAGATCGTACGAACGCGGGACGAGTTGCCCCTCGTCGTATCCCCGAACGAACAAAGGGCGAGCCCCTTGTTGGTCCCCTCCTTCACGAGCTCGTCTGATTCCGAGACAGGTTCTCGCCGCCTTGCAGTCCGATCGGGAGAGCGCGCATGCCACACCACGTGACGGTACAGCCGAGCGGCCTCGTCTTCAGCGTTCCCGATGGGGAGACCATCCTGCAGGCGGCGCTCGACCAGGGATTCCATCTGCCGTACGGTTGCCGCGACGGCGCCTGCGGCTCGTGCAAAGGCAAGGTGCTCGAGGGCGAGATCGACTACGGCAAGTACCACCCGAGCGCGCTGTCGGACGACGAGCGAGCCGCCGGCTACGCGCTCTTCTGCCAAGCGCGGCCGCGCTCGGACGTCGTGATCGAGGCGCGCGCGATCGGCGCGGTGAAGGACATCGTCGTCAAGAAGCTGCCCTGCCGGGTGCAGCGGATCGAGCGCCCGACCGACGACGTGGCGATTCTGCATCTCAAGCTGCCCGCGAGCGAGCGGCTCCAGTTCCTCGCCGGCCAGTACATCGACTTCCTGCTCAAGGACGGCGCGCGGCGGAGCTTTTCGATGGCCAACCCGCCGCACGACGACGAGTTCCTGCAGCTGCACGTGCGCCGGGTTGCCGGCGGCAGCTTCACGGAGCACGTGTTCGCGCAGATGAAGGAGCGCGACATCCTGCGCTTCGAGGGCCCGCTCGGCTCGTTCTTCCTGCGCGAGTCCGACAAGCCGGTGATCTTCGTCGCGAGCGGCACCGGGTTCGCGCCGATCAAGGCGATCATCGAGGACGCGCTCCACAAGGGCACCGTGCGGAGCATGGTGCTGTACTGGGGCGGCCGCCGGCCGAAGGATCTGTACCTGGCCGACCTCGCCGCGGGCTGGACGAGAACGCACGCGAACTTCCGGTTCATACCGGTGATATCCGAGGCGCTTCCGGAAGACGGCTGGACCGGGCGCACCGGCTTCGTGCATCGCGCGGTCATGGAGGACTATCCGGATCTCTCCGGCCATCAGGTGTACGCCTGCGGCGTGCCGGTGATGGTGGACGCTGCGCGCACCGACTTCACGCACGCGCGCGGCCTGCCGATCGACGAGTTCTACGCCGACTCTTTCACGACCGCCGCCGACCTCGCCCGGCCGAAGCACGTCGGCTGATCCGTCCCGCCGGAAGCCGCGCGCTAGCGCGCTATCAGCGCCAGCGCCGCCTCGCCGTAACGGCTGCGCGCCTCGTCGTGCAGCGGCCGCACCGCGCGGGCGAACGCGTCGCGCTCCGCGCCCGCGAGCTCGACGAGCTCGCAGCCCTCCCGCTCGATTGCCCGCTGCGATACCGCCTCTTCCTCGACCGCGAGCGCGCGCTGCCGGACGATCGCCTCGCGTGCGGCCGCGTGGACGGCCTCGCGGAGGTTCTGCGGCCACGCGTCCACCGCCGCACGGTTCGCGTAGAGCCCGCGCGTCAGGTAGAAGTGCCCGCTCAGCGTGTGATGGCGGTGGAGCTTGTGCACGCCGTAGGTGACCGTGTTCGCCAGGGGATTCTCCTGGGCGTCGAGTCTCCCGGACGCGATCGCCTCGAGCGCGATCCTGAGGTCGCAGGGCTCGGGGACCGCGCCGAGCAGCGCGAAAGTCCTGCAGTGGATCTCGCTCGGCAGCATGCGGATGCGCATCCCGGCGAGATCGGCCGGCTCGTGCACCGGGCGCAACCGGTTGGAGATATGGCGGTAACCGTTCTCCAGGTAGCCGAGCATGCGATAGCCGATGCGGGACTCGATCCGCTCGGTCAGGTACGCGCCGAGCTTGCCGTCGAAGGCAGAGCGCGCGTGGTCGAGGTCCTCGAACAGGAAGGGCAGATCGACGAGCCCGAGCTCCGGCACGCGGCTCGTGAGGTAGCTCGTGGACTAGTAAGCGAGCGTCAGGATGCCGTGCTCGACCATCCACAGCACGTCCTCGCCACGGTAGCCGAGATCCATGACGTTCCAGACGTACTTCACGTCGACCGCAGCGCCGAACTCGGCGAGGAGCCGGTCGCCGATCATCTTCAGCGCCCGGCTGTGCGTGGTCGTCGGCGGACCGTAGCCGCCCATGCGGATCTGGATCGGTCCGGCGGAGAATGCGCTCAAGTACGGTCCTGGACGGGTTCGACGTCGGCGGCGGCCGTCTCGCCGAGATAGGCCTCGCGCACCCTCGGATCGGCGAGCAGCTCGGCGGCCGGACCGGAGAGTGGGATCGTGCCGCTTTCCATCACGTAGCCGCGCGTCGAGATCTCCAGCGCGAGGCGGGCGTTCTGCTCGATCAGCAGGATCGTCACGCCCTCGCGCGCGATCTCGCACACGGTCTCGAAGATCCGCTGCACCAGCAGCGGCGCGAGTCCCATGCTCGGCTCGTCGAGCAGGAGCAGCTTCGGCCGGCTCATCATCGCGCGGCCGATGGCGAGCATCTGCTGCTCGCCGCCCGAGAGCGTTCCGCCGGACTGCGTGCGCCGCTCGGCGAGGCGCGGAAAGATCTCGAAGACGCGCTCGAGATCGCGCCGCACGCCCTGCCGGTCGCCGCGCACGAAGGCCCCCATCGCGAGGTTCTCCTCGACGGTGAGCTGCCGGAAAATGCCGCGCCCTTCGGGCACCATCGCCAGCCCGCGGGCGACCAGACGGTAGGACGGCGTCCCGGTGATGTCCTCGCCGTCGTAGCGCACGCGGCCGGCGCGCGGGTGGAGCAGGCCGCAGATCGCCTTGAGCGTGGTGGTCTTGCCCGCGCCGTTGGCGCCGATCAGGCAGACGAGCTCGCCCCGATCGACCGCGAGATCGATGCCCTTGACGGCCTTGATGCCGCCGTAGGCCACCTCGAGGCCGTCGAGCTCGAGCAGCATCAGGTGCCCCCGGCCGCGGTGAGCGGGCCGCCGAGGTAGGCCTCGATCACCTTCGGGTCGCGTTGGACCACGGCCGGCGCGCCCTCGGCGATCCGCCGGCCGTAGTCGAGCACGAGCACGCGGTTGCACAGCCCCATCACGAGCTTGACGTCGTGCTCGATCAGCAGCAGCGTCACGCCGTCGGCGCGGATGCGCTCGAGCAGGCCGCGCAGCGCCCGCGTCTCGGTCGGATTCATGCCCGCCGCCGGCTCGTCCAGCGCGAGCAGCTTCGGCTCGGTCGCGAGCGCGCGCGCGATCTCGAGCCGGCGCTGATCGCCGTACGAGAGATGCTTGGCGAGGTCGTTGGCGTGCCGCCGGATGCCGACGTAGTCGAGCAGCTCGGCCGCGCGGCGCGCGATCGCCGCCTCCTCGGCGCGCGTGCGCCGATCGCGCAGGATCGCGCCGACGACGCCCGCCGCGGTTCGCACATGGCGGCCGATCATCACGTTCTCGAGCGCGGACAGGTTCGCGAACAGGCGGATGTTCTGGAACGTGCGCGCGATGCCGCGCTCGGCGACCTCGTTCGGCTTGAGGCCGGCGAGCGGAGCGCCCTCGAACAGGAAGCCGCCCTCGTCGGCCGCGTAGAGGCCGGTGAGGCAGTTGAACAGCGTGGTCTTGCCGGCGCCGTTCGGCCCGATCAGCCCGTAGATCTCGCCGCGCTCGATCGAGAAGCCGACGTCGGCGAGCGCCTGCAGCCCGCCGAACCGCTTGCCCACGTTGCGCGCCTGGAGGAGCGGCATGGCGGTCGGCTCGATCTCAGTCGGCGTTCAGCGCGAGCTCGCGCTTGCGCACGTCGGAGGGCAGCAGGCCGGCCGGCCGGAACAACATGATCAGCACCATCGCCAGCCCGAAGATCAGCAGCCGCGCCGCCTCCGGGTCGATCAGCTCGCGCCCGAACACCGCGTTCTGCAGCGGCGACATGTAGCGCAGCGCCTCCGGGAACACCGACAGCAGCACCGCGCCGAGGATCACGCCGGGGATGTTGCCCATGCCGCCGAGCACGACCATGGTGAGCACGATGATCGACTCGAACAGCCCGAAGCTCTCCGGGCTGATGAACCCCTGCATCGCCGAGAACATGCCGCCGGCGACGCCGCCGAAGCTCGCGCCCATCGCGAACGCGAGCAGCTTCATGTTGCGCAGGTTGATGCCCATCGCCTGCGCGGCGATCTCGTCCTCGCGGATCGCCTCCCAGGCGCGACCTATGCGCGAGTCCTGCAGGCGCACGTTGATCACGATGATGACGAGCACCAGCGCGAGCAGCAGGTAGTAGTACTTGACCGGCCCGGTGAACACCAGGCCGGCCACCCGGTCGGTGGTCGCGAACGAGAAGCCGCCGATCCTGACCGGATCGATCAGCGTGATGCCCTGCGGGCCGTTGGTGATGTTGATCGGCGCGTTCAGGTTGTTCAGGAAGATGCGCACGATCTCGCCGAAGCCGAGCGTGACGATGGCGAGGTAGTCGC
>JAHDYJ010000057.1:3400-26634 GCA_023383795.1 Burkholderiales bacterium | reverse complement strand
GCGATGGCGGTGGCCGGGGTCGCGCCGGGCATCATGGGCGTCGTCCCGGCGCCGGACGCGCGCAGGGTGCTCGCGCGCGCCGGGCTCGAGCTCGCACGGATGGAGACGATCGAGCTGAACGAGGCCTTCGCCGCGCAGGCGCTCGCCGTCACGCGCGATCTCGGCCTGCCGGACGACGCGGCGCACGTGAATCCCAACGGCGGCGCGATCGCGATCGGGCATCCGCTCGGCGCCTCGGGCGCGCGGCTGGTCACCACCGCGCTGAACCAGCTCGAGCGCATCAAGGGGCGCTATGCGCTCTGCACGATGTGCATAGGTGTCGGGCAGGGCATCGCGCTCGTGATCGAGCGCGTGTGAACTCGCTCGCGTGCGCGCGAAACCCGCTCGTCCCGCAGCGCGCGCCTGATCGCGCATCTCTGCGCGCGTAAGTTTCACTCGTTCACGCGCGCTGCCGCGTGACGTTGCAGCGTCCGCCGTCGCGCGCTCTTCGCCGCTCCACGCTCTTCCGAAGCCTTGCCGGCGCGCCGTCGCTGGTGGGAGACAGGCGGGAGGCGCGTGTTCTAACAAATCACTTGCGGAATTTCTAATATCCCCATGATTTTTCGCATATTCCGATACCCTGAAGCCGATTCGGCGGTGTCGGACTTAAGTCTTTGTCACAGTTAAAAAAATCACTGTCATCGCCTTGACCCCCCCATACTTCTCTACTAAAGTGGCGAAAAGTGTGGCTTCGTGGGAAATGATGGGAAATCCGGCGCTGGTTCCGGGCCCGTTCCCCACGGGACTGGGGGTGTGGTGTTTCAGGGAGCAAGCGAGCTCAGTCTCGATGCCAAGGGGCGCCTGGCCGTCCCGACGCGCCACCGCGACCCGCTGTCGTCGGGGGGCGGCACGGTCGTCCTGACCGCGCATCCCGACGGCTGCCTGCTCCTCTACCCCAAGCTCGCCTGGGAGCCCATCGGGGCCAAGGTCCAGGCGCTCTCCAGCTTCAACGAGCAGGCCAGATGGTGGCAGCGCCTGCTCGTCGGATTCGCCGAAGAACTCGAGCTCGACGGCTCGGGCCGCATCCTCGTCTCCCCCGCGCTCCGCAAGTTCGCCAACCTGAAGAAGCAGGTGATGCTGGTCGGGCAGGGCAGCCACTTCGAGCTGTGGGACGTCGAGGCCTGGGAGCAGAAGCTCGTGCAAGCGATGGCGCTCGCGGGCAGCGCGCCGCCGCCGGGAACCGAGAACTTCGCGCTTTGATGGAGCACAGGTCCGTCCTCCTCGAGGAGGCGGTGGCGGCGCTGGCGGTGAAGCCCGACGGAACCTACGTCGACGCGACGTTCGGGCGGGGCGGCCACAGCCGCGCGGTGCTCGCGCGGCTGGGGCCGCGCGGCAGGCTGGTGGCGCTGGACCGCGACGTCGATGCGGTCGCGGCGGCGGGGGGCATCGCGGATGCCCGGTTCGTGGTTCGCCACGCGCGCTTCGGCGCGCTGGCGGAGGCAGTGGCGGCGGCGGGCGTCGCCGGGGCGGACGGCGTGCTGTTCGACCTCGGCGTGTCCTCGCCCCAGCTGGAGGAAGCGGAGCGCGGGTTCAGCTTCCGGTCGGATGCGCCGCTCGACATGCGCATGGACCGGACGCGGGGGCAGACGGCAGCCGAGTGGCTGGCAGCAGCGAGCGAAGCCGAGATAAGGGAGGTCATCAAGAACTATGGCGAAGAACGGTTTGCTGGCCAGATTGCAAAGGCGATTGTTGCTGCTCGGGCAGGCGGAGGGGTTCGCACAACCGGCCAACTTGCCCAAATCGTGGGTGCGGCCGTCCGGACGCGTGAGGTGGGCCAGGACCCGGCGACGCGCACCTTCCAGGCTCTACGGATTCACGTCAATCAGGAGCTTGAGGAATTGTCGCTAGCGCTGCCGCAAGCCGTTGCCCTGCTCCAGCCGGGCGGCCGACTGGTGGTGATCAGCTTCCACTCGCTCGAGGACCGCATCGTCAAGCGCTTCATCCGCGACCGCGCCCGGCCCCCGGTGCCGGAGCGGCTGCCGCTGCGCGCGAGCGAACTGCCGCGACCCGAGCTCAGGACGATCGGCAAGCCGGTCCGCGCCGGGGCCCGCGAGGTCGCCGCCAACCCACGCGCGCGGAGCGCGATCATGCGTGTCGCCGAGAAGCTCGCCCGCGGCGACGCGCCCGCGGACGCGGCGCGGGGTAGCTGAGGGACGGCCGGTGCGGATCACGCTGCTCCTGCTCGCGCTGCTCGCCGCCTGCGCGCTCAGCCTGGTCACGTCGCAGCACCAGGCGCGCAAGCTCTTCGCCGGCATCGAGCGCGAGCACGCGCGCGCCAAGGCGCTCGACGTGGAATGGGGCCAGCTGCAGCTCGAAGCGCGCACCTGGGCGCTGCCTTCGCGCATCGAGAAGCTCGCGCAGGAGCGGCTCGGCATGCGCGCCCCCGACGCGGGCCGGATGCGCCTGCTGCGGCCGGATCGCGGCGCGGGCGCGAAGGCGGGCGAGTGAAGTTCGCCGAGAGCCCCGTGCTCGCCCCCCCGCTGCCGTCGTGGCGCGCGCGGGCCGTGCTCGTGCTGCTCTCCGGCGCGCTCGTCGCGCTCGGCGGGCGGGCGTTCTACCTGCAGGGGCTGAACCGCGAGTTCCTGCAGGCGAAGGGCGAATCGCGGTACAGCCGCGTGCTCGAGATTCCGGCGCTGCGCGGCCGCATCCTCGATCGCAACGGCGAGGCACTCGCGATCAGCACGCCGGTCAAATCGATCTGGGCGATCCCGGAGGACGTGGCGCTCGCGGCGGGCGACCTCGAACAGCTTGCGGCGGCCCTGGAGCTTCCGCGCGCGGAGGTGCGCCGGCGGCTCGGGGGAACCGAGCGCGATTTCGTGTTCCTCAGGCGCCAAGTGCCGCCGGAGCTCGCCGATCGCGTGCAGGCGCTCGGCGTGCCGGGGCTGTACCAGAGCACCGAGTACCGGCGCTACTACCCGGGCGGCGAGGCGACGGCGCACCTGCTGGGCTTCACGAGCGTGGACGAGAAGGGACAGGAAGGCATCGAGCTTGCCTACGAGAAGCGCCTCGCCGGACATCCGGGGACGCGGCGCGTGATCAAGGACCGCCGCGGCCAGGTCGTCGAGGACCTCGAGGGCGCGCGGCCGGCCCAGCACGGCCAGGACGTCGTGCTCGCGCTCGACAGCCGCATCCAGAGCATCGCGTTCGGCCAGCTCAAGGCGGCCGTCGCACGCAATCGCGCGCGCGCGGGCGGGGTCGTTGTGCTCGATGCGGTGACCGGCGAGCTGCTCGCGGCGGCGAACCTGCCCACCTACAACCCGAACAACCGCAGCGGGCTGACGGGCGCCGCGCTGCGCAACCGCGCGCTGGTGGACACCTTCGAGCCCGGGTCGACGCTCAAGCCGATCACCGTCGCCGCCGCCTTGGAGGCCCACCGGGTCTCGCCGCGCACCGCGATCCAGACCGCTCCCGGAACGCTCGCGATCGGGTCGGCGACCATCCGCGACGTGCACCGGTCGGGCGTGCTGACGGTGGCGGAGGTGCTGCAGAAGTCCTCGAACGTCGGCGCGGCCAAGATCGCGCTGATGCTGCCGCCCGCGCTCATGTGGGAGATCTTCGAGGGCGTCGGCTTCGGCCGCGAGCCGGAGCTCGGCTTTCCGGGCGAGGCGAGCGGCAGGCTGCGGCCGTACAAGACCTGGAAGCCGATCGAGCAGGCGACGATGTCCTACGGCCACGGCATCTCGGTGAGCCTGCTGCAGCTCGCGCGCGCGTACACGATCTTCGCCCGCGACGGCGTGCTGCTGCCGGTCTCGCTCGAGAAGCGCGCCGCGCCACCCGCCGGCCAGCCGGTCGTGGAGCCCGGCACCGCCCGCGCGGTGCGCTCGATGCTGGAGCTCGCGGTGCAGCCGGGCGGCACCGGGCCGCGCGCGCAGATCATGGGCTATCGGGTCGCCGGCAAGACCGGCACCGCGCACAAGCAGGAGAACGGCGCGTACGCGGCCGACAAGTACGTGTCGTCGTTCGTCGGCCTCGCGCCGGCCTCGAACCCGCGGCTCGTCGTCGCCGTGATGATCGACGAGCCGTCGGCGGGCGAGCACTTCGGCGGCACGGTCGCCGCGCCGGTGTTCGCCGCGGTCATGGCGGGCGCGCTGCGCATCCTCGGCGTGCCGCCCGACGCGCCGATGCGCCCGATCGAGTTGCCGCCCTCCGGCGCCGACATTCCGGAAGAAAGCGTCTAGTGCCGCCGTGGCCGACAGCGCCGACCGGATCCTCGCCGAGCTACGCGCCATGGGCATCGGCGTGAATTCGCTCGCGTCCGACAGCCGGACGGTCGTGCCCGGCGACGTCTTTCTCGCCTATCCGGGCGCGCGCACCGATGGCCGCCGCTACATCGGCGACGCGATTGCGCGCGGCGCGGCGGCCGTGCTCTGGGAACGGGGGGGCTTCGCCTGGGATCCGGCCTGGCGCGTGCCGCAGCGGGCCGTCGCCGGCCTGCGCGCGCTCGTCGGACCGCTGGCCCACGACGTGTACGGACGTCCTTCCGAGCGGCTGTGGACGATCGCCGTGACCGGCACCAACGGCAAGACTTCCTGCACGCAGTGGATCGCCCAGGCGCTCTCCGGCGCCGGCCGCAGCACCGCGGTGATCGGCACGCTCGGCATGGGCGTCGCCGCTGCCTCGGTTCCGTTCGCCCCGCTTGCGCCCGACCCGAACACGACGCCCGATCCGGTCGTGCTGCACAGAACGCTTGCGCGGTTCGTCGACGCGGGCGCGCAGGCGGTCGCGATGGAGGCCTCGTCGATCGGTATCGACCAGGGCCGCCTGAACGGTGTCGCCCTCGACGTGGCGCTCTTCACGAACCTGTCGCGCGACCACCTCGAGTACCACGGCGACCTCGAGCGCTACGCGCAGGCGAAGATGGCGCTCTTCCGCACGCCCGGGCTCGCCCACGCGGTGCTCAACCTGGACGACGTGGTCGGCGTGCGCATCGCGCGCGCGCTCGATGGTGCCGGCATCGAGCGCATCGGCTACTCGATGGCGCCCGGTGCGGGCGCGCGCGGCGGCACCGAGCGCCACCTGGAGGCGCACGACATCGCGGTGTCGGGCGACGGCATCGCCTTCACGCTCGCCGGGTCGTGGGGCACGACGCCGGTCGCGAGCACGCTGATCGGCCGTTTCAACGTCGGGAACCTGCTCGGTGTCGCCGGCACGCTGCTCGCGTCCGGACTGCCCCTCGCGCTGACGGCGCGCGCGCTCGGCGCGCTCGCACCGGTCGCCGGGCGCATGCAGCGCCTGGGCGGCGGCGACCGGCCGCTCGTCGTGGTGGACTACGCCCACAGCCCGGACGCGCTCGACAAGGTGCTCGCGGCGCTCGCCGACGTGGCGCGCGCGCGCGGCGGCGCGCTCTCCTGCGTGTTCGGTTGCGGCGGCGAGCGCGACCCCGGCAAGCGCCCGCTGATGGGCGCGGCCGCCTCGGCCCGCGCCGACTTCGTCGTGGTGACGAGCGACAACCCGCGCAACGAGGACCCGGCCGCGATCATCGCCGGGATCCTCCCGGGGGTGCGCTCGCCCCACGCGGTCGAGCCGGACCGGCGCGCGGCGATCCGGCTGGCGGTCGCGCGCGCCCGGCCCGGCGACATCGTCCTCGTCGCCGGCAAAGGCCACGAGCCGTACCAGGAGATCGCGGGACGGCGGCTGCCGTTCTCCGACGCCGAAGAAGCGCAGGCCGCGCTCGCGGAGTGGCCCGCATGATGACCGTGGCCGAGGCCGCCCGGGCCATCGGCGCCCGCGTCGCGGGCGCCGACGCGCGGTTCACCGCGGTGTCGACCGACACGCGCACGCTCGAGCCCGGCGCGCTCTTCGTCGCGCTGCGCGGCGAGCGCTTCGACGGGCACGACTACCTCGCGACCGCGCGCTCGGCCGGCGCGGCGGCGGCTCTGGTCGAGGACGAGGGCGGCGCCGCGCGCGCGGCGGCCGCGGGTCTCGCTGCGCTCGTCGTGCCCGACAGCCGGCGCGCGCTCGGCGCGCTCGCGCGGCACTGGCGCGGCCGCTTCGCCATCCCGCTCGTCGCGGTGGTCGGCAGCAACGGCAAGACCACGGTCAAGGAGATGATCGCGGCCTGTCTGCGCGCGCAGTTCGGCGCCGGCCGGGTGCTGGCGACGCCCGGCAACTTCAACAACGACATCGGCGTGCCGCTGACGCTGCTCGGCCTGCGCGAGGCGCACCGCTGCGCGGTGGTCGAGATCGGCATGAACCATCCCGGCGAGACGGCGTATCTCGCCGACCTCGCGCAGCCCACCATCGCGGTGATCAACAACGCCCAGCGCGAGCACCAGGAGTTCATGAAGAGCGTCGCCGAGGTCGCCGCCGAGCACGCGGCGGTCCTGCGCGCGCTGCCCGCCGACGGCGTGGCCGTGATCAACGCCGAGGACGAGCATGCGGCCTACTGGCGCGGCGTCGCCGGAGCGCGGACGATCCGCGACTTCGGCGTCGGCCGCCAGGCGGCGGTGCGCGGCGCCTACCGCCCGGGCTCCGAGGGCGCCGAGGTCGAGATCACGATCCCGGAGGGCCGCGTGAGCGCCGCGCTGCACGTGGCCGGCCTGCACAACGTGCGCAACGCCCTCGCGGCCGCCGCCGCGGCAACCGCCGCAGGCGCGTCGCCGGCGGCCGTCGCGCAGGGTCTTGCCAGCTTTCGCGCAGTGAAAGGCCGCCTGCAGCGCAGAATCGGCCGGCAGGGCGCCACGGTCATCGACGACACTTACAACGCGAATCCGGACTCGGTCCGCGCGGCGATCGACGTGCTCGCCCAGGCCGGGCCGCCGCGCATTCTCGTTCTCGGCGACATGGGCGAGCTCGGCCCGCAGGGCACGGTCTTCCACGAGGAGGTGGGCGCATACGCCAGGCAGGCGGGCATCGAGCGCCTGCTCGCGGTCGGCCCGCTCGCGCGCCACGCGGCCGCCGCGTTCGGCGCGGACGCCGAGCACTTCGTGTCCACCGCGGACGCCGCGCGCCGGCTGCAGGAGCTCGCGGCGCCGGGCGCGACGGTGCTGGTCAAGGGCTCGCGGTTCATGCGCATGGAGACGATCGTCGGCGAGATCGCCGGGGAGGTCGACCGTGCTGCTTGAGCTTTCGCAGTGGCTCGCCCAGGACATCCGGGCCTTCAACGTCTTCAGCTACATCACGCTGCGCGCGGTGGTCGCGGCGCTGACCGCGCTCGCCATCTCCTTCGTGCTGGGCCCGGCGATGATCCGCAAGCTCGCCGCGTACAAGATCGGCCAGGCGGTGCGCGACGACGGGCCGCAGACGCACCTCACGAAGGCCGGCACCCCGACGATGGGCGGCGCGCTGGTGCTGGTCTCGATCGCCGTGACCACGCTGCTGTGGGGCGACCTCACCAACCGCTTCATCTGGTGCGTGCTCGTGGTCACGCTCGGATTCGGCGTCATCGGCTGGATAGACGACTACCGCAAGGTCGTGCACCGCAACCCGAAGGGGCTCTCCGCGCGCGCCAAGTTCCTGTGGCAGTCGCTGATCGGCCTGACCGCGGCGGTCTACCTCGCGTTCGCGGTGCCGGCGGCCAGCAACACCCAGGCGGTGGAGCTCTTCCTGCAGTGGGTGAACAGCGGTTTCGCGATGGACCTGCCGCCGAAGGCGGCGCTGATCGTGCCGTTCTTCAAGCACGTCGCCTACCCGCTCGGGGTGTTCGGCTTCATCCTGCTCACGTACTTCGTCATCGTCGGCACGTCGAACGCGGTGAACCTGACCGACGGCCTCGACGGGCTGGCGATCATGCCGGCGGTGATGGTGGGCGGCGCGCTCGGCATCTTCGCCTACGTCATCGGGCACTCGGTGTTCTCGAAGTACCTGCTGTTCCCGTACATCCCGGGCGCGGGCGAGCTCACGGTGTTCTGCGCCGCGCTCGCCGGCGCGGGACTCGGGTTCCTGTGGTTCAACGCCTACCCGGCCGAGGTGTTCATGGGCGACGTGGGCGCGCTCGCGCTGGGCGCCGCGCTCGGCACGGTCGCGGTAATCGTCCGGCAGGAGATCGTGCTGTTCATCATGGGCGGGGTGTTCGTCGCCGAGACCGTCTCGGTGATGGCGCAGGTGCTCTACTTCAAGGCGACCGGCGGGCGGCGCATCTTCCGCATGGCGCCGCTGCACCACCACTACGAGCTCGGCGGATGGAAGGAGACGCAGGTCGTCGTGCGCTTCTGGATCATCACGATCATGCTCGTGCTGTTCGGCCTGTCGACGTTGAAGCTGCGATGAGGCAGCGGGGCGAAGCGTGGCGATGAGCGGAAAGCACGTTCTGGTGCTCGGCCTCGGCGAGAGCGGCCTCTCGATGGCGCAGTGGCTCGCGCGCGAGGGGGCCGCGGTGCGCGTCGCCGATACGCGCGCGCGCCCGCCGGCGCGCGACGCGCTCGCCGCCACGGTGCCGCACGCCGAGGTGCTGCCCGGGCCGTTCACCGCGGGGCTGCTGGCGGGCGTCGACGAGGTCGCGGCGAGCCCCGGCGTGCCGCTCGCCGACCCGCTGCTGCGCGAGGCGATCGACCGGGGGCTTCCGGTGTACGGCGATATCGAGCTCTTCGCGCGCGCGCTGCCCGCTGACGCGCGGCCGAAGATCATCGCGGTGACGGGCACCAACGGCAAGAGCACGGTGACCGCGCTCGCCGGCGCGATCTGCCGCACGGCCGGACTCGACGCCGAGGTGGCGGGCAACATCGGGCCGGCGGCGCTCACCGCGCTGATGCGCCGGCAGGACGC
This sequence comes from Burkholderiales bacterium, assembly GCA_023383795.1. Classification (GTDB taxonomy): domain Bacteria; phylum Pseudomonadota; class Gammaproteobacteria; order Burkholderiales; family SG8-39; genus JAABRB01. The sequence continues at coordinate 17,892 of JAHDYJ010000057.1, read as the reverse complement.
CGGCGGCGGCCCGGACGTCTGGGTGCTCGAGCTCTCGAGCTTCCAGCTCGAGACGACGCGCTCGCTCGACGCCGATGCCGCGACCGTGCTCAACGTCAGCGAGGACCATCTCGACCGCTATGCCGGCATGGCCGAGTACGCGGCGGCGAAGGCGCGGGTGTTCGCCGGCCGCGGCGCGCAGGTGCTGAATCGCGACGACGGCTACAGCCGGGCCATGGCGCTGCCCGGGCGCACCGTGGTCACGTTCGGCCTCGGCACGCCGCGCGACCACGACGACTTCGGGCTGGTCAAGGTCTTCGACCAGTACTGGCTCGCCCAGGGCATGACGCCGCTCATCGCGGTGCGCGACCTCCCGCTTGCGGGCCTGCACAACGCCGCCAACGCGATGGCCGCGATCGCGCTCGCCAAGGCGATCGGCTGCCGCTGCACCGAAATGCTGCCGGCGCTGCGCGCGTTCCGCGGGCTGCCTCACCGCATGGAGCGCGTGGCCGACGTGGAGGGCGTCCTGTTCTACGACGACTCGAAGGGTACGAACGTCGGCGCGGCCGTCGCGGCGCTGGAGGGGATCGCGCACGGGCTCGGCGAGGACGGCGCGAAGATCGTGCTGATCGCGGGCGGCGAGGGCAAGCAGCAGGACTTCGGGCCGCTGCGGGGCGCGGTCGTCAAGGCCGCCCGCTGCGTGATCCTCATCGGGCGCGACGCCGCGTCGATCGCCGCGGCGCTCGACGGCAGCGGCGTGCCGGCGATCCGCAGCGCTGACATGCGCGCGGCGGTCGAGCAGGCGTTCCGCGCCGCCCGCCCCGGCGATGCGGTGCTGCTATCGCCCGCTTGCGCGAGCTTCGACATGTTCGACAACTACGCGCACCGCGGCGAGGTATTCCGCGCCGCGGTCGAGGAGCTGGAACGTGCGGCGGCGCACTGAGGCGGCGGCGATCGGCGCCGGCATCCTCGGCGGCTTCGCCGCGCGCGGGCGCGCGGCGCCGGCCGAGTTCGACCAGGGCCTGCTCTGGTCGGCGCTCGTCCTGCTGACGCTCGGCCTGGTGATGGTCTACTCGGCATCGATCGCGACCGCCGAGGCGGCGCGCTACACCGGGAACGACCCGACGTTCTTCCTGACCCGCCATCTCGCCGCGGTCGCGGTCGGGCTGCTCGCGGCGGCGCTCGCGTTCCAGGTGCCCATGCGCGCCTGGCAGCGCGCGGCGCCCTGGCTGTTCGTGCTCGGCGTGGCGCTGCTCGCGCTGGTCCTGCTGCCGGGCGTCGGGCGCGAGGTGAACGGCGCGCGCCGCTGGCTCGCGCTGCCGGGCATCAACCTGCAGCCCTCCGAGCTCGTCAAGGTGGCGGCGATTCTCTACGCGGCCGACTACACCGCGCGCAAGACGGCGCTGATGCACAGCTTCCGCGACGGCCTGCTGCCGATGCTCGGCGTGATGCTCGTGGTCGGCTGGCTGCTCCTGCGCGAGCCGGACTTCGGCGCCTTCGTGGTGATCGCGCTCACCGCGACCGGGATCCTGTTCGTCGGCGGGATGAACGCGCGCTGGTTCGCCGGCCTGACCGCACTGATGCTGGTCGGCTTCGCCGGCCTGGTGCTGTCCTCGCCGTACCGGATGCAGCGCATCTTCGGATTCATGGATCCGTGGTCGGACGCCTTCGGCAACGGCTACCAGCTCTCGCATGCGCTGATCGCGTTCGGCCGCGGCGAGTGGTTCGGCGTGGGGCTCGGCGCGAGCGTCGAGAAGCTCTTCTACCTGCCGGAGGCGCACACCGACTTCCTGCTCGCCGTGATCGGCGAGGAGCTCGGCTTCGTCGGCGTGCTGACGGTGCTCGCGCTGTTCGCCTGGCTCGTGCTGCGCGCCTTCGCCGTCGGCCGCCAGGCGGTCGCGCTCGAGCGTCCGTTCGCGGCGCTCGTCGCCCACGGCATCGGCATCTGGATCGGCGTGCAGGCGTTCATCAACATCGGCGTGAACATGGGCGTGCTGCCGACCAAGGGGCTCACGCTGCCGCTAATGAGCTTCGGCGGCAGCGCGATCCTCGCGAACTGCGTGGCGATCGCGATCCTGCTGCGCATCGACTGGGAGAACCGCCAGCTCATGCGGGGGCAGACGCTGTGAGCGCGCGCAGCATCATGATCATGGCGGGCGGCACCGGCGGCCACGTCTTCCCCGCGCTCGCGGTGGCCGACGCGCTGCGCGACGCGGGCTGGCGCGTGTGCTGGCTCGGCGCGAGGAGCGGCATGGAGGCGACGCTCGTGCCGAGCCGCGGCTACGAGATAGCCTGGGTCCGCTTCGCGGGGCTGCGCGGCAAGGGCCTCGCCGCAAAGCTGCTGCTGCCGCTCAACCTGCTCGTCGCGTTCTGGCAGAGCGCGCGCGCGATCTTCGCGCGCCGGCCGGACGTCGTGCTGGGCATGGGCGGCTACATCTCGTTCCCGGGCGGCATGATGGCGTCGCTGCTCGCGCGCCCGCTCGCGATCCACGAGCAGAACTCGATCGCCGGCCTCGCGAACCGCGTCCTCGCGCGGGTGGCCGACCGCGTGCTGGTCGCCTTCCCGGGCGCGCTCGACCGGGGCGAATGGGTCGGCAATCCGGTGCGGCCGGAGATCGCGCGCCTCGCGCCGCCGGCGGAACGATTCGCGGCGCGCGGCGGTCCGCTGCGCCTGCTGGTGCTCGGCGGCAGCCTCGGCGCGGCCGCGCTGAACGAGACCGTGCCGCGCGCGCTCGCGCTCGTTCCGGAGGGGCAGCGACCGCTCGTCGTCCACCAGTCCGGCGCCCGGCACATCGACGCGCTTCGGCGGAACTACGCCGCCGCCGGCGTCGCCGCGACCGCGGTCGCCGCCGCCGAGGACGCGGCGGCGGCCTACGCCGACGCCGATCTCGTCCTCTGCCGCGCCGGCGCGACGACCGTCGCCGAGCTCGCCGCCGCGGGCGTGGCGGGCGTGCTGGTGCCGTATCCGTTCGCGGTGGACGATCACCAGACGGCGAACGCGCGCTATCTCGTCGAGCGCGGCGCGGCGCTGCTCGTCCAGCAGCGCGACCTGACGCCCGAGCGGCTCGCGGAGCTGCTGCGCGGGCTCGCGCGCGAATCGCTGCTCGAGATGGCCGAGCGCGCGCGCGACGCCGCGAAGCCCGACGCCACCGCCGCGGTCGCGCGCGTCTGCATGGAGCTCGTGCGGTGAAGCACAAGGTGAAGCGCATCCACTTCACCGGCATCGGCGGGGCCGGGATGAGCGGCATCGCCGAGGTGCTCGTCAACCTCGGCTACACGGTGACCGGCTCGGATCTCGCCGCGAACCCCGCCACCGAGCGCCTGGCCGGCCTCGGCGCAAGGGTGATGCTCGGCCACGCGGCCGAGAACGTCGCGCAGGCCGACGTGGTGGTGGTATCGACCGCGGTGCGCTCCGACAACCCGGAGGTGCTCGCCGCGCGGTCGCGGCGCATCCCGGTCGTGCCGCGCGCCCTGATGCTCGCCGAGCTGATGCGGCTCAAGCGCGGCGTCGCCGTCGCCGGCACGCACGGCAAGACCACCACGACGAGCCTCGTCGCGAGCGTGCTCGCCGAGGGCGGGCTCGACCCGACCTTCGTCATCGGCGGGCGCCTCACCGCGGCCGCCTCGAACGCGAAGCTCGGCACCGGCGAGTTCACCGTGGTCGAGGCCGACGAGTCGGACGCGTCGTTCCTGCACCTGCAGCCGGTGATCGCGGTCGTCACCAACATCGACGCCGATCACATGGAGACCTACCAGCACGACTTCGCCCGCCTCAAGCAAGCGTTTATCGAGTTCGTGCGCAACCTGCCGTTCTACGGCACCGCGGTGCTCTGCGCGGACGACGCGAACGTGCGCGAGATCATGCCCTTCGTGTCCAAGCCCGTCGTGACCTACGGATTCGCGGCCGACGCCAACGTGCGCGCCGAGGACGTCGAGCACGCCGCCGGCCAGATGCGCTTCCGCGCGATCCGCGAGGGCGCCGAGCCCTTCGCTGCGCGGCTGAACCTGCCGGGCCGGCACAACGTGCAGAACGCGCTCGCGGCGATCGCGGTCGGCACCGAGCTCGGGGTCGCGCCCGCGGCGATGCAGAAGGCGCTCGCCGAGTTCCGCGGCGTCGGCCGCCGCTTCCAGCGCTGCGGCGACATGCCGCTGCCCGGCGGCGGCCGCGCGACGGTCGTCGACGACTACGCCCACCACCCGGTGGAGATGGAGGCCACGCTCGCGGCGGCGCGCGGCGCGTTTCCGGGCCGCCGCATCCTGCTCGCCTTCCAGCCGCACCGCTACACGCGCACGCGCGACCTGTTCGAGGACTTCGTGAAGGTCCTGTCGTCGGTCGAATGCCTGGTGCTCGCCGAGGTGCATCCCGCCGGCGAGGCGCCGATCGTGGCGGCGGACGGCCGTTCGCTCGCCCGCGCCGTGCGCGTGGCGGGGAAGGTGGAGCCGATCTTCGTCGAGGACGTCGCCGCGCTGCCCGAGGCGATCCGGCAGGCGGCCCGCGACGGCGACGTGGTCGTGACGATGGGCGCGGGCTCGATCGGAAGCGTCCCTGCGAAGTTGGCGAGGAGCGAGAAGTGAGGAGCGAGGCGCCGGTGGTGATGCGCGTTCCCGCCGGCGTCCACGCCGCCACATGAACATGGCCGAGCACAACCTGACCGACGAAGCCGTTGCCCACGGGCTGCGGGGCCGGCTGCTGCGCGACGAGCCGATGGCGCGGCACGTGAGCTGGCGCGCAGGCGGCCGCGCCGCCCGCGCGTACGTGCCCGCCGATCTCGACGATCTCGCCGCGTTCCTGCGCGCGCTTCCGCGCGCCGAGCCGGTGTGCTTCGTCGGCCTCGGCAGCAACCTGCTCGTCCGCGACGGCGGGTTCCGCGGCACGGTCGTCCTGATGCACAGCACGCACGGCGAGCTGCGGTGCGAGGGCGGGCGGGTCCTCGCCGCCGCCGGCGTCGCGAGCCCGAAGGTCGCGCGGTTCGCGGCGAACCACTCGCTCGAGGGGGCCGAGTTCCTCGCCGGCATCCCGGGCACGGTCGGCGGCGCGCTCGCGATGAACGCCGGCTGCTACGGCTCCGAGACCTGGGACTTCGTCGAGCGGGCGCGCACGATAGACCGCGCCGGCGCCGTCGCCGAGCGCGCGCCGGACGCGTTCGAGGTGGCCTACCGGCACGTCGCGCTGAAGAACGGCGCGCTCGGCGCGGACGAGTGGTTCGTCGGCGCCTGGTTCCGCTTCGCGCCCGGCGCCGGCGAGCGCGCGCGCGTGCGCATCAAGGATCTGCTCGCGCGCCGCGTCGCGACGCAGCCGCTCGAGCTGCCGAACGCCGGTTCGGTCTTCCGCAACCCGCCCGACGGCTACGCCGCGCGGCTGATCGAGGCGTGCGGGCTGAAGGGGTACGCGATCGGCGGTGCGCGCATCTCGGAAAAGCACGCCAACTTCATCGTGAATCCAGCCCGCCGGGCGCGCGCCGCCGACATCGAGCGGCTGATCGCGTACGCGCGCGCGACGGTCAAGGCCCGCTTCGGCGTCGATCTGCAGCCCGAAGTCCGGATCATCGGCGAGCCGGCCGGCGAGGCGGCGACGGGCGGAGCGCAGCCATGAGCGCACCCGGTCCTCACTCCTCGCCCCTTACCCCTCACGCCTTCGGCAAGGTCGCCGTCCTGCTCGGCGGCCGGTCGGCCGAGCGCGAAGTGTCGCTGCGCAGCGGCGCGATGGTGCTCGCCGCGCTGCGCGGCAAGGGCGTCGACGCGCATCCCTTCGATCCGCGCGAGCGCGGGCTCGACGCGCTGATCGCGGAGCGCTTCGACCGCGTCTTCATCGCGCTGCACGGCCGCTACGGCGAGGACGGCACGATCCAGGGCGTGCTCGAGCTGCTCGGCATCCCGTACACCGGCTCGGGCGTGATGGCGAGCGCGCTCGCGATGGACAAGTGGCGCACGAAGCTCCTCTGGCAGGCGCTCGGCGTGCCGACGCCGGCCTGCGCGCTGGTCGACGGCTCCACCGATCTCGCGCAAGTGGCGCGGCGGCTCGGACTGCCGCTGATGGTCAAGCCGGCGAACGAGGGCTCGTCGATCGGCATGACGAAGGTGCGGAAGGCGGCCGAGCTCGCCGACGCCTGCGCGCTCGCCGCGAAGTACGACCCGCTGGTGATCGTCGAGCAGTTCATCGAGGGTCCGGAGCTCACGATCGGCGTGCTCGGCCGCGCGGTGCTGCCGGCGATCCGCCTCGAGACGCCGCGCGACTTCTACGACTACGAGGCGAAGTATCACGCCGACGACACGCGCTACATCCTGCCCTGCGGCCTGGCGGCCGCGGCCGAGCAGGCGATCGCGCGCGAGGCCCTGCGGGCGTTCGACGCGCTCGGCTGCCGCGGGTGGGGCCGCGTCGATCTGATGCTCGACCGCAACGGCGCGCCGCAGTTCCTCGAGGTCAACACCTCGCCCGGAATGACCGACCACTCGCTCGTGCCGATGGCCGCGCGGCACGCCGGCATCGCGTTCGACGAGCTGTGCCTGCGGATCCTCGCGCTCGCCGAGGCCGGCGACCGCGGGCGCGGACGGGCGGGCGAGGGAGGCGCCGATGTGGGCTAACTGGCGGCTGCTGGACGGCATCGCGAGCGCCCTTTTCGCGGCGGCGGCCGCGCTCGCCGCATACCTCGCGGTCGTCGCGACGGTGAACTCGGAGCGCTTCCCGCTGCGCATCGTGCGGGTGGTGGGCGAGCTCGACCACGTGCGGGGCGATGCGATCCTCGCCCACGTCACCGGACGGTCGAGCGGGAACTTCTTCGCGGCGGACCTCGACTCGGTGCGCAGCGCGATCGAGCAGGTGCCGTGGGTGCGCCGCGCGGCGGTGCGCCGGCAATGGCCCGACCGCCTGCTGGTGCGCATCGAGGAGCACGTGCCCGTCGCGCGCTGGTCCGATCGCCGCCTCGTCAACACGCACGGCGAGCTCTTCGAGGCCGAGCTCGAGCGCGCGCTGCCGCAGCTCGCCGGCCCGCCCGGCGCCGAGCGCGAGGTCACGTCCCGCTATGCGGTGTTCACCGCGCTGCTCGCCCCGCTCGGCACGCCGCTCGCCGAGGTCGCGCTCTCGCCGCGCCGCGCGTGGTCGCTGCGGCTCGTCGACGGGATGACCGTCGAGGTCGGTGCCGACCAGCCGCCCGACACCGCCGAGGCGCGCCTCGCGCGCTTCGTTTCTTCCTACCCGCAGGCCGCCGCGCAGCTCGAAGGCCGCGTCCGGCACGTGGATCTGCGCTACCCGAACGGATTCGCCGTGCGCGTACCCGGGCTCGCCGAGGCGGCGGGCGCCGGGGCGCGCGCAAAGAGCGCGGTGCACCGCGACGAGAAGGAGTGAGAGAACCATGCAGAAGGACATGACGCTGCTGCTCGACCGAGGTGGGATCGAGCACGAGATCGGCACGCGCGGGCGACGGGAGACCGAGGCGGGGCCGGCGGATCCCGCGCGCGGGCCGCTCGCCGGCCGGCTGCGGCGCGAGACGCGCAACCAGCTCGTCGGGCTCGACATCGGAACGTCGAAGGTCGTCGCGCTGGTGGCGGAGGTCACGCCGGACGGCCGGCTGGAGGTGATCGGCATGGGCAGCCACGATTCGCGCGGCCTGAAGAAGGGCGTGGTCGTGAACATCGAGGCGACGGTGAACGCGATCCAGCGCGCGCTCGAGGAGGCCGAGCTCATGGCCGACTGCAAGATCCAGCGCGTGCTGACCGGCATCGCCGGCAGCCACATCCGCAGCTTCAACTCGACCGGCATGGTGGCGATCAAGGATCGCGAGGTCACGCCGGTCGACGTCGAGCGCGTGATCGAGACCGCGCGCGCGATGCCGATCCCGACCGACCAGCAGGTGCTGCACATCCTGACGCAGGAGTTCGTGATCGACGGGCAGGACGGCATCCGCGAGCCGCTCGGAATGAGCGGCGTCCGGCTCGAGGTCAAGACGCACATCGTGACCGGTGCGGTCTCGGCGGCGCAGAACATCGTGAAGTGCGTGCGCCGGTGCGGGCTGGAGGTCGCCGACCTCATCCTGCAGCCGCTCGCCTCCAGCCTCGCGGTGCTCTCGGAGGACGAGAAGGAGCTCGGCGTCGCGCTGGTCGACATCGGCGGCGGCACGACGGACGTCGCGATCTTCCGCGAGGGCGCGATCCGCCACACCGCGGTCATCCCGATCGCCGGCGACCAGATCACGAGCGACATCGCGATGGCGCTGCGCACGCCGACGCCGGAGGCCGAGGAGATCAAGCTGCGCTACGGCTGCGCGCTGCGCCAGATCGCGGACCCGGCCGAGATGATCGAGGTGCCGGGGCTAGGCGACCGGGCGCCGCGCCAGCTCTCGCGCCAGACCCTCGCCGAGGTGATCGAGCCGCGCGTCGAGGAGCTCTACTCGCTCGTCCAGCAGGTGCTGCGCCACTCCGGTTTCGAGGACCTGCTGTCGTCCGGGATCGTGCTGACCGGCGGCTCGTCGGTGATGCAGGGCATGGTCGAGCTCGGCGAGGAGATCTTCCACATGCCGGTGCGGCTCGGGGTCCCGCGCTACGGCGGCGGGCTCGCGGAGGTGGTGCATCACCCGCGCTACTCGACCGCGGTCGGCCTGCTGCTCGAGGGCAAGTCGCAGCTCGAGCGCGGCATCCTCGCGCGCCAGGGCGGCTCGTTCCGCGCGACCCTGCGGCGCATGCGCGAATGGTTCCAGAAGAATTTCTAGTGCGGGATCGCAGGCGACTGCGGTGTTTCTTGAACGAGGTCGGCAAGGAGGTGAACGAATGTTCGAGATCGTAGAGCAGCAGGTGAACGGAACGGTCATCAAGGTGATCGGCATCGGCGGCGCGGGCGGAAACGCCGTCGACCACATGATCCGCAACGGCGTGGGCGGCGTCGAGTTCGTTGCCGCCAACACCGACGCCCAGGCGCTCAACCGCGGGATGGCGCGCACCCACATCCAGCTCGGCTCGTCCGGCCTGGGGGCGGGCGCGAAGCCCGACGCGGGCCGGCTCGCCGCGCTCGAGGGGCGCGAGCAGATCCGCGAGGCGCTCACTGGCGCGCACATGGCGTTCATCACCGCCGGCATGGGCGGGGGCACCGGCACGGGCGCCGCGCCGGTGGTCGCCGAGATCGCGAAGGAGCTCGGCATCCTGACCGTCGCGGTCGTGACCAAGCCGTTCGCCTTCGAGGGCAAGCGCATGCGCGTCGCCGAGACCGGCATCGAGGAGCTCGCGCAGCACGTCGATTCGCTGATCGTGATCCTGAACGAGCGGCTGATGGACGTGCTCGGCGAGGACGTCTCGATGAAAGAGGCGTTCCGCGCCGCCGACGACGTGCTGCACAACGCGGTGGCCGGCATCGCCGAGATCATCAACTGCCCGGGTCTGGTGAACGTCGACTTCGAGGACGTGCGCACCGTCATGGCCGAGATGGGCATGGCGATGATGGGCTCCTCGTACGCGAGCGGCGTCGATCGCGCGCGCATCGCGGCCGAGCAGGCGGTGGCCAGCCCGCTGCTCGAGGGCGTGAAGCTCTCCGGCGCCCGCGGCGTGCTGGTGAACATCAGCGCGAGCGAGGGCCTCAAGATGCGCGAGGTGAACGAGGTGATGAACACCGTGCGCAGCTTCGCTGCCGACGACGCGACCATCATCTTCGGCGCGGTCTACGACGAGGCGCTCGGCGACGACCTGCGGGTCACGGTGGTCGCCACCGGTCTCGGCCAGGCGCAGCTCATGCGGCAGCCGCGTCCGCAGCTCGTCGTGCAGCGCACCGGGACGCACGATGCGTCCCCGGCCGCGGTCGACTTCGGCGCGCTCGACGCGGCGCCGGCGGTGTTCCGCAAGAACCGGGCCTCGACGATCGAGGCGCTGGCGCAGAACGGCATGGACAGGTACGACATCCCGGCGTTCCTGCGCAAGCAGGCCGACTGAGGCGCGGCGCGCCCGGCCATGCCGGCGGTGCGCGGCGAACCGCGGTGCACGCGGACGGGCGTTGCCGACGCGTCCGTGCGGGTGTCTGCCTGCGGCGACACCGCCCTGCGTCCGGCGCGGGCTGGTCCCGCGCGCGACGGCTGGGGTATACTTCAACGCTTTGCTCGAAAAGAAGAAAGATGCTCAGGCAGCGGACCATCAAGACGGTAATCAAGGCCACCGGAATCGGCCTGCACACCGGCCGCAAGGTCGTCATGTCGCTGCGTCCCGCGCCGCGCGGCACCGGCATCGTCTTCCGCCGGATCGATCTCGCGACGCCGGTCGACATCCGCGCGAGCGCCGAGGCGGTGGGCGACACGCGCCTGTGCAGCGCGCTCGAGGGCGGCGGGGCTAAGGTGGCCACCGTCGAGCACCTGATGTCCGCGCTCGCCGGGCTCGGGATCGACAATCTCTACGTCGACCTCACGGGGCCGGAAGTGCCAATCATGGACGGCAGCGCCGCGCCGTTCGTGTTCCTGCTGCAATCGGCCGGCCTCGAGGAGCAGAGCGCGCCGAAGCGCTTCTTCCGCATCCGCCGGCCGGTCGAGGTGCGCGACGGCGACCGCTGGGCGCGCTTCGATCCGTACGACGGCCTGCGACTGACGTTCTCGATCGTGTTCGACCACCCGGTCTTCGACCGGTCGGCCCAGGCGGTCACCATCGATCTCGCGGAGACCTCCTACGCGAAGGAGGTCGCGCGCGCGCGCACCTTCGGCTTCGTGCAGGACGTCGAGGCGATGCGCAGCGCGGGCCTCGCGCTCGGCGGCAGCCTGGACAACGCCGTGGTGCTGGACGAGTACCGCGTGCTGAACGCCGACGGCCTGCGCTACGGCGACGAGTTCGTCAAGCACAAGATCCTCGACGCGATCGGCGACCTCTACCTCGTCGGCCACCCGCTGGTGGGCGCGTTCTCGGCGCACAAGTCGGGCCACGCGCTGAACAACCGGCTGCTGCGCGCGACGCTCGCCGACCGGGACACCTGGGAGCTCGTGACGTACGTGCGCCCGGAGGAGACCCCCGCCGGGCTCGCGCGGCTGTTCGCCCAGCCGGCCTGAGACCGCCCGCCGGACGCCGGGGCGCGTGCTGATCCTGCGGATCGCCGCCTACCTGGTCGTCGCGGGCATCGGCGGCGCCCTCCTGCTCTACGCCATCACCCGCGAGCGCCGTTATCTCCGGCTGGCCGGGAGGCTCGCGAAATGGGGCCTCGTCTTCGCCCTCGTGGTCTTCGCCCTGCTCGTGCTCGAGCGGGTCGTCCTGGTGCCGGTCTGACCGGGTGCCCCCCCGGAAACCCCCGTCCGCCGCCGGCCCTCGACTCCAAGTCCTTGATCGGTTGAGTCGCTGCGGCGCGTCAACGCGCCTTCCGGGCCAGCGCGCGGATGGCATCGCGCAGCGGCGACGGCGGCAGACGGTCGCCGAGCGCGTGTAATGCCGCGCCGGCAGCGGGAGAAAGTCGCGTCCGGCCGCCGACCGGCTGCGGCGGCGGGGACATTTCTGCTTGAACTCGCACTTCGATTCCAGTAACGTTCCTCCCTCGCCGGCCGAGTTCGGTCACGATGGTCGGTTCGAGCAGCCGGAGTTTCGCCGCAATGGCGTTATTTTCGGCGAAGATAACAACTTTTCCCTGCTTTACGCGGGCGATCTGATAGAGACCCCGCAATGAGGCGGGCAGTGCCTTGCGGAGAGCCTGCCCGATGTCGAGATGCTCGGCCGCGAGCGGCACGAGTGCCCCCACTTCGGTCGCCGAGGTGAGGAACTCATCGAGCTTCTTGGCGTGCATGGAGCGCGGCCCGAGGGGGGTGCATGCATATCATTCTAGTCTCCGACCGCCTGGCGAGGGCGCGGTCCGTCACGCTAACGGGAACGCACCTCCTGCTGGCGCTCCTGGCAGCGGGCGCGCTCGTCGCGTCGCTCGCGGTGGGAATGTCCTATTGGAGCATCCAGCACGCGGCCGAGTCCAGGCTTCCGGTGCTCGAGTCGCTCGTCAGGTCCGTCCAGGAGCGAGACGCGCGCCGCGCCGAGGACTACGTCCGCCAGAACCTCAGCGTGATGGCGGTGAAGCTCGGCGAGATGCAGGCGCAGCTCACGCGCCTGGACGCGCTCGGCGAGCGGCTCTCCCACGTGGCCGGCATCAAGCCGAGCGAGCTGCGCTTCGCCGAGATTCCCGGCCGCGGCGGTGCGCTCGTGACCTCGGCGCAGCCGCGCGACATCGGCCTCGACGAGTTCAGCCGGCACCTCGACGAGCTCGCCCAGCGGATGGAGTCGCGCACCGAGTACCTCGGGCTGATCGAGGGCGAGCTTCTCGAGTCGCGCGCCAAGGCGCGGCAGCTGCCGACCTCGCACCCGGTGAACGGCACCTGGAACGCCTCGGGGTTCGGCTGGCGGCTCGACCCGATCACCGGACAGCGCGCGCTGCACGAGGGCATAGACTTCATCGCCGAGAGCGGCACGCCCGTGCACGCGGCGGCGTCCGGCGTGGTGTCGTTCGCGGCGTTCCACCCGACCTACGGCTACCTGATCGAGATCGATCACGGCGCGGGGCTGCTCACGCGCTACGCGCATTGCTCGAAGCTCGTCGTCAAGCAGGGCGAGTTCGTCAAGCGCGGCGCGAAGATCGCCGAGGTCGGCAGCACCGGGCGCTCGACCGGCTCGCACCTGCACTTCGAGGTGCGCCGCGACGGCAAAGCGCTCAACCCGGCCAAGTTCCTGCGCGCCGGCGCGCAGGCCCAGCTCCTCGCCGAGCGCGCCCCGGCCAAGCCGGCCGGCCGGAAGGACTAGGACCTGTCTCGGAATCGCGGCAATGCTTCTTCGAGCGCGAACAAGGGGCGCGTTGCCCCTTGCCTATCCCTGAACGAACAAGGGGCGAGCCCCTTGTTGATTCCCTCGTTCACGACCGTCGTCGCGTTCTGAGATAGATTCCGGCCCGATTTCCGGATTTCACCGCGCGCGTGCCGGTTTGCGCACGCCCGCCCCTGTCGTGGCCGGGTGGCGACTGCCTGCGTGATACACTTCCACGCTTTATGCCCACCGCGCAGTCCCGAGTATGCTCCAGCGCGCCCTGAAGGCGGTCTTCGGCAGCCGGAACGACCGTCTCCTCAAGCAGTACCGGAAGACCGTCGTCCAGATCAACGCGCTCGAGCCCGGTATCGCCGCGCTGTCCGACGAGGCGCTGGCGGCCAAGACCGGCGAGCTCCGGGCCCGGCTCGCCGAGCGCCTGAGGCCGGGCGACGCGCCTGCGGACGGCGAGGACGAGGCGCAGGCGCGCGAGCGCGAGCGCCTCGCGCGCGCCGCCGCGCTCGAGGAACTGCTGCCCGAGGCGTTCGCGGTGGTCCGCGAGGCGGCGAAGCGCACGCTGCACATGCGCCACTTCGATGTCCAGCTGATCGGCGGCATCGCGCTGCACCGGGGCAAGATCGCCGAGATGCGCACCGGCGAGGGCAAGACGCTCGTTGCCACCCTGCCGGCCTACCTGAACGCGCTCACCGGCCGCGGCGTCCACATCGTGACCGTGAACGACTACCTCGCGAGCCGCGACGCAGAGTGGATGGGCAAGATCTACCGCTTCCTCGGCATGTCGGTCGGCACCATCCTGTCGCAGATGCCGCACGGCGACAAGCATGCCGCCTACGGCGCCGACATCACCTACGGCACGAACAACGAGTTCGGCTTCGACTACCTGCGCGACAACATGGCGATGAGCGTGGAGGAACGGTTCCAGCGCCCGCTCAACTTCGCCATCGTCGACGAGGTCGACTCGATCCTGATCGACGAGGCGCGCACGCCGCTCATCATCTCCGGACAGGCCGAGGACAAGACCGAGCTCTACTACCGGATGAACGAGGTCGCGCCGATGCTCAAGCGGCAGGCGGCGCAGGACGCCCCGGGCGACTTCTGGGTCGACGAGAAGGCGCACCAGGTGCTGCTCTCCGAGGAGGGCCACGAGCACGCCGAGCAGCTGCTCTCGCGCGTCGGGCTGATCCCCGCCGGCGGCAGCCTGTACGATCCGGCGAACATCAACCTGATGCATCACCTGAACGCCGCGCTCAGGGCCCACAACCTGTTCTTCCGCGACCGGCACTACGTGGTCCAGGACGGCGACGTGGTGATCGTCGACGAGTTCACCGGTCGCCTGATGCCCGGCCGCCGCTGGTCCGACGGTCTGCACCAGGCGATCGAGGCGAAGGAGGGCGTCTCGATCCAGAGCGAGAACCAGACGCTCGCGTCGATCACGTTCCAGAACTACTTCCGGCTCTACGAGAAGCTCGCCGGGATGACCGGCACGGCCGATACCGAGGCCTACGAGTTCCAGCAGATCTACGGTCTCGAGACGGTGATCATCCCGACCCACCTGAAGATGATCCGCGAGGACCGTCTCGACCAGGTGTACAAGACCGCCGCCGAGAAATACGGCGCCGTGCTCGCCGACATCAAGGACTGCCACACGCGCGGCCAGCCGGTGCTGGTCGGTACGACCTCGATCGAGAACTCCGAGCTCCTCGCCGGCATGCTGCAGAAGGATGCCGTGCCGCACCAGGTGCTGAACGCAAAGCAGCACGCGCGCGAGGCCG
>JAHDYJ010000057.1:0-3390 GCA_023383795.1 Burkholderiales bacterium | reverse complement strand
GGCCGGCCGCGGCACCGACATCGTGCTCGGCGGCAACGTCGAGAAGCAGGTCGACTTCGTGCTCGCCGACCCCGCGCTCGCGCCGGAAGAGAAGGAGCGGCGCGTCGCCGAGCTGCGCGGCGGCTGGCAGGCGCTGCACGACCACGTGGTCGCGGCGGGCGGTCTGCACATCATCGGCACCGAGCGCCACGAGTCGCGGCGCATCGACAACCAGCTGCGCGGCCGCTCGGGCCGCCAGGGCGATCCCGGATCCTCGCGCTTCTACCTGTCGCTCGAGGACTCGCTGCTGCGCATCTTCGCCGGCGACCGGATCAAGGGAATCATGGAGCGGCTCAAGATGCCGGAGGGCGAGCCGATCGAGCATCCGCTGGTCACGCGCTCGATCGAGAGCGCCCAGCGCAAGGTCGAGGCGCACAACTTCGACATCCGCAAGCAGCTGCTCGAGTACGACGACGTGGCGAACGACCAGCGGCGGACGGTGTACTCGCTGCGCAACAGCATTCTCGAGGGCAGCGACCTCTCGGGGCAGGTGAAGGCGCTGCGCGACGGGGTGATCGGCGACATCTTCCGCGCGCACATCCCGGCCGAGAGCGTCGAGGAACAGTGGGACGTGGCCGGGCTCGAAAGCACGCTCGCCGCCGAGCTGCAGATCGAGGCGCCGGTCCGCGCCTGGATGGAGGCCGAGCCGAACGTGGGCGACGAGGAGATCCTCGCGCGCATCCAGGCGGCCGCCGACGCCCTGTACGCCGAGAAGATGTCGGTCGTGCCGCCGGAGCAGGTGCGCGAGTACGAGCGGTGGCTGCTGCTCTACAACCTCGACACGCACTGGCGCGAGCATCTCGCCGCGCTCGACCACTTGCGGCAGGGCATCCACCTGCGCGGCTACGCGCAGAAGAACCCGAAGCAGGAGTACAAGCGCGAGGCCTTCGAGCTCTTCGGCCATTTCCTCGAGACGGTGAAGCTCGAGGTCACCCGCGTGCTGATGAACGTCAAGATCAAGACGCCCGAGCAGGTGGTGCAGGTCGAGCAGGCGGCGCCGGCCGTCGCCAACGTCCAGTACCAGCACTCCTCCTACGAGGAGGCGCTCGCGACCGCGGCGACCGGCGAGGAGACGCGGCCGGCCGGGCCTGCGCCCTTCAAGCGGGCGATGGAGAAGGTCGGGCGCAACGACCCGTGCCCGTGCGGGTCGGGCAAGAAGTTCAAGCACTGCCATGGCAAGCTGGCTTGAACGGCGACGGGTGATGGGCAATGGGTGATGCGGGGCGCGGCGGGCAGCTGACGGTAGGCGGTTAGGACGAGGCGCCCGGCGTCCAGGCATCGAAGCCTGTGCGATCATCACCCATCACCCATCACCCATCACCCGCAATGGCAGTCAACCTCCTCCCGCCCGATCGGCGCGCCCTCGCTCCGGTGCACGGCGTCGAGCTCGGCGTCGCGATGGCCGGCATCCGCAAGGCCGGGCGGCGCGACCTGCTGCTCGTGCGGCTCGCACCCGGCAGTCGCGTCGCCGGCGTCTTCACCCGGAACCGGTTCTGCGCCGCGCCGGTGACGGTGACCAAGCAGCATCTCGCCTCCGGCGCGGAGATCCGGGCGCTGCTCGTCAATACCGGCAACGCGAACGCCGGCACCGGCGCGGACGGCATCGCGCGGGCGCGCGCGTGCTGCGAGCGCGTCGCCGCGGCGCTCGGCTGCGAAGCGCGAGAGGTGCTGCCCTTCTCGACCGGCGTGATCATGGAGCCGCTCCCGGTTGAGCGGATCGCCGGAGGCCTCCCGGCGTGCGTCGCCGACCTGCGCGAGGACAACTGGGTGGCGGCCGCGGAGTCGATCATGACCACCGACACGGTGCCCAAGGCGAGCGGCCGGTCGCTCGAGCTCGACGGCCGTCGGGTAAACGCGGCGGGCATCGCGAAGGGCGCGGGCATGATCCGTCCCGACATGGCGACGATGCTCGGGTTCGTCGCGACCGACGCCGCGGTCGCGCCCGACGCGCTCGACCGTCTGGTCCGCGAGATCGCCGACGAGACGTTCAACTGCATCTCCGTCGACGGCGACACATCCACCAACGATGCGTTTGTGCTGGTCGCGACCGGGCGCGCCGGCAATCCGCCGGCTGCGATCGGCAGCGCGGCATACGCCGGGCTGCGCGATGCGCTCGCGGGCGTGGCTGCCGTGCTCGCGCAGGCGATCGTGCGCGACGGCGAGGGCGCGACCAAGTTCATCACGGTCCGGGTCGAGGGCGGCGCGAGCCGCGACGAGTGCCGCAGCGTCGCGTACGCGATCGCGCACTCGCCGCTGGTCAAGACGGCCTTCTTCGCCTCGGACCCGAATCTCGGCCGCCTGCTCGCCGCGATCGGCAACGCGGGGATCCGCGACCTGGATGTCGACCGCGTGTCGCTCTACCTCGACGACGTGCTCGTCGCCGCCGGCGGCGGACGCCACCCCGCCTACCGCGAGGAGGACGGGCAGCGCGTCATGCGGCAGGCCGAGATCACGGTCCGGGTCGTGCTCGGCCGCGGCGAGGCGCGGTCCACGGTGTGGACCTGCGATCTCTCCCACGAGTACGTGACGATCAACGCCGAGTACCGGACCTGACCGCCGCCCCGATGAAGGACCTGGAGAAGCTGGTGCGCCGCATCGACGGCCTGGTGGACCGCCTCGAGGCGATCCTGCCGGCGCCGATGCCGGCGCCGGACTGGGGCGCGAGCGTCGCATTCCGCTGGCGCAAGCGCGGCGGCCGCGGCTGGCTCGCGCCGGTCGCGCAGCTGCATCGCATGCAGCTCGAAGACCTGCGCGACATCGACCGGCAGAAGGCGCTCGTCGAGCAGAACACGCGCCAGTTCCTCGCCGGCCGGCCGGCGAACAACGTGCTGCTCACCGGCGCGCGCGGCACCGGCAAGTCCTCGCTCGTGAAGGCGCTGCTCAACCGCTACGCGGCGCGCGGCCTGCGGCTGATCGAGGTCGACAAGCAGGACCTGGTCGATCTCGCGGAGATCGTGGACCTCGTCGCCTCGCGGCCCGAGCGCTTCGTCGTGTTCTGCGACGACCTTTCGTTCGAGGCGTCCGAGCCGGGCTACAAGGCGTTGAAGGTGGCGCTCGACGGCTCGATCGCGGCGACCTCCGAGAACCTGCTGATCTACGCCACCTCGAACCGCCGGCACCTGATGCCGGAGTTCATGCAGGAGAACCTGGAGTACAAGCGGGTGGGCGAAGAGATCCACCCGGGCGAGACCTCCGAGGAGAAGATCTCGCTCTCGGAGCGCTTCGGGCTGTGGGTCTCGTTCTACCCGTTCGACCAGGACGAGTATCTCGACATCGTCGCGCACTGGCTCGGTCACTTCGGCTGCTCCGCGGCCGAGATCGAGGCCGCGCGGACCGAAGCGCTGCAATGGG